>DDLT01000103.1 GCA_002340265.1 Lentisphaeria bacterium UBA2565 | reverse complement strand
AGGAAGGCTTAATAGATGTTAGTTCTTTATTTTATGTAAAGTGAAGCAAGTAAATATATTGCAATTGGAAACATTATAAGGAATTTAAGTCCTTTACCTTTTTCGAATTTTATCATTTTGTTTGCAGTTGAAGTTTTAAAGATTCCTTTCTTAACCCAGTAACCATTCTCTTTTTCTACCAAGTCGCCCCACTTAGTTGGAGCGCCAATTATAAATGCTAACCAAGCTAAATTAAATAATGATATCATTAGACAAATATTCATTTCATTTCTCCTTTTATGTGGAACTAACGCTTGAGGTGTGCGACGAGCAGGTAGATAAGCGTAGACTTCGAGCGATTTCACACCAGCGCTTTGTTAGTTGATTTTATTTAAATGTTAATAGTTTTATTAGGTATTTAAAAGCATTTCTAACTATTCTTATCCTTTTGAAAAAACTAATTTTACGATCTAGTTCGTAATCAAGTTTAGTGTTACTTGGTGTATCTATAAATAGTAAGATTTTTTCATGAGAGTCTGGCTTGAAAGGTCTAGGTTTTCCAAGTTTCTTGTATAAATCTGGAAAATCATCTCTGATTAAATTAATAATATTTTTCAGCCCCTTATTATAGTTATGATCAAGCCACAAATGTAGAAGTGGTGAAATGACCACTATAGCAAGTAAAGCACACATCAAAATTGTCATTAAAGATTCTTTCATATTTTCTTTTGCTAACGATTAAGCTTACCTGCGATTTATGCTAAGCGAAGAATGAGCGCGGGCATAAGGAGTCTGGAACAGCGCCTTTTTAGACATTTTTTTGTTTTATTATTTCTACAGCTTTGTTGAATTCCTGTTCTGATGAAAAGAAATAAACTGGTAATGAAAAAGCTTGTCCTTTTTCGTGATATAAATTTATTATTTTGTTTTCAATATCGTATTTTACGATGTATCTCCAATCAATTATTGTAATAACAAACTTGTGTGGTTTAAGACAAATATGTTCTGTAGAAACATATCCATTTTGTTGTATTTCATATTCTTCATGTAATTTCTTGTGTTTCTTTTCAACGTTCTTTGGTACAAAAATGAAAATGGGAATAAAAATACATGAAATTATTGAAGTTATTATTAATGCTTGACTACCAAATATTGAGCTTATGACCAGTGCTATGCAAAAAATCCTAATTACAGTGATAGGATTAGTTTTATCAGTTTTATTTAGCTTTGCCCACTGTGAATCTTCAAATTTTAGTTTTCCAGAAAATTGATACATTTTCATTCCATTTTATTTGTCTAACAACTTATTAGTGGACACTTTTTTCTGGGAGTTCGTGTCCAGTTATTTTAAGGTGTTCCGAGTTTTGTTATTCGTCCCGGTGCTTGAACTTTGAACATTCAACGCTGAACTTCGAACTAATGATTGTTCAACGTTAAAAGTTCAGCGTTCGATGTTGGACGTTTAAAAAGTGAATAATGAAGAGTGAAAAGTGAATAGTTTACTTCTGTCTCCTCACTCCTCGTATTTCATCAACGAAAAGTGAATAGCTTACTTCTATCTACTATCTTCTCACTCCTCGCATTTATCCAGAGCTTTGACTATTTCGATTCCACGCCTAGCTTTTCGGCCATGGCTTCTACATTTAGAATGTCGGTCTCCAGCGTCGAAATTGTGACGTTTTTCAGCTTTAGATTTTTAGCTGCTTCGAGTGCGACAATTGTGCGTCCTCCGACTCCTCGCATGGCGTTGTTACGGAGTTTCTCACCTTCGGCTTCTGCCTGCTTAATTGCCAGTGTACCTTTTGCGTTTAGCTCGGCGGCTTTTAGGTCGGCGTCGGCACGTTTCTCGATCACATAACGGTTTGCTTCGGCGCGAATTGTGGTCATTTTCAAATCGGCTTTCGCTTTCATCTCAATTTTCATCTGTTCGCGTTCCTGCTGAATGATATTCAGTTTTTTCGCAGTTTCAGCGACAATCACCTGAGTTTTACCACGCATCTCTTCAGCTTTTGCTTTGGACTTGTTAAGTTCAACACGTTGATCTGCTAATTTCTTGTTACGAATCTTTTCTTCATAACTTTCATCAAAGCGGACATCACGAACTAACACATCGATTACTTCAATATATTTTTTGGCAAGACTTTCACTCAGAAGCGTTTTGATTTCCTGTTCAGCAGTTCTTCTTTGACTTGGGTTGTAGAAGTCTTCGGTGTTCATGCCACCAAGGCGGGTCATACAGAAGTTTTCTGTATCTGTTTTGGTGAGGTTATGGTATTTGTCTCCGCGACCGGCATCCTGATAAAGTTTGTGAACCTGCCCAGGTAGGATGCGGTATTTTACGGTTACATCTACGTAAATCTGATAACCATCACTAGAACGTACTTGAATGGAGGACTGACCGTTGCGGGCTTTGTCACTCATTTCCAGAGTTTGAACTGTAGAGTCGTAAGTGACCCATTTATCAACCATAGGAAGGGCGCGATGCCAGCCTGGCCCGAAGTCTTCCTGCTGCACACCTTTTTCACCGATTAGGGCGTATTGAATGGTACGGACGCCGGTTTGTCCAGCGGGGATGTGAATGGTGAAGAAGGTGATGCCAATCCACATCATGATAATCGAGAAGACGATTAGAAATGAGATAAGTCTGATAAATTTCATATTTTAAGTTCCTTTATTTTTTCTATTTTTGTGGAAGGACGGCGCCTTTGTTGTGTTGGAAGCGTTCAAGGTCACCTGAGATTTGTACAGGTTGTCCGTCAATTGAGATGGTTCTGAGGTTCTTGGCATATTCTAGCATGACCATGTTTTTGCCACCTTCGCCTTCGAGCGCTTTTTTCATCTCTTCAATACCTTTTGCTTCGGCACTTTTCTTGGCGATAATTGCTTTAGCGGTTTTCTCCATCTGATAGTAGTTTGCTTCGGCTTCAATTGTGACGCGGTTGTAGTAGGCTTCGGCCTCTTTTTTCACTTTTTCTGCGTCAGCTTTGGCGCGGATGATGATTTTCTCCATGTCACCTTCGAACTTCTTGATGGTGACATTGGTGATGTTTTTCTCGGTTACAATTCTTTGCAGTTTTTCCTGTTCTGCCGCATTTGCTTTTGAACGTTCTTCTTGAACCGCCTGATCTTCATTTTTCTTTGTACGGATTGCTTCTTCGTACTCTTTGTAGAAACGCGGGTTTCTTGGAATGGTCAATGTGGTTAGACGAAGACCGAAATCAAGAAGTTTATCATTAACCTCTTTTTTGGCTAAATTTACTTTGGCAAAACGTTTGCCGGCATTGTAAAATTCCTCCGTTGTCAACTCTCCGAGAAAGTTACGACAGGTTGCACGTACATAGTCGCGCATCCATTTCTTCTTGAAGGTTTCACCCGGTCCGGAGCTTTTCAGTACGATGTCAGCTTTTTCAGGAATGATTTCGTATTCGGCTTTGATGTCGATGTAAACATCTGATCCGTCAACCGTTTTGATTTTCAGGTTGTCAGATCCTTTTCTGTCACCTTGGTTGCGAAGTTCGGTCATTTGAAGCGTGTTTCTGGTTTTATCCAGTGTGTAGAATTCGGAAAGGATTCCGTTGTAGATTTTTACACCCGATTGAGTGATGACTTCCATTTCTCCATTGAGTTTGTTTAGAAGTACGCCGACTTGTTCTCCACTGATTTCTCCGAAACGGCAGGTGACAAGTAGTAGGACGACGACAAAAAAGAAGGCGACTAATGGGAAGATAATGCCGCTTTTAAAAATCTTTTTTATGAATTCTGTGGGATCGGGTGGTGTGTTGTAATTGTTGTTCATAGTTATTCCTTGTTTAATGTTTCTTAGTAGAATTGTGCCTTAAGATAACTTAAAGAAGTCACTCTTCTAACTGTCGCGGAATAACTAACTGTTTTTCTTTTGTCTTTTTCGCTGATATAGTTCTTCGTCACAGGCATTTATCAGTTCGGCAAGCTCTTCTGTTCCATTGCAAAAGGCGATTCCATAGCTGACAGTTACGTCGATCGACAGGTCTTTTTTCAACTGTTTGTTGAAACGTCTTGTCAGCTGGAAAATTCTTTTTTCAACAGATTCCATGTCCTTTCCATCACAAACCATTACAAACTCGTCACCACCGTAACGGTATAGCTTGTCATCTTTACGAATGTTTATGAGTATAAATGAAGAGAAGTACTTTAACAGCTCATCGCCAGTAGAATGCCCTAGTGTATCGTTGATTGCTTTGAAACCATCAAAATCGAGTATGATGTGAAAAAACGATTGATGCTCTTCAAGAAGTTGTCGCATGTCTCGATGATAGGCGTGGCGAGAGTAGCTTTGTGTGAGATCATCTATATCTACTTTTTCCTGTGTTTCTTGAAGGACACGGTTGTGTTCTGAAATTCTGGAGTAGATTCCGTGATAAACTTCTTCGCCTTTTGAAAGGGTATTATAGGTTGACTTCCCTTTTGCTCTGGCTAATGACGCCG
This sequence comes from Lentisphaeria bacterium UBA2565, assembly GCA_002340265.1. GTDB lineage: Bacteria > Verrucomicrobiota > Lentisphaeria > UBA2565 > UBA2565 > UBA2565. The sequence goes on along the minus strand of DDLT01000103.1, from coordinate 30,655 downwards.
CGAGTGTGTCATGAATTGCAACAACTTGCCGGCGCAGTGTGGTCAATACAAACCTTATAAAGAATAGGCCGGCAACAAGTTGAATTAATAGAATTACGTATGTGATTTGTAGAATGCACTGAGTTCTATTACGAATTTTGGCATCACTGATATTAACAATAATCTGCCAGTTTTCGGGGTATGCAAGTGTTCTTTTTACCCAGAAACCGCCTTGTTCCGGTAGATGGGTAACTGCTTCTATGGAAGAGGTTATCTTGGAAATGGTTCGGCTTTCTTTGAGTTCTGAGATCATCACATTGGTCTGTTCATCAGTTGCAATGACCCGATTATCTTCAAGGATGTAGACTTTAAGTATGGAGTTCTTTGTGAGGTCCTGAATTTGTGATTTTAGCGAATCAAGGGCAATGTCTACAGAGAACACACCGATGAATTGACCATTTTTATCGGTGACGGCACGTGACATTGAGTAAAGGTTTTTGCCACATGATTTTGAGTTATAATATTCTATGTTAAGTTTGTCCGGGTTAAGCTTTGCAGGGAGGTACCAAGGGCGTATTCTTGGGTCGAAGGATTCGGGCGCTTTCCACTCTGGAATTGTAAATATTTCACCTTCTTCGTTGGCGAAAAAAATCATGTGGATATTTCTTTCGATTGACTTCAGTTTTGACCATTCTTTTGTGTAGCGATCTAGGTTAGTGAAGTTTTCAACATCTTCTGCCATGATTTTTTCATAGGAGTAGTTGAAGATTTTTTCAAAGTCTTTTATAAAGTTTGTAATTGCTGACTCCTGCAGTCGGGCCGTAATATCAAGCATTTCCTCTTTGACAAAATTGGTTGACGAGGCTTTAGCAGTTACGAAAACGGAAAGTGTAATACCGCTGAATAAAATCAGCATGGCGATCACTCCTCCAATAATACTCTTTTCAACTGTGGAAAACTTATATTTCATTTGTTTCTCGTCACTTTGTCTCTTATAAAAATACCGTGAAATTTTTCAACGGATCGTACCGTACCTTTAAACGCTATTTTTTACAATTTATTTTTAACGAGTTGAGGGTAAATAAAAAAGTCGCACCCGATTTATGGGTACGACTTTGGAGTGTCTCACTAATTAGAATGAACTATTTTGTAATAATGATATTTACCGAAGTAGTGTCACTTTCCTTTCCATTTTGGGAAATAGTTTTGGCTTTTATCGTCATTGCTTTATTAACTTTTATTTCTCCAGAATAGACCTCTGCACCATCATAAGGCTCTGTGCCGTCAGTTGTGTAGTAGATTGAGAAGTTGTTGTTAACTGGCTTTGCAAATTTGACAGATGTGGTGCCGCCTTCAACCAGTTTGATTTCACTACTTTCAGTTTCAGGCTGTGGAACCTTGTAGATTACACCAGCATAATCGAGACGTTGATAGTAATAGTTCATTCTGCGTTTAAAGCTTTCGAAGTTTCTATCCTTTGTCCAAAAGCGTTCAGAGAAGGCGATTAGATTTGGCAGAATTGCTTCGTGCAGTTGGTCAGAGTCGGTAATGTTTGCTGTAGGAATGTATGCAAGTAGTGAATTGGTCGGCAGTCCCGGGTTAAAGAGGTTTTTAGCGTGGCCAGTCCAACCGTTGTATGATTTTGCAACAGTTTGGTTGGTAATGTTGAACGCCATATAAAAAGAGGTATTAAGAATTTTTTTACGGTCTCCAAAGTTCGCAGTGATACGTTGAATGAAGTTGTCTGCCAGCTTTGAATATGACATTAGGCCTTCATCTTCGAGTGCCTCCTGACAGTGTTTGCACTTTTTCCATGTACTTGTCTGTTTATCTGTGTCAATCATAATCACTCCATCAGGAAAAAGTTGATCAACCTCTTTTGTGATGTCTTCCAAAAAGGCCGCAGTTTTTTCCTGGCCGATACAGTAGAAATCCTGATCCTTAGCAGCCGGTTTGCAAAGTAATTGAGGATATACTTTTAGGACAGCGGCTGAGTTGTTCAATAGCTCGATATTTGGAATGACTTTTACGTTACGAGCTTTTGCATAGCTGATGACTTCGTCAATATCCGCTTTTGTGTAAAATTTATCGGCATTAAGTTTTGGATACTTTTTGCTTTCGATTCTCCAGCCGCCGTTTCCAGTCACAGTCCAGTACATTGTATTCAGTTTATATCGTGAAATTGTGGTGATAAACTCTTTGATTGTTTCAACTGATTGATAGTTTGTTGCACAGTCAAGCTGACAGGCACGCCAGTCTTCGGCAGGAATATCTTTGATTTTGCAGGCTGGTATGTTCCATTTTCTGTCTACTTTGCTCTTACTTTCTGTCTCTTTTGGAAGAAGTTGACGGATGGTTTGTGTGGCATTAAAGAAGCCGGCATAGGTGTTTGCAGTTACAGTGATAAGGTGTTTTTCAACGAGGATTTTATAACCTTCATTGCCAAGAGCTTCGGTTGCTTTATCATTGGTGAAAAGAATGCTGCTGTCTGGACGTTTGTCACTGAAAAAGAATCCTGAATCGAACTCTTTAAGTTTAAGCTCGTAACCCATTGAAGTTTTCAAACTGGAACCGATCAGTTCAACAATGGCTCTTGCATCTTCATTTTTTTCTTCGTACAGCAGAACAGTTTCGTTGTAGAATGAGAAGTTAACCCCTTTGTTCTTCTCGTTTACAATACGCTTAAATTCTGTTGGTTTTGGTAGAATGATTCGGGCATCAACTGCATGGACAAGTTGGCATGCAGTAAGGCATAACCATGAAAGTAGTGTAACATTAAGTTTATTCATTTTGGACTCCTTGTAGATTTATTTACTCAGAAACGTACATTTTTTTGACCACATTTCTAATCAATTGTCCGCTATTTAAGATTTGAGACATTTTTAATTTTTGCAATCTCAAAAATGACAGCTACTGGTATTAGGTTCAAATAATCGTACAAATAACTCTTTTCGTTACATTTTCTTTGTATAAAAAAGAACATCAGCTGAGGTGAATTGAATGTCAAAATGTATAAAACTGTTTTTGTTTGGAGGCCTCTTTTTTACAGTGGGTTGCGCTACTTTACCGGAGAATAGAGCAGAGCCCACTTATGCGTTGGTGCCTAAACAGGACAGCAGAATTAGGAAAGGAATTACAACCCTACGAGCAGATAATAAAATAGGAAAAGACGACGCACTATTTGTTCTTCTTGATGACGGCGTGGATGCGTTGGCGGCACGGCTTGCTTTAATTTCGTCAGCAGAGCAAAGTATCGACCTGCAATATTACCTTTATCATTCTGATTTGAGCGGCTCGATAATGACATCGTCTTTGTGGAAAGCCGCAAACCGAGGCGTGAGAGTAAGACTGCTTGTGGATGATATGGATTTGGCTGGAAAGGATAAGGGTATGGCAATTCTGAGTTCTCATCCTAATTTCAGTATAAGAATATTTAATCCGTTTACACGCGGGAAGATAAGAGCAACGCAGTTTGTGACACAGTTTGGCGATATCACGCGTAGAATGCACAATAAGTCGATTACCGTAGATGGTAGTATATCAATTCTTGGCGGCCGAAATATCGGAGATGTTTACTTCGGTGCTGATCCAGATGTGGCTTTTGGTGATTTGGATGTGATTGTGAGCGGTAAATCTGTGCAGGAAGTTTCGGGTAGCTTTGATAAATACTGGAATTGTGAGGTGTCGTATCCTGTCGAGCTGTTGACTGAATATAGGGGAACTGAGAAGGATTTTGAGGATGTAAATAAAACTATTGAAAAGTTCCGCACTGAAAATAGGGAGTCAAAATACGCGGTTGCACTGCGCGATAGCCGAATCCTCGATTTGGTGGATCGAAGAAGTAAAAAGATTTACAAAGGTAAATCCGTTGTGCTTTATGATGACCCGAGAAAAATAGTTAGTGATCGTTCGAAAGGTGAATACAAACTTTCTGTGAAATTGGAGCCTTATTTTAACAAAATCTCAAAAGAGTTGGTGATTGTGTCGCCGTACTTTGTCCCGAAGAGTGAAGGAGTTGATTATTTAACCGGGTTGGTGAAAAAGGGTGTGAAAGTGAAGATTTTAACGAACTCTTTGATGTCGAATGATGTTAAAATTGTTCACTCAGGTTATTCGCGTTATCGAAAAGATTTACTAGAAGGAGGGGTGGAACTTTATGAAGCCGACAGGAATGCGGCGAACGGCGAGGATGTCAAAAAGTTGAAACTCCACAAAAAACGTTCAGGAGTCGGTAGTTCATCGGCAAGTTTACATGCAAAATTCTTTGTTATTGACCGTGAAGAAACGTTTATCGGATCACTGAATCTAGACCCGCGTTCGGTTCATGAAAATACCGAGATTGGTGTTGTGATTGTGTCGCCGGAGATGGCGAATGATATTGCATCCAACTTTGATGAAAATATCTGTAAAATTGCCTATAAACTTACACTTGAAGACGGTGATATTGTCTGGACCAGACAGGTTGAAGGTGAGGAAAAAGTTTTTCACAAAGAACCGGGAAGTAGCTGGTGGGATCGATTTTTAGTGTCCTTAATGCGCCTTCTTCCTGTAGAATCGGAACTATAACTTCTCGTATATTAGGTTCTTTAGCGCACGTTCTTCATCTTTTGACGGAAATTGAGGCGAATTCGGCAAACGTTTAACGAACTTGAGCTCCGGGGCGTTTTCTGCAAAAATATCTTTTAGAAACTGGCAATCGTGGTGCGGACTGTTTAAGGCGGCAAGCACGGTTGCCTTTTCGGCTGTGAGCTCAGAAAGACGGCGAACGATTTTTACATAATCTTTTGATGCCGCAAAACTTCCTTTCTGGAAAGTCGGTGGATCGATGATGATAATATCGTACGGGCCGGCTTTTTTGATCCTATTCCACGATTTCAAAATGTTATAAGGCATAAACTGAACATTTTCTGTGGAGATGTCGTTTAGATGGTGATTCTTACGCCCCGTTGAAAGTGCACCTTTGCTCATATCGACATTAACTACCTTTTCAGCGCCTCCTGCGATCGCCACAACCGAAAAAGAGCAGGTGTATGAAAATAGGTTTAGAACGCGTTTTCCTTTTGCCTGATTCCGTATAAATTCGCGTCCGATTAACATATCAGGAAAGAAACCGGAATTACGGTTTGCCGACAGGTTTAGCGAATACTTCAGTCCGTTTTCCAGAGCAAAAGGTTCTTCGGGAAGTTCGCCGTAAATCACTTCACTTGGAAAACCTTGAAGGAAACGTTTCTGAATCACAATGCAGTTCCACTGTTTTCCATCAACTGTGGACTTAAGGCGACTAATGAATTCAGTTTCAAAACCGGTTTCGGGTTCTGAATAGAAGGCAACGCTTAGAATTTTGTCGATTGAATCAATGGTGATGAACTCTAATCCGAGATAGGATTCGCCGCGTCCATGAAAAAGTCGCTGAAACTCCGCAGTGGATTCAGTACTTTCTATTAAATCGAAAATTATGTCCATTACTTTGAAAGGCCCTGGTGTTTCGGGCGACGGCGTCTGCGGCGTTTCGGATGACTTTTCTTGTTATGGTGAGGAGTCTGTTCTAGGCGCTTTTTCGGCCATCTATCTAAAATTGACAGGTCTCCATCAGTTGCAATTAGCCAAACAAGAAACAGTTCTCTCGCATAGTAATAATCTTTATGATTTAGAAGGATCGCACGCTTTTTTGTCATCATGAATCGTGGAATAAGATTGATAATTCCTGTCAGGCGTGTGCGTACAAATTTTGGAATAACGACGCCGTGAAAAAAGTCAAAAGTCGCTTTTCTGACTAGAGAATCGACACTGTCTTTAAACTTCCAGATTTCTTCTTCGGAATCGGTATGAATTCGAGCCAGCTGACGAAGCGGTTCAAAACAGATTGTCGCTAGTGCCAGAACTCGTGAGTTTGAATAGAAGTTACAGTTTATCTTTCGGTCATCACGAACTTGAAGCATTTTCTGCACAATATGTTTGTTTTCATACTGCCATTCGTAATCAAGACCGGGCATAATATGTTTGAGAATGCCGAAATCATGAAGCAGATCGAAGGTTTTGAACGAGTACGGTTTGTTCATGATTTTTAGAATTTCTTCGAAAAGGCGGGCTTTTGAGGCCAGAGAAATCTGTGACGCATTTTTACGAATTGCGGTTTCCAGTTCCGCTTCAAGTTTAAAACCGTACTGCGCCATTAGTTTGATAGCGCGAATCATTCGAACTGGATCTTCTAAAACACGTTCTTCAGGAGTTCCAATTGCTCGTACAAGTTCATTGTCCATATCGGGGCGTCCACCGACAAGGTCTTCGATTGAGTCGGTAATCGGATCATAAAAAAGAGCATTCACCGTAAAGTCACGGCGAAATGCATCTTCTTCTAAAGTTCCGAACTCATTGTCCCGCCAAAGCATCACCCCATCGTCATCTTTTCGCCCCTGCCTTTCCGTAGAAGACGGTTTACGACGAAAAGTACTGACTTCATAAACTTCACGTCCAAAACAGATGTGAACAAGACGGAAACGACGGCCGATAATTCGAGCCTGTCTCCCAAAAGTCTTTTTCAGTTCTTCGGGTGTCGCATTGGTTGAAAGGTCGTAATCTTTCGGCTGGTCGCCGAGAAGAAGGTCACGAACGGCTCCACCGACTAGAAAGCCTTGAAAACCGTGATCTTTCAGAATGTGAATAATTTTATGAACGTGGGGATGAACGCTTTTTCGAATCATAATGATATTAGATATTGTTAATCGATTTCGCAGCTTTTACGGTGTTTTTCATCAGCATTGCAATGGTCATTGGGCCGACTCCACCAGGAACAGGCGTAATTGCCGAACATTTTGGAGCAACGTTATCATAGTCTACATCACCGACAAGTTTGTAGCCGCGTGGTGCTGTGTCATCATCAACGCGGTTAATTCCCACATCTACAACCACTGCGCCGTCTTTCACCATGCCAGCTGTCACAAAGTGAGGTTTTCCGATTGCTGCTACAATGATGTCAGCCTGCTGAGTAAGTTCAGCGATATTCGGAGTACGGGAGTGACAGATTGTTACGGTGGCGTTTGCACCTTTTGCTTTCTGAACCAGAAGCGCCGCCATCGGTTTTCCGACAATGTTCGAACGGCCGATTACAACTGCGTGTTTTCCGGTAGTGTCAATGTTGCTTCTCTCAAGAAGAACCTGAACACCGTGTGGCGTACAAGGAAAAAAGCCGTCCTGATCGCCAATCAGCATTTTACCGACATTTGTCGGATGAAAACAGTCTACATCTTTTTTAGGATCAATTGTATCAATCACTTCATCTTCATTAAGGTGTGATGGAAGTGGAAGCTGAACAAGAATACCGTGGACTTTGTCATCGTTGTTTAGTTCGTTAACCTGAGCAAGAAGTTCTTCCTGTGTAATAGTCTCAGGAAGCACCTTTAGCACAGAGTGAATACCCAGTTGTTCACATTTTTTAACCTTCATGCCGACATAAACCTTTGATGCAGGATCTTCTCCAACACGTAAAACAGCCAAACCCGGAGTTACACCGTGCTGCTCTTTCAGTTCTGCAACAGCCTGAGCCGTTTCGTCGTTAACTTCCGCAGAAATTTTTCTACCATCTATAATAAAAGGATTCATTTTTGACTCCATGATTTATTTGTTATTTATATAAAATTCGCTGTAATATAAGAAGTTATCATCAAAACGCTATCAAGTTAGTGCTGTTTTGTCTGTGCATTTCAAAGTTTTTGGACACAAAAAAAGCCCCAACCTTTCGATTGGGACTTATATAAGCTTTAATTTCTAGAAGTATTCTAGAGCTACAAGGCTTTCGTAGCAGAAGTACAGACCCGCTGAAACACAGGCTACTGAAGCCAAATTCATTAGGGTTGTGAAGATTCCGGCTGTTTCCTCCTCATCCTCATAAGGCATTGGAGGCACGATAGAAGTTTCGGTCATATCAGCTCCGGTAGACATATCCGGCATCGCTTTCATCTTAACAGTCTTATCTTCTTGAACAGGTTTCACTGTAGCCTTAGGTGTAGCTTTCAGCTTAACCGTTTTAGTTGCAGAAGGAGCTTCTTTAACAGGAGCCGCTTTAGGCTTTGAAACTGAACCTTTCAATTTAACAGTTTTTGTCGCAGATGGAGTCTCTGTCATTGGAGTTGTATCAGAAACTTTTGCGGTTCCGTCAGCGATTTTAGCCGTCCCGTCAGCCAGTTTATCTGTAGCAGATGCTCTAGGTAGAGAGTCTGTTGTGCTTTTAGGCATTGGCGGACGCATTGAAGTTGTCGGAGTAGGTACGGGCGGACGAAGTTGAATCGTCGGCGTTTTCGCATCTTTAATTACTTTTAGCTGAACTGTATCAGTTTTACGCTCTTTCTTAGGCATTCCCCCCAACGGATTTACCACAGGCTTTTCAACTTTCGCAGTCTCAGTTTTTGCCGAGGGAATTGTCGGCTTTTCAATTTTTGGAACCTGACTCAGTTTTGGACGCGGAATACGCGTGGTTTGAGACTCGTTTCCCCCGATTTTGTCTGTATTTGTTGACATTTTTGTCTCCTGTAGATTGATGTCAATTTAGTTTTACCGCCTGCAAATTAATTCCATACTGCCTGTTAGTCAACGCCTTAAGGTACTTTTCTTATACGAAATTAAGAATTTGCCAGTTATTTGCTTCTGCGGTGGCTTTAAGTTCGTCGGATGGATTGACTGGATTTGGGAAGCCTACGGCACTCAAAATTGGAATGTCGGACGTACTGTCTCCATAATATGCACACTCTTTGATATCGATGCCGAACTGAGCAAGGAATGCTTTCGCATAGTCGATTTTTCCGGCTCCGTGGCTGATTTCATCGGCAGGTTCCGGAAGGTATTTCCCATCCACATTTTTTACATCAAAGGCAAGAACGGTTGGAATGTTGAAGTTTTCGGCAAGAGGAGTGGCCAGAATTCGATTGGTAGCAGTCAGAAGGGCGACAGGTTTGCCGGTGGCAAGTGCAGCTTCAACAGCTTCGCGACCTTGTTCGTAAATCTTATCTTTTACGAAAGTTTCAAAATGTTCCTGAGCAAGCGATTTCATCTCCTCGACAGTTTTCCCTTCAAACTCTTTAAGCTGAAAGTTAAGAAACGCACTCATATCCAGGCAATTCTGCTTATATTGCTGGAAGAACATTTCGGCTGTTTCGGTTGCTGATTTCGGAGCGACTCCTTTCTCAATCAGAAAATCTTTCCAAGACACATCGCAATCGTTATTAATCAGCGTGTGGTCCATGTCGAACAAATAAGCTTTTGGTCCCATTTTGAAACTCCTTGTCCATAAAATGAAAAAAGGACATCAGCTAACTGATGTCCTTAGGAAAATTGGTCGCGGGGGTAGGAATCGAACCTACTACCTCCAGGTTATGAGCCTGGCAAGCTACCGGTGCTCCACCCCGCAACATATTTTAAAATCAGTCTTACAACTAATCATAAAAGTCATTGGTCGCGGGGGTAGGAATCGAACCTACTACCTCCAGGTTATGAGCCTGGCAAGCTACCGGTGCTCCACCCCGCAACAAGTATGAAATTGGTCGCGGGGGTAGGAATCGAACCTACTACCTCCAGGTTATGAGCCTGGCAAGCTACCAGTGCTCCACCCCGCAACGTTTTTGGTGTGGCATGAAATTAGGCGGAGATTCTCACTTTGCAACCTCAATTATTAATAAAAACACATATTTGCTATCAAAAACTTTTTTTTGAAAATGAGGTTGTCTAAAATTATAAAATGTGACTACATTATTGCTACTTTGCAAAACTGGACAGTTTTGCTGGTTTAAACCGGCAGATATTATGATGACAAGGGGTCATTAGGTTTTGCATTCAGAACGTCTTATGGCGGTTAAAACAAAAAGTAACATGGAGACAAAAATGTCAAAACTATTCGCATCAATTCTAATGGTAGCTGTAATGTGCTTCACAACTTCTGTATTTGCTTGTACAAGCTGTGGTTGTTCTAGCAAAAAAGCTGAAGTGAAGAAAGCAGAAGTAAAAAAATGCTGTGGTTCTGAGAAATGTACTGAAGCAAAATGTGCAAAAAAGAAAGAATGCACAAAAGCTAAAAAATGCTGCGGTTCAGAAAAATGTACTGAAAAGAAATGCGCTAAGAAGAAAGAATGTACAAAAGCTAAAAAATGCTGCGGTTCTGAAAAATGTGCTGAGAAAAAGGCTGAAGCAAAAAAATGCTGTGGTTCAGAAAAATGTGCAGAAAAGAAAGAAAAAAAATAATGCGTTAAACAACGTATTGCGTTTTAAAGGTGCGAATCAAAAGGTTCGCACCTCAGGCTGTGGACAAACCTCATGTTTTTACAAAAAGACATCAGTAGAGCCACTTCTCCGAAGTGGCATTAACCTCGAACAGCACCATCCATTTCGGAGAAATGGAGTTACTTTTGACTTTGTCGACAAGCTGAGGTGCGAATCAAAAGGTTCGCACCTTTTTTGTATAAGCAATACGTAACCCTTAGTAAACGACCTTAAGGATTTTTTGAGAAAAGAGTGAATTGTTTTATTTGAGTTTAAAGCTTTGATTAAAGAAACCAACAGTGTTACCAACATACCTTTGATAAATGGAATGAACCTTTAGGTCCTCGTCATAAATAATGTTTAACTCGACCCTCCCATCAGCAAAGCGTTTTACCACAAAGTCACCTTTGATAGAGTTAAAATGATGTACTCCAATATCATTATGTTTATCAATCCACTCAATTATATCATCTCTTGTATTGCAATTTACTGTTTCTTTCCACGCCTTTGGGAAATTATAATCAGGTTTTAAAGCCAAATAAGCAACGGTAGTCATAGATGCCAAAATCATCAAAAGTACTGTTGTTTTCTGTAGAATTGTCATAGTCTTAGAGATTGCTTTGAGTAAGTCACATAGTTAAACGTTTTATTTCACTTCATGCTTTATGTGGAGTGGTAGAAAGATGATATTTGGGAGCGTTAAAAGAATTAAGAAAAGGCTATTCTTTAAGCTCTCCCAGATATTTTGTGAATCGATATTTAGGACTACAAAAATGGGCATTATAACGGATGTGGCTATAAGCATCGCAAATGAAAAATCGTTGAAGCCATTATCGCCAGCCTTATCAACCGCGGAACCAAACACAAATGCTAAACATAGGTAGGAAAAACTAAAATCAATTTTAGGGAATATTAAGTGAATTAGATAGCAAACCACACAGATCGTTTTCATTAGAGTATAAATTTTTGATCGAATTCTTAAATATTTCATGTTTAATCTTCCAGCTCAAAGTGTTAGTCCATATTTGGTAAGTTCAAAATAAGTGGGAAGCAGTTTTATGCAACTTAATGTTTGGAGATAAAGAGATTGATTCCTCTGTGTTCTCAGCGGCTCCGCGTGAGTTTTTGTTCACTTACTTTACTGATTTTTTAGGTTACTTATTTAAATGCTCCAATTTTCGTATACTTTGCCGAAGCAAAAGAGGCATTTTAATGAAAACTATCAAATTTACATTTTTGGGAACCGGCACTGCGATGGGTGTTCCGGAAATCGGTTGCAACTGCGACATTTGTCAATCTGACGCACCGAAAGATAAACGACTGCGCAGTAGCCTTTGGGTGCAGTATGGCGATTTGTCAATTTTAATCGATACGTCTCCCGACCTTCGCTATCAATGTTTACGCGAAAATATTCCGCACATCGACTCGGTTTTTATTACCCATCTTCATGCGGATCATATTTTCGGACTCGATGATTTACGTCGCTACAACATTCTTCATCGTAAGTCAATCAATCTTTATCTTCCGTACGATATGGAAGCCCGTTTCCGACAAATTTATGATTACACACTGAAGCCGGCACCGAAAGGCATCACCGTCCCAAACCTGAACTTGAATCTTGTGGATCGAACTCCGTTATTTTTTGAAGATTTAAAAGTGACACCGTTGCCGATTATGCATGGTGAGGATGAAATTCGCGGCTATCTTTTTGAAACGCCGGAGTTTCGTTTTGCCTATATGACGGATTGTAAAGAGATTCCTGATGAAACTGCCGAACTTGTTAAAGATGTAGATGTGATGGTTTTGGGAACAATTTGGCGAAACTATAAGAATCATATCAAGCATTTTGATGTCGATGAGGCGATTGAAGCCGCACAGAAACTGTCTGCTAAGAAGCTATATTTGACACACTTCAGTCATTTTATCGGAAAACACAAAGATTTTGAAAAAACTCTCAGTGAAGAGTTCAACGGCTGGGTCGTTCCCGCTTACGACGGTATGTGTATTGAAGCATAATGCTTTATTGCACCGTTTCTTTATTGCTTTATATCTTCCAATAATAAAGCAATAGAGTATTTTAGAATTAGAGAAATAGGAAAATATATGAACAAAGTAGAACTGTTAGCGCCAGCCGGCTCGATGGAGTCGTTGCGCGCTGCGATTAATAATGGTGCCGATGCCTGCTACCTTGGTTTTGGTGCAGCGAATATGCGTAAAAATGCCAAAAACTTCACAGAAGAGAAGTTTATCGAGGCGCTTCAAGTACTTCATGAGCATGGAAAAAAAGGTTACATGACGCTGAATACAATCTATTATGATCATGAGAAAGATCAGATTCAGCACATGCTTGATGTGGCGGAAAAGGCGAAAGTCGATGCGGTAATCTGTTGGGATCCGTCAATTATGATGGAAGTCAAGAAACGCGGACTTCCGCTTCATATCAGCACACAGGCATCGATTGCAAACAGTTCCGCGGCTCAATTTTATAAAGATTTGGGTGCTGAATGTGTGGTTCTGGCGCGCGAATGTACTATGAAAGATTTGGTGGAAATTCGTAGAAACGTCGATGTCAATATCGAAGTCTTTATTCATGGCGCGATGTGTGTGGCAGTTTCAGGTCGTTGCTTCATGTCGCAATTTACTACAGGTCATAGCGCCAATCGTGGCGATTGTCAGCAACCATGTCGTTATCCTTATGAGGTAAAAGGCACAAATCACGATGTGGAGCTCACCCTTGAAAACAGCAATGTGATGAGTCCGAAAGATCTTTGTACACTTCCACTAATTGATAAAATTCTCATGGCTGGAGTCAACACATTGAAAATTGAAGGTCGTGCGCGTGGTCCGGAATATGTGGCGATTGCAACCCGTTCTTACCGTAAAGCAATTGACGCGTTTTATGACGGGAAATTGACTGACGAATTGAAATCTGAACTGATGGCAGATTTGAAAGGTGTCTTCAATCGTGAGTTTTCTGACGGCTTCTACATGGGACAGCCGATTAACGACTGGAGCAAAGAGGGGAATTTTGCCACCAAGAAAAAAGAACAGGTTGGTAAGATTCTGAAAGTGTATCCTAAAATCAATGTGATTGAGATTGCCGTTCAGGCGAACAATCTGAAAGTCGGCGACGAAGTGCTGGTTACGGGCGAACGTTGCGGTGCTTACTTCTTTGATTTGGACTCGATGCAGGTGAATCACGAAAACATCGAATTTGCCGACAAAGGCACAAATGTCGGAATCAAAGTGAAAGATGCCTCAGACCTACGTGCTAATGACAAAGTCTACAGACTCGTCTCAATCTTCAATGAACTGAATCAACTTTAGAGTTAATTGAAAGATTTGGACAAAACGATAAGTTGAAGGGGATGTTTCTATTCTTAGAGAAAAAAAGAATCGAGATAAGTAGTTCAATTTTGGCATCAAACCACACTAAGCGCTGATACAATACGGAAGAAACTGCGGAGAATAGTAAAATGATTAAACAACTACCATTGCAAAAAGATTTGGAGACTAAGGCAATTCTCAAGAAAGTTGCCGTGGCTGAACGAGAACTTGGACGTCTAAAAGGAGTTACAAGTAAAATCCCCAACGAGGCTATTCTTATCAATACATTGTTCTTACAAGAAGCAAAAGCTAGTAGTGAGATAGAAAATATTGTAACAACCCATGATGAAATATTTAAGAATCAACTGAATTTAACGCAAAATATTATGGCTAAAGAGGTCGAGAACTACTCTTCTGCTTTACGGCATGGTTATGATATTGTTAGAAATAAGTCATTACTTACAACCAATCATATATGTAAAATACAGGAGATTCTTGAAAACAATAAGGCTGGTCTGCGTACTCAAAGCGGAACTACCTTAAAAGATAATCATGGCAATATAGTTTATGAGCCACCTCAGGATGCCTATGAAGTTAAAAGTCTGATGAGCAATTTAGAGAAATTTATCAATGACAACTCTATTTCTGATATTTCACCATTAATTAAGATGGCAATTATTCACCATCAGTTTGAAAGTATCCACCCGTTTTATGATGGTAACGGGCGGACTGGTAGGATTATAAATGTCCTTTACTTAGTTTTGCAGGAGTTACTTGATGTGCCTGTTCTGTACTTGAGTGGTTATATCATTGAACATAAACAAGTCTATTATAAGCTTTTACAAAAAGTACGAGAGGAAGAGTGTTGGGAAGAGTGGGTTACATTTATTCTTGATGCAGTTATCTCTACAGCAAAACAAACAATTGCAATTATTGAAGAGATTTTAGCTTTAATGCAAACTTATAAAGTTAAGATAAGAGAACATTATGCTTTTTACAGTCAGGACTTGATTAACACACTATTTAAACATCCTTATACTAAAATAGATTTTTTAGCTACTGACTTAAATTGCACTAGACAGACTGCGGCGAAGTATTTGAACACACTTACTGAGGGGGAGTTTTTAGAGAAGGTAAATCAAGGTAAACAAAATTACTACCTAAACAGTGATTTAATTGAGCTCTTGAGGAAAGGTAGGATTTATTCAAGATAATTAGCTCTTATGTTAACGCTTTTGGATTTTGTTAACATGAGAAAGTTTTAATGTTAACGTTTTCGGATTTTGTTAACATGAGAAAGGCTTAATGTTAACGTTTTCGGGTTTTGTTAACATGAATAGCGATTTAATAACGTCTCTAAGAATTAAACTCTAACCGCTAAAAACTAGTAACTAATAACTAAAAGAAAATACCCATGAAATATATCGGAGCACATGTCAGCGTGGCTGGCGGACCTCAGAATGGTCCTTTGAACGCTAATAAAATCGGAGCCAAGGCTTTTGCAATGTTTACCAAAAGCCAGCGCCAATGGACGGCAAAACCTTTGAAAGAAAAGGATATCGCCGAGTTTAAACAGTATTGTGAAGAGTTCGGTTATACGGCCGATCACATTTTACCGCACGATGGTTATTTGATTAACCTCGGAAATCCAGACCCGGAAAAACGCGAAAAGTCGCTGAATTCGTTCATTGATGAAATGAAACGTTGTCATCAGCTTGGTCTGAAACTGATGAACTTTCACCCAGGTTCGCATCTGAAAAAAATCAGTGAAGACGAGTGTATCGACCTGATTGCAGAATGCATTAACAAGGCAATTGCAGAAGTGCCAGAAGTGATCGCAGTGATCGAAAACACCGCAGGGCAGGGGACTAATCTCGGTTATAAGTTCGAACACCTTGCCGCAATTATCGATAAGATTGAAGACAAATCACGCGTCGGCGTCTGTTTGGACACGTGTCACACATTTGCCGCCGGTTACGACATGCGAACGCCTGAAACGTTTGAAGCCACCTTTGACGAATTTGAACGTGTGGTCGGATTTAAATATCTTCGCGGAATGCATATCAACGACAGCAAATCGGAATTTGCCTCACGCGTCGACCGTCACCATAGTATTGGTCAAGGAAATCTGGGAATCGACTTCTTCAAAATGCTGATGGCGGATGAACGTTTCGACAACATCCCGCTCTGCCTGGAAACCATCGATTCGGATTTGTGGGAAGAGGAAATTAAACTCCTTTACAGTTTCTGTAAATAACTTTGTAGCCTGTGTGAGAAGTCGCGCAGGCTTTATTTTTGTGGGTTCAATTTGAATGGTTGGTAAACCTGAGTAAGTTAATGACGTCCGTTTGAGGAATAATAAGATGTGTCGGAAGCCGCCACTCTCCTTGATGGATGACAAACATTGAACAAAAAGGTAACAACTATGAAAGACTCAGAGAAAATCGCGCTGGCCACTCAAACGGTCCAATTTATGGTGGATAATGATGCCACACTTAAAGCGGCAGGATTTGATCCGGCAATTATGAAAGCGTCGTTGGAATCGAAAATTGCTGACGCGATTGCTAAAGAGGAGGAGCAGGCGACGGCTTTTGCAACTTATAAAGAGGTGACAGACGAATCCCAGGCGATGACCGAAGAAGTTTATACATTGGCGTCACGTGTCATTGATTCTGCCAGCGGAGCATTGGGAAAGAAGCATCCATTGGTCGACGAACTGCGCAAACGTCGTAAACGCTAATTTATCTTGTACAATAAGTCCCCGTCGAAAGTCGGGGATTTTTTTTGTCGTAAAATTTTTGTTAAACGGAGATATGCTTCTGCACGAAGCCTTTGTGCAACGTTAAATTGCCTTCGGAAACTTGCACGTCACCTTCATGCAACTGCCCGCCATGACAAACAGATGCACGACACCTTCACACACCTGCACGAAGCCTTTGTGCAACTGTAAATCGCCGTCGTAAACCCACACGACACCTTCATGCAACTGCCCGCCATACCAAACAGATGCACGACAACCATGGGCATGCATTAAAGGTCTTTGTCAAAGCTTATTAAATAAGATCCCAGCTCAACAATGAACAGGGACTTGTCATAAAAGGATAGTGAATATATGTACTAGTTAACTTTATACTTTTGAATGGTTGGGGGAGGCTTTTGAAGTATGAACTTTGAAACCATTTTCTGTGATATTAATATAAATGTTTCCATTACTTCGAGTTGTTAAAACTTTCCCTTTGTAGACTGCTTTACCTTCAAGGGGCATGTAACGTATTCCATTTGCATAATTTGAGTATTGAGATGAAACATCCGTTCCATCAGTATTTCCCTCACTTCCTTTTGAATGTATTACACACATTACATTACCTGTTAATTCAAATAATGCTGTAGGAAAACCTGACTTATGTCCATGATGTGGGGCTACTAAGATGTCAATACCTCCAGCGACAGCCTTTCGGAAATTGGAATTGTATTTAACTAACCAGTTCCAGCCAGCCGACTCCATATCTCCACAGTATAGAATACTAATACCATTATGTTTAATTAGTCGGATAATACTGGAGTTGTTTCTAATTTTTTTTGACAATTCCTCATCTGTTTTTATTGTTTCCATTGGAATATGGAAAGTCTCGTTATAATTAAACCCCCAATCAACGAATTGAGTGTCGCCACGGTAATGCTTGTCAATATCTTCGATATAATCAATATTTATAGTATTTCTATCCGGGAATTCTTCATAGATTCTTCTCCTTAACAAACATGGAGGAAACTCCGCTTTTATTCGTTTTGCATTTCTTACATGATCATCATCGGGATGAGTTATATGAAGTAGCGCTAGAGGGAAAGAACGGAAGTCCCTGAGCTTAAGCCAACTCTTAATTTTGGGCCTGTTATAATGAGCTATGGGATTTTCCTTCTCACTATGGCTGCCGCAGTCGATCATCATTCCATAGTTATTTGGGCTTGAAATTATTGAGCAAGCCGCATTTCCAACATCATGAATTATTATTTTCATTTAACGTCCCTTCTTTAAGTTTAACATTACGGTTTTAAAGACTAAGTTTCGTGCCATTCCTCTTGCTCTCCATAAGCAAATCAGCCAGAGGATAATGCAAGTATGTGCTAATTCGTTTTTATCTGTTAAGTAAAAAATTATAGCAGAAGAACAGAACACAATTAAGATGGCTCTTATCTGTACATAACTTCTGTTAAATGTTTTTAGTTCATCCGAGTCGCTAACATTTGTATATAATTGCCAAAAAAAGCTTTGAGATCTTTGCTGTTTTTCCCTTTTCCACCATACTATTGGAAGAGTTTTATAGCCCTCTATGTAATCAGTGTCTAGAGATAGGTCAAGGTGTTTAAATAGTTTGCTGCGTATGTTTTCATTCTTTAGAACGGGGTTGTCTTTGTATAGAAAAATTTCTGAAGGCTTATAAAACTTAAAAAAGCTGAAGATTATCCATTCAAGCTCGTGAGCAATTGTTTGTATGATTTCACCAAAAAGATATGAAAACGTAAAGAATATAAATGTATACAAGAAATCAAGGTTTTTATCTAAATTGAGGTTTAGCTTTTTACCAAATACAAGGTATAGAACGACCAACATTACGCCACCAGGCATAATTTTCATAAAGAAATCTTCAATTGTAAATTTATCCTTCATTGAATCCCCTAGGTTTTCTTTTTAATTAAGATTGTGAATATAGTTTCATTATGTGGTGTTACAATTTATATAAAAAGAGTTTACATAAGATAATTTTATCTTTATTTGTAACCTTTTGCACATGGGAGACGATTTACTAAAAATTTAATAATTTGGAGATTTAGAAATGAACAAAATTTTGATTTATTGTTTGGCTACTTCGCTTGTGGCGAATGCGTTTTTTGTGTTTGATAGTGAGGCGGCAAAGGCTGAAGTTGTTGAGGTTAAACCTACAGTTGTCCCTGAACTTAAAGCGGCTGTGCCTGCTGAAGTTGATGATAAGGAGTTGAATCGTTTGCGCGCAAAGGTGAAAAGTCTGAATGCGTCGCTTGAGGCGAAGAACGATTTGGTGGCTCAGCTTGAAGAGCAGTTGAAGGCAAAACCGAAGGTTCAATATGTCAGTAAAAATGATTGGGGAAAGAACTTTGCGGAACGCATGAAGATGCTTAAGGAGGAGAACCCCGAGGAATACGAGCGTATCAAAAAGAAAATCGAGAAGATGAAACAGCGCTTTCAGGAGGGAACTAAGACGCGTTCGGAGTTTTTCGCCGGGTTCAATCTAGAAGGGTTGGATGAAAAACAACAGAAGGCGATTTCAGAGCTTCAGGAGAAAATGGCGCGGATTGACGAGCTGAATGAACGAATGCAGGACGGCGATTTTGAGAATCAGGGTGAGCTGCAAATGGAAATCTGGAATGAAATGAAAGGGACGCGTCAGTTGATGGATACGGCGCGTGATGTGGCTCTGGATGATTTAGCTAAGGATATTGGTTATGATGATGAATCTTCCAGCGAGTTTACGGACTATGTGGACTATATCTACGACATGACTAGTTTTCGCGGTATGTTCGGAGGAAAAGGTGCCCGAGGGGCGGGTCCAAAAAAATAGTTGAATGGTAGGAAAACCTCTTAATTCTATTCAACTTTGTAAAATCCTCAATTTCTGTTTGCAACCGCAGTAAGTTCCTTTAGTTTTGAGCTGAAAACTAAGGAGCTTAACATGTCTGCAAATAATAAAAAACGAACAAATCTAATCATCTGCGCAGTACTTCTAACCTGCGCAATTACCATATATTCAATCAAAGCCGCGGTGTACGGTGACCTGCACGGCAGTTTTAAATTTATCTTTCATGCACTTGGAATTCTTCCGGTGAACCTCTTGTTGATGACGTTTATCTTCAACAAACTTCTGACTGCTCATAATAAGGATGAGAAGAAGAAAAAACGCGATATGCTTGTAGGCGTATTTTTCAGCGAATGCGGCTGTAAAATCGTTCGAATGCTGGCGAAGATGGATGCAAATCGCCATGAGCTGAATGACTGTTCGCACGATTTGTCATTTTGGGAAGCTCCGAATCATGAAGCGATTCGTGCAACCTTTGAGTCTTACAAATCTAATTTTTCTGCGACAATAGAGGATTTGGCGGAAATTCAGAAGTCGTTAAATGGTCAGCATCGTTATTTCCTAAATTTAATTGACCATCCGGCTCTGAACGAACATGGCGCGTTTTCAGATTTGATCTGGGGACTTTTTCACCTTGAGGATGAGTTGAACCATCGTCCTGATTTAACCAAACTTCCAAAATCGGATATCGATCACCTTGCCGGTGACATTGCCCGTGTCTACGAAAATATTCTAGTGCAGTGGGTCGATCACATTGTGTATTTGAAAAACAACTATCCGTATCTTTTCTCACTGGCAATCAGAACATCGCCATTCAAACCGGAATGTGACTGTTCAGCAGTGATTGATAATTAGAGAGCAAGGTAAGTTCCTTGAGTAAGGCAGGCGGTGAAGCCTGCCTTAGCCTTAAATTCCTTTAAATGAAATTATAGGCGTCAAAGTTCTGACTTTTTTAAGGAACTTTTTCTGTGCTTTCATTACTTTTTCTATATCCTTGTATGCCGAAGGAGCTTCGTCATAGAGTCTGCTTATTTTGGTTTTGTCGAACGTAATGCCTTTCATCTCCTTCAATAGATTTTCTGAATTTGTAGACCTCTTGGCTTTGGTACGACTTTTAGTTCGGCCTGATCCATGTGAACAGCTGTTCAAAATGTCTTCTGAATTTTTGCCAATTACATGGTAACTATTTGTTCCCATTGAGCCTGCAATTATTACGGGTTTGTCTTTTTGAAGCCTGTGGACTCCTTTTCGATGAACCCATAAATCCTCATTGTTATGTGTTTCGCGAATAATGTGGTCGTGACTGCAGTCGATTAAAGAGTCATACATAACGTGCATTCCCACAGTTCTAAGAACTTTCTGATTAATGCTGTCAACTAAAATCCGTCTGTTTAGCTTTGCGAATTTTATAGCCCAGTCCATATCGTTTACCCAGTTTAGACCGCTTACTGAAGCTGAATCTAAATGGTAGTTTCTACTGGTGATTACATTGTTTTTTTTCTTATGGTAATCACTAATTCTCTTACCAGCTGTTCGTGAACCAGTGTGAACCATCAACCAGCAGTTTCCCAAGTTGTCCTTTTGAAACTCAATGAAATGATTTCCCTTTCCAAGAGTTCCAAGTGTAATTCGTACATCTTTTTTTAGTTTCTTATTCAAAATTGGCGAACTGAGTTTATGCGAAAGTAGTTCATTTGTAATTTCAGGTGAATCACTTATACTCCTGTGTTTAATTATTGGTATATGCTTTTGCAAAAGCCGTAAAATATCCTCTGCTTTAGTAGTTAGTTTTTCTAGAGAACCTTTAATCTTCACAGACGTCATCCCACAGCCTATATCGGCTCCAATGGCATTAGGGTAAATAAGTTGTGTGGTTGCAAGGACACTGCCGACGCAGACATTCTGTGACAGATGCACATCCGGCATTATCAGTACCATTTTCACATCGGCTAGTAAACTGTTCTGCTTAATAATTTTTTGTATTTCATTAGACAGTGTTTCGCTTGCAAGGTTTTTGATTATACAGTCTTTTTTCATTTATACCTCGCATCTTTAGTGATTTGGATTTTAAGTTCAGGTGTTCGTTTTCTGTTTATTGTTTTGGCAATCTCTTTACGAAACATTCCTTTGAGTTGATTTAACACTGCATATTTATCTTCAATCTCATCTTCGGACGTATTCTGTGGGACGCAGAATAAAACAACTAAGGTGGAGTTGAATGGATTTTCTTCAACTTCCTTAATGTAAATCCCACTTAACCGTTCATCTCCACATGACATCAGAGTGAGATCTAGTGTGTGATGAATTTGTCGGCAGTATCGTTTAATCTTATGATTAATATTTTTGTGATGTTTGTGTTTGGTAAATAATGGATTAATTCCGTCTTCCGGGTGTATTTCTCCACAGAGGGAGTATATATCGAATTTATTATGTTTTTTTAACACGTGGAAATTCCCTAAAGTTTATTGATAAAAAATTGCTCAAGGGGTTCTATGAAAAATGAAGTTGTGTGGGTACAAAAAGCCTGCAACTCATAAGTCTATAGGAAAATGAGCAGAAAAAATGTGACATTTCTTTGTCACAAAGCAGGGAATGCAAACGTAGCGGAAGCTGTTATTTGGAAAGTCCGATAACGGATTTACGAATCGCCTGCTTTAGGCTTTGGGCAATGATACACATGATTATTCTCCGTTATGGTTGGTAGGTAAGTTATTTTCTTTGAGCATTCAAAATAGAAACGAAACGACAGCTTTCAATCAACTTTTAGAAAAAATCATATTTTATGATTTTGTTTGGTAATTACTTGAATTTAATAATCAAAGAAATAAGTTCGAACTTCTACGACAACTAATGTCATTTTCATTATATCCACTATAACCAGGAGGTTTAACATGTCTTGTTCAGTACTTTTTATAGACAAAAATAGAACTTCCTGTCATTCCCTTTAGAGCCTTTTTCTTTTCTGAGTTCATTAGACTTTTTGGAATTACAGGAAAAATTTAAACATTATACCTAGATAAGTTTTTTGTGAGCTTACACGCCTAATTAGGGTGAACTGTTTCATAAAGATTCAAAACTTATTCATTGTATGATTTGTTTGTATTTTAATAATTTCATGGAGTTTTTATGGATAACAAATCTGTAGAAATAAATATTTATGCCTCGTCCGACAACTGGATTGAGGGAAGCGCATTGAACCAATTTAATAATATTGCGAAAAAAGCGGACGTTTGTCACGCCGTGGCATTGCCGGATCTTCATCCGGGTCGTGGTGTCCCTGTTGGTTCAGTGTTTATGACAAACAGTAAAATTTACCCATCTCTGATTGGTAGTGATATAGGCTGTGGCATTGCCCTTTGGCAAATGAACATGCCTGTAAGAAAGCTGAAGTTGGATAGAATTGTCAAAAAACTTGAAACTGGGGCATTGAACAAGATTGGTCAATTTAAAGAATATGCTAATAACCAAGACGAGTTTGCATCATCTCTTGGGACTATCGGTGGAGGTAATCACTTTGCTGAATTGACTAAAGTAAAGAAGGTCGTCGATAATGAGATTTTTCACGAATCATTCTTAGATAAATCGAAAGCATTCTTGTTGGTTCATTCCGGTTCTCGAGGAAAAGGTCAACAGATTTTGAAAACGTATATGTCAAAATTGAAGGATCAAGGTGTTTATGCTGATTCGAAGGATGGCGTTGACTATCTGAAATGTCATGACGAAGCCGTTCAATGGGCAATTTTAAATCGAAGATTAATTGCCGAAAGCTTTTGTTCTGTTCTTGGAACTCTGAGTGTCGAAGTTTGTGATGTTCCGCACAATTGTCTTGAAAAAAGCCCTGCTGGCTGGATTCATAGAAAAGGAGCTGCTATTGCTGGTGAAAGATTGGTTGTAATTGCTGGTTCACGTGGAACCCATAGCTACATTGTTAAGCCGATTAATCAATCAATTGACAACCTTTGGTCGGTTTCTCACGGCGCGGGTAGAAAGTGGGCTAGGCACGAGGTAAAACCTCGACTTCACAAAAGGTATACTGCGCAGGATATGTTAAAGACAGAACTTGGTAGTCGTGTGATCTGTAGTGACAAAGAGCTGCTTTATGAGGAGGCGCCTCAGGCTTATAAAAATATCGAGTTGGTGATTCGTGACCTGGAAGATGCGCAATTGATTAAGGTTATTGCGGTTTTGGAACCCGTGGTTACTTATAAAACAAACCGGGAGAGGAAATGATGAGTTTGTTTATACAATTGAGCTCTGGGAAAGGCCCTGTCGAGTGTGGTAGGGCGACCTTCTTGGCTTGTAGTTTTTTATTGAAGGAATTGAATGACTTTGGAGTGAAGGCGGAGCTACAAAGTAAGATCTTGGATTCAGCTCCAAAAACATATAAGTCGGCAGTGATTTCGATAAAATCAGCGATTTCTGAAGAGGTGAGACATTATGTTGAATCGTGGGAAGGAACTGTTCAATGGAGTTGTTCCAGTCCGTTTCGACCCAGTCACAAGCGTAAAAATTGGTTTTTGGGTGTTGAGGTCATTAAGCCTCCTGAAAAGCTCAGTCTTGAACCTCGTGACATAAAGTTAGAGACGTTTCGAGCTTCTGGCCCGGGCGGCCAACATGTTAATACGACAGACTCAGCAGTCCGGGCAACACATATTCCAACAGGGATTTCAGTCATTGCGTCAGAAGAACGTTCACAAGCAATGAATCGAAGGGTGGCTTTTGTTCGTCTTGCAGCTAAAATTGAGCAGGTTAATTCTGCCGGAGTTGATGATTATGAGAAGTCGTGCTGGGATAACCATAATGAACTGCAACGTGGTAATCCGGTAAGAACTTTTAAAGGTCCAAACTTTAAGCCGAGTCGCTAGTAAATGTGAATTTTCTAAGGTCATTAAAGTCTTTAAGGATTTTAACGACCTTAATTGTTTTAGACCTTTGACTTTCGACCAACGACTTTCAGACCTTCGACTACGAAAACAAAAAAAGCCGCCCCGAATTATCGGGACGGCTTTTTGGAAATCTGTAATAAGCTGAGCTTATTTGTACATACGAGCTGGGTCTGCAAGACCGTTGTCGATGCGTGACTTTAGTGTCACGTAGAATGCTTCGTCTTTGCAAAGTACTTCGTCTTCGCCTAGAACGCGGTCACCTAGGAATGCTGCTGCTTCTTCGTTACCTTCTACTTCTACTACCATGTCAGCGTGTGAACCGTATTTAGAAGCGAATTTTAGAACGATTTTCTCTTTTTTAGACTTAATACCGGTTTTACCCGCTTTGACTGATCTAGCCATTTCTATACTCCATTACTTAATATTTAAAACAGTATGTTGATCGCGTTGGCGAGTTTAAAATTTATTTTCTCGTGACAACGTTGGTTTTATTAAGGTCTGAAAAATAAGGCTTTGTTTTTAATTATCAAGGTGTCAAACTTAATTTATTGTAAGTTGTTTAGGTTCAGTTCAAATTATCGACAATTAACAACCTCTTCCTTGCAAAGCAACGGGCAGATTTTATATTCAAAGCCACTTACTGAATTTAATGAATATTTACTTATAATTTTTGGAGAATCATATGCCGTTTGAATCTGGAAATGTGACATTTACCGCTTGCCGACTAACTCAAAAACTACCTGAAAATGTGCTTGAGGATTTTATCCGCAACAAGGCGAGATCTACTGATGCTGTGAAAGATGAGCCACAGATTGGCTGGGTGACAAGTCGCCACCTTCTTGATACAATTATTAACGAAGAGACGGCTTACCGTGCCGGATTCCTTAATCTGACGCTTCGTACGGCGGTTCGTAAGATTCCGGGTTCTCTTTTGTCTGCAGAATGTCGAATTGAGGAGCTTGCGATGCAACAGGCGAATGACATTCACGAATTGACGCGTAAAATGAAGAAGGAGATCAAAGAGGATATTACAGAGCGTTTGATTGGGCAGATGCCGCCTTCGCTTTCAGGTCTCCCTTTTGTCGCTCTTCAGGACGGTACAACGATTTATATCGGTTCGGCTTCAAATGGTCAACTTGAAGGATTTACCGACGAATTTAAAAACACAACAGGAATTGAGGCATATCCGCTTACTCCTGAAATGATTTGCATGGAAGATTTCGGTGTGGATCCGGAAAAACTTCCTCGTCTGAACTTCTCACGTAAACTGAATGATGAATATGCTTGTCACGGTACAATTGGTCAGGATTTCCTAACTTGGTTGCTTTATGTGAGCGAAGCGGAAGGTGGACTGCTACAGACTAATGAGCAACTTGGCGGAGAGTACGGTTTTGCAATCGACGGTCCGCTTCTGTTTGTGGCGGACGGAAAAGGTGCATTGGAATCTGTGATTCGTAAGGGTCTCCCAACCCAGAGTGCGGAAGCGCAAGCGGCACTTGATGTGGGCAAAAAGTTGAAACAGGCGAAATTGATTTTCGGTCGTGGCGATGATATCTGGCAGTTTACTTTTGATGCGGAAACGTTTGCGATTCGCAGTCTAAAACTTCCTCAGGGTGAAAAGCTTGATAAAGATTCTGAGTTCCAGGAGCGTATGATGAATATTGGCATGCTTCGCGATGTTTTGAAGTTTCTATTTGAGAAGTTTGTGACAACACTTCAATCTCCTGAAAAAAGCGAAAAACTACGTGGTAAGATTAAATCATGGCTGGAAGAGCGTTCCCTACAGTTCGGCGATCAGTAATTTTAAGCTTTAACAGTTTAGGAGTTTATATGTTTATAGCCTAGACACTTCGTGTCATCGGCAGTTTAAAACAAGAGGTTCTTTTATTAAACTTGAAGCAAGCGAGGCGCTGCTGAACTAAACTTATAAACTGCCTGCATTGCAGACAATAAACTATTTATTAAAAAGGCGGTTTGTGGTGTTTTCACATTCCGCCTTTTTTTACGTGAATTGGGCACTTAAATAGATGAAGGAACGTGGGTATGCAAATAAAGATTTCCGATAAGCTGATATTGGCGCAGATTAAAGCGAGCCATTCGAACGAGTTGTTTAAATTAACGGATCGAAATAGGCTGTATCTAAAACAGTGGCTCCCTTGGTTGGACTTTATTGTGACCGAAGAGGACACTTCTGATTATATTAAGCGGGCAATCGCACTTCATCAAGATTCCCGTTGCATAACCTTTGTCATAAACTACCAAGGTAAAACGAGCGGAATTATAGGCTTCAATCCCATTGATAGAACCAATAAGATTGGGGAGATTGGCTATTGGCTTTCTGAGGATTGTCAGGGTAATGGCATCATCACGCAAGCCTGTAGAGTACTTATTAAAATAGGTTTCGATGACTTTGGGTTGAATCGTATACAGATTCCCGCGGCGGAACATAATTTAAAGAGTCGCGCCGTCCCTGAGCGACTGGGTTTTGTTTTCGAAGGTATTATTAGGGACAAAGAACTTCTCTATGGTAATTATGTGAATCATGCGATGTATTCACTGCTACGAAGGGAATACGAAAGAGATTGATAAGCTTTTGGTGCAAATGAAAAAAGGCGGGTTGTGAGTTTTCACATTCCGCCTTTTTTGTTATTCTACATTTCGTTTTGCTACTTTTAGAATTAGCTCTGGTGAGAGTCTTTCTTTGTAGTTTGGATCTGTGTAGGTGTATTTGACGATACCGTCGGTTCCGACGATGAAAACTGCGGGGACCGGCAGTAGGTGATGTGTGTATCCAGAGTCTGCCTCAATATCGATATTGTATGATGTTTTGTATTTTTTAAAGGTGGCATCGTCCAGTCTGAAGGCAATCCCCATTGCTGTACCGACTTTCATGCTGCTGTCCGAGAGAAGTTTATAGTTTAACCCTTTTTCTTGTGAAAGCGGAGCTAAAAGCGCAGGACGATCCGGGCTGATTGCAATTAGTTGATAGCCGAGAGTTATCAGTTCTGGAGCAACGCTTTGCAGACCTGCCAAATGTTCCGTGCAAAACGGACACCAACCGCCACGATAAAAAATTAAGACTGCAGGCTTTTTAGAAATCGAGTCATTAAGGTTAAATGTTTTCCCTTTTGAGTCATTCAGACAGATCTGAGGTAGCCGGTCACCGGGAGTCAGCGGCATTATATTTTTGGCGGTGTCGGCAGGGACTCGGTGTTGATTGGTATGACATCCTGCAAGAAAGACAATTGCTACAAATTGTAGCCATAAATACGTTTTGATTCTCTTCATAAAAAACTCCATTTAAGTTAGTTCTCTTAGCACAAGTTATTGCGGCTTATGAGATTAACGCATTAGAGTCTTTCTTGCAAGCTTTTTTTAGACAGTTGTTTCGGCTAAAATGCCTCCTTCAAAGCTGATTACCTGAAGGTTATGACTTTCGTAAACTGCGTAACTCGCCGGATTACCGCCTTTTGGCAGTGTGATGGAACCAGGATTCAGAATTGTGATTTCACCCTGTTTTTCGGCAATCGGCAAATGAATGTGGCCGAAACAAAAGACGTCGCCGGCGTTCAGAGGCGGTAGATGTTTCGGGTTGTAAATATGACCATGCGAGAAGTAGAAACGAATGCCGTCAACCACAAGTGATGAACTGGTATCCATTATCGGGTATTCAAGAATCATCTGATCCACCTCAGAATCACAGTTTCCACGGATTGCGATAATCTTTTCTTTGTATGAATTCAGCAGGTCGGCGCAGGCCGCCGGGTCATACTTTTCCGGAATCGGGTTACGAGGTCCATGATAAAGTTCATCACCTAAAATAATCAATTTTTCCGCACCACTTTCGTCAAATTTGTTCAGTGCTTTTTGAAGGCAGGCTAGTGAGCCGTGAATGTCAGATATAAAAAATAGTTTCATTTTAATTTCCCTGTTTTCGGTTTAAGTTTTCACCATATATCGATTCAACAGCTTTTAAACTGGATACATTTAAAATCTTTTATTCATCAAAGACATTTGTATTTCAGTGAAAAACAATAACTTTAACGCCGTAGAACGAATCTAGGAGAAGTTATGAAATATATAAGTACACGAGATAAGAATCTCGAAATGAGTTTTGCCGAAGCCCTTCTGAGCGGAACGGCTCCCGATGGGGGCTTGCCGGTTTTTAAGAATTTCCCCAATGACTCCCTTAACTTAAATGAGGTGCTTGACCTTTCTTATCAGGAATTGGCAGTTAAGATCGGTTTGCTTTTGACTGATCTTTCTAAAGAGGAGATGAAAAGTTGCGTAGATAAAGCGTATTCCAACGGATTTGAGTCATCGGAATGCCCGATTGCGATCAAATCGGTAGATAATCAGATTCATATTCTTGAACTGTTTCACGGTCCGACTGCAGCGTTCAAAGATATGGCGTTGCAGCTTTTGCCACAGTTTATCGATCTGGCAGTAAAAAAGCAGAAGGTTGACAAAGAGGTCTGCATTGTGACGGCTACTTCCGGTGACACCGGATCGGCGTCAATTTATGGATTTTCTAAAAGTGTAAATGCGCGAACAATTACGGTTTATCCTGATAAAGGGATTAGTGATGTGCAACGTGCGCAAATGGAAAACTGCGGGTTTGATAATTCGGATTTGATTAAAGTCGACGGCTGTTTTGATGATGCGCAGCGTGCGGTAAAAAGCTGTTTGGCAGACTCTGAATTTCGTCAGCAGGTAGAAGCTAACGGATCGATTTTGACGGTTGCAAATTCGATGAATATCGGGCGCTTGATCCCTCAGGTGGTTTATTATGTGTATTCGTATGCGGAGTTGGTCAGAACTGGAGCAATAAAACTTGGTGAGTGTTGTGATGTGGCGGTTCCATCTGGTAACTTTGGTAATATTCTGGCAGCATGGTATGCGAAAAAGCTTGGCATTCCATTTCGCCGATTTATCTGCGCAAGCAATGAAAATCGTGTCCTGGCTGATTTTTTCAAAACTGGAATTTATGATCGTCGACGTGACTTTGTGACAACGCTTTCGCCCTCAATGGATATTTTAGTATCAAGTAATCTCGAACGTCTGCTTTTCGGGCTTTCCAACGATGCAAATCTTGTAAAAGAGTTGCAGGAAAAGTTGGTAACTGAGGGCTTTTTTGAGTTTGATGTGACTGGTTCAGGATTTTTGTCAGGTTGTGCAAATGACAACGAAACCATCGAAACTATCGGTTCGTTTTACAAAGAGACTGGATATGTACTTGATCCACATACGGCGGTAGCAATCAAAGTGGTAGCAGATTTAAAAACTGACGATACTCCGGTTTTGGTCGCTTCCACCGCGTCTCCATTTAAATTCCCGGAAACCGTACTGAAAGCTCTGGGTGAAACGTCCAATTTTTCACTTGAGAGGTTGGCTGATATTTCTAGGATGAAGATGCCAGAAGAGCTATCGAAAGTATTGAAAGAAGGTTTCAAAGAAGTAACATTGGTGCCGGAGAAAGAGTTGATAAATGTGTTAAAAAGAGATGTGTTGAATCATGAAAAATAGTAAATCCGTTGTAGTTAAGGTGCCGGCAACTGCGGCGAATCTGGGACCGGGATTTGACAGCCTCGGTCTGGCTTTGACGCTTTATAACAGTTTCGAATTTTCGCTGCAGGAAAACGAAGTCGAAGTTTCTGGTTGTCGTGAAGAGTTCTGCAATACAGAGAACCTCGCAGTTACATCTTTCTTTCACTGCTGGAAGCTTTTCGGAATGTCGGAAACTGGTGTTTCTCTGAAAATCAAAAGCGATGTGCCGGTTGGAAGTGGACTCGGAAGTAGTTCTACCTGTGTGGTCGCCGGAGTAATGGCGGCAAATATTTTGGCTGAAAAAG
This sequence comes from Lentisphaeria bacterium UBA2565, assembly GCA_002340265.1. Taxonomy (GTDB): domain Bacteria; phylum Verrucomicrobiota; class Lentisphaeria; order UBA2565; family UBA2565; genus UBA2565. The sequence goes on along the minus strand of DDLT01000103.1, from coordinate 757 downwards.
GGCTTTCGCGTGAAGAGTTGGTAGAAATTGCGACAGAAATTGAAGGGCACCCGGATAATGTGGCTCCGGCAATTTTAGGGAAAATGGTGATTGCTGTTCAGGAAAATCAGAACATTTTTTGTAATGTGCTAACTGTGGCAACAGGGCTTCAGTTTGTGGCAATGACGCCGAACTATTCGGTTTCTACAGAAAAAGCCCGCGAACTTCTACCTGATTCGCTGTCTTTCGCTGATGCTGTGTTTAACGTTGGACGTGTCGGACTTCTGATTTCTTCACTAGTAAACGGCAATTTCCACAACTTGCAAGCGGCGTTCAAAGACCGTCTTCACGAACCGTGTCGTTCTAAATTGATTAAAGAATGGGATGATGTCTGCAATTTTGCTGAAAATGTTCGCGCTGAGGCATTTTTTATCAGTGGATCAGGCCCTACTGTAATTCTCGTTTTTCAGGACAATGGGAAAGCCTATTTTGATAAAATTCAAAACCAAATTTCCGAAGCGCTTCCGAACTGGACAGCAAGGGAACTGCGAATCGACTGGCAAGGCGCAAGAACTAAGTTAGTGAAAAGCGAATAGTGAATAATGAATAGTTATAACCACGGGGGACACGGGGCTCAAAACGCTTCGCGTTTTTCGTGGAATTTTTAATTTTGAGCTTTGCTACATAAAGCTTCAAATTTTACGTATTACAATAATAAACTTCGAGAAATGCGGAGCATTTGGAGAACCCCCGTGCTCCCCGTGGTGCCTCCTATCCG
>DDLT01000230.1 GCA_002340265.1 Lentisphaeria bacterium UBA2565 | reverse complement strand
AATTGGCTTAGATTAATATCAATTCAGTTGAGCTAACGGCGTTCCGCCGCAACTCACTTCAACCGGTATTTTGTACAAAAACAAAACATTACAGACTCTTACCAGACAAAGACTAAAAACAGCCTAAAACCGCTAACTTAAAGAATGTTACAAACAAAAGCAGTCATCAATTACCCAAGAATACTTTAATCATTTTAATTTTCTTTAATCAAAAAAGTCCGAGCTGATTTCTCAACTCGGACTTTATAAATAATGTGACCAGTTCAGCCTAAACAACTAGTCATCTAACTAACAAACCAACAATCTCAGACTCTTACCAGACAGCGATCAAAATATGCTGTTGTTTTATACAAATGGACGCGGGAATTATCAGTTATGTTTTGTAGGGGCATCCCTTGTGGGTGCCCAGAACACATTGAATCGGGTACCCACAAGGGGCACCCCTACTATCTGATTCATAATCGCATGATTCAGCTTGAACAAAAAAAGTCCGAGCTGATTTCTCAGCTCGGACTTTATAAATAATGTGACCAGTTTAGTCTAAACAACTAGTCACCTAACTAACAAACCAACAATTTTACTACTTTGATTCCAGTTTGATCGTTTCACAAGCTTGATCACATACTTCGCTTGGACCGAAATACTGAATTGGTCCAGGATAAACGAAATCGGTTTCAACTGCCCATTTGTCGCGTTGTGATACGAAATATTGGAAAGGTGCCGCATCAAGTTTTACCAACGCTTTCTGAATAACAGGTTTGTCTGCACCGTGACGACGTTCTACATTCATCATCATTGTAATCGGTACGCCACCGGCAATCCAGAAGTCCTGACCTTTTGTCAGATTCTGAACAGATGACATATAACCGGTTTTACCTGCACCAATCAGTGCAGAAGCCGAATAACCAAGTCCGTAGCAGTAATCCGCGTCAAAGTTTGACGGAGCCGCACAACGTCCTTCATAACCGAAGAAATGCGCCTGGTGTCCGAATTTACCGACATATTTGCCGGCTTTCTTCATTTCAGCCAATTTCACTGCAACCATCTCAATAATCAACTTCTCAGTCTCAATTAGAGAAACCTGAACGTTTCCGTGCGGATCACGATCATTTGTCAGCTGACTCTGAATCAAACGTGGAAGCGACGCGTAAACAGCAGAGGTTTTTTCAGACAGGTTGTTTAGAACAAATTCGATCTTTTCACCTTTGTGAGTCAACGCGTTGAACTCGTCTTCTTTGTGGTGAAGCAATTCATTCAATTCAGCAATTAGAAGTCCAACTTCTGGAATAAACTCGACAATACCTTCAGGGATCAACGCCACACCGAAGTTGTTGCCATCCTCTGCGCGTCGTGCAATCACGTCCGCTACATACTGAACGATTTCATCAAGCGACTGACCTTTTTCACGCACCTCTTCGCCGACAAGACAGATATTTGCGTGAGTCTGAAGCGCACATTCAAGCGTAATGTGAGACGCAGAACGCCCCATCAAACGGATAAAGTGCCAGTATTTTTTAGAAGAGTTGCAGTCGCGCATGATGTTTCCGATCAACTCAGAGTATACACGACAAGCGGTATCAAATCCGAAAGAGATTTCAATCTGATCGTTTTTCAGATCGCCGTCGATAGTTTTCGGACAACCGACAACTTGAATCGCCACATCGTTTTTTTTGTAGTAATCAGCAAGAAGGCAGGCGTTAGTATTCGAATCGTCACCACCGATAATTACCACAGCGTTAATGCCAAGTGCTTTACAGTTTTCCGCACCTTTGTCGAAATCTTCTTCAGTTTCAAGTTTTGTACGACCGGAACCGATGATATCAAAACCGCCTGTATTACGGTAATCATTAAGGTATTCCGCAGTGATTTCAATATAATCATTTGCCACATAACCGCCGGGGCCACCAAGAAAGCCGAAAAGCTTGTTGTTCGGATTCAAAGATTTCAAACCGTCAAAAAGTCCGGCAATCACATTGTGCCCGCCAGGCGCCTGACCACCGGAAAGAATCACACCGACATTGATGGTTTTATCAAGAGTTGAACCGTCGCCCGCTTCAAAACTAAGCTTTGGCGCACCGTAAGTCGCTGCGAAAAGCTCAGAGATTTTTTCCTGATCGGCAACCGCTGTAGTCGCTTCGCCTTCGATAATTTTAACATTTGCACCGTTAGCCAGCGCTTTTGGAAGTTTAGGGGTATAAGCCGCACGGGCTTTCTGTAATGCACTAATTGTCATTTAAAACCTTCTAGTTAGGAGTTAGAGGATAGAAGAAAGAGGATAACCTCGTTTATAATCTTAAATTGTTTTCCTGCGTTATTTAAAGATCTGCCAGCTTTCCCGATGGGCTTGTCCCGTCGGAAATGAAAACTTTTAAACTCAAGATATACTTCATTAATTGGAATAAATTTTTAACACCAACGGGATAAACCCGTTAGGAGTTACGCCTTCAACTTGCAACCTGAAACTTGTGAACCTGCAACACTGTTATCGCTTACTTATTCGTTTCATGGCGATAATGCCGCCTACCTGATAGACAATATTCGGAATCCAGATAAGAAAGTCAGGATGAAGAGATGGACGATTTTCCAAGCTTTCAGCAATAATGATAAATACATAAAACAACATCGCCAACGTGACACTAATCACCAAACCTACAGAAGTTTCGGTTCGACTTGTTCGAATTCCGAAAGGAATCCCCATCAGCAAAAATGCCAATGGCGAAAGTGCCAAAGCCAAACGTTTGTGAAGTTCCACATAAAGCGGCATTGTATCAATTCCGTTCTCTTTAAACAGGTCGATCTTAGCAAAAAGGCCACTTTTGCCAAGCGATTTGGTTTTCTTTGTTATTCGCCCAGATGACTGCGCATCGCCGTAAGCAAGAGGAAATGTACTAGATCCTTTTAAACGGTCTGCACGTTCATTATCTTTTCCCGACATCACCACGATGTTTGCATCTTCAAGTGTCAGAATAAACTGCTTTTGCTGAGGTTCATGTCTCAAATAACCTTTGTTTGCCACGAAATCCTTTGTCGTTTTACCTTTGTCATCCAGCTGATAAATATGAACGCCGTAAAGCTCGCTGTTATTTTCGTCCACATCTTCAATCTGGTCAATATTGATAATCAGTCCGTCAAAAAGCATAATCGGACGCCCGGGTTCAAGCATCAGCTTCGGGTTCATCACTTCGCTCGATTTCTTGATTTGACGCACTTCATAATTTGCATCTGGAATAACATAGAGCTGTAGGTAAAGGCAAAGCGCACTCACCACAATACTGATAATCAGACAAGGACTCACAATCTGCCAAATACTGACACCACCAGCACGCATTGCGGTCACCTCGTTATCTGCCGAAAGTCTTCCGAAAACCAGAATCGTCGCCGTCAAAAGCGACATTGGCATTGCCAATCCGAGCGCCTTCGGCATTCCGTACGCTACAAACTTCACAAAGAGTGAGATCGGCAAACCTTTCGCAAGAAGTGTTGCTCCGGAAACCAATCCCGCCGCCAGCATGATAAAAGTAAGAACCGCCAATGTCACCAGAAAAACACCCAGTAGCTGGCGACCTACATAAATGTTAAGTGTTTTCATTAGAAACTTGCTCCGATGTTGAAGTGTAGACGACCATTTTCGTCTTCAAGATGCGGCTGATCTGTATGAACTGGAATACCATAGTCAACAGTAATTGGAATCGCCATGTCGAAGCGGAATCCGAAACCGACCGATGCGTTGAATTCGCTTGGATCAATTTCCCACGCATCTTCCCAAACATTACCAGCATCACAGAATGTCACGAAGTGAATCGAATCGATAATTGGAATACGAAGTTCGGTAGTCAGTGTGAACAACGATTCACCACCAATCGGGTCTTCATTACTATCAACCGGACCCACATCACGATAGTCAAAACCGCGAACTGTACGCGGACCACCGGCGAAGAAACGGTCGAAGATTGCCGGATCATCGCCCTCGATTTTAGACATCTGGTAAAGTTTTGCCCCGATTCGAACAATCCAATCACTTTCCGGCATAATCGGGAAATACTTATCATAAGTCAACTTAATTTTCGCCGCTGTATTATAAGAACCAAGCGCTTCAGCCTGAAGTCCTATGCGAGCAGAAAACTTTGAACCGCGTGTTGCAAATCGGAAGCGATCCGTACTATTACGATTCCACTGTTGATATACTTTAAACACATTGTAATCACCCTCTTCTTCTTTTAACTCATCCGACGCGTCATCATCCACATCGTCAATTGAAATTCGTTCAAGGGAAAGACCTATCGTCGAACGCCAGTAACGCATTTTCATCTTTTGAGTGATAGACCAGTTTGTTCCGATAGTTTTCTGATCGTATTCATCATAACGACGATCACGCATATATGCACTTGCGTTCAAACTTAGCGGACGGTTGTAAAGCCACGGCTCGGTGAAAGAAACCAAAAATTCACTGGTTTCAGAACCAGCCTGAAGACGCAGGCGCATTTTCTGTCCTGCTCCACGGAAAAATGGATAATTTTTGTAATCAAAGTTTGCCTGCGACACTTCTACACTACCGATAATCGAATCCTCGGTTGAGAAACCTGCTCCAAGCTGAAGCTGTCCGGTACCTTTCTCAAGAACCGTAATATCAAGATCTTTCTGATCGTCACGCTCTGTCGCAACCGGAATCACATCAACAACCTCAAAATAGTTCAAGTTCTGAAGGCGACGTTTTGATGCATCAATTTTACGACGATTTGCCAGGTCTCCAGGAAGTAGTCCAAGCTCTCGGCGAATCACTTTATCCTGAGTCACACGGTTTCCGCGAATATTGATATTGCGGATCGAGCTCTGTTTTCCTTCAGTAATAACAAAATCGATATTTACGTAACGCTCACCTGCGTTTCCTAGCTTTTTGTAATTCGGGCGGCATCGCATTTCCAGATAACCATCCACAAAATACTGTGATTTGATAAACTCAATAAACTGTTTTTCACGTGCACCTTCAAACCATTCACCGCGTTGAAAACTTTTAATTCCACGCTTTTCATTCGTTTTCTTATAACGGCTGAGAATTTCATCTTCATTCAACTTCTCGCAACCGGAAATGAAAATATCGCCGACTTTATAACGCTCGCCCTCTTCAATAGTGAACTCAACATCCATATAGTTGTCATCCGGAGTTGTCTCCGTTTTCACAACTTTCGTATCAAGAAAACCCGCATCACGGTACTTTTTCACAATCATACGTTTATCTTCCGGGAATACATCCTGATTAAGATAACCCATCGGGAAAACCCATGATAGCCAGCTATGCTCCGTAATAATTGAATCTTCCAGATCATCCTCATCAAAAAAGGTATTTCCTGAGAAAGTCACATCACCGATTTTATAACGAGGTTGCTCTTTAATTCTCCAGCGCACATCGACTTGACCATCCAAAAGCTCTTCTGTTTTCGCCTTAACAGTTGTACCAAAGTACGACTTATCCTCATAAAGTGCCAAAATCGCTTTCTTATCTTCCGCCAGATTTTTCATGTTCAGAAGATCACCCGACTGAAGCGATACTTCATCAAGAAGATCTTCATCATCGAACTCTACATTTCCTCTAAAAACAACTTGGCGAATCGACGGCTGCGGAACCACATTTACAGTCAAAACCACTCCTGATTCACCGTCTGACACATCACACGTCACATCCGAAAAGAAACCGGAACCGTAAAGACTTTTAATATCATCGGAAAGCAGCTCATTATTAAACTGACTGCCCACATAAAGTTTCATTCTCGAAAGCACCAAATCTTCCGAAACTGTCTGTTCCACCGGACACTTCACCTCGATTTTTTCAACAACAGCCGCAGACAGAAGAGACGAAAGCGTCAGAAGTCCCCCGACAAGAAAAGTAAATAATTTCACGTTTTAAATCCTATATTTGTAATTATTACAGTAAAATTCACCGCTTGAATTTACCCCGAAAAACCAACCCTTAAATTTAAAATTTCAATAAAAGCAAAAAAAAGGCCGGATTTGACTCCGGCCTCAAAAAAAAGTACGCTTTTAAACTAGTTTCACTGCTTACAAAACTTAGAAGTGTGATTGTTCATTTCACTCCAGTTTAAAAGTTTAGAAAAGATTTAATAAGCTTTTTATAAACTCATAAACTTCCGATGCGAAGCGAGGAAATACACTTATAAACTATCCAGCAGGGACATCTTCATCATCGATTCCTGTGTAACTGACAAACTGCATGATTTTCGGCATAAACACCAATGGACAAATTCCGGTTGCACCGGCACGGTTTTTCGCGATAATTGCTTCCGATTTCAACCCCTGTTCGTACTGATCTTCAGTCGCTTCGTGCTGTGCATCACGTTCACGGTGCAGCAGCATTACCACGTCGGCATCCTGCTCAATCGAACCTGATTCACGAAGATGTGACAATTTAGGACGTTGCCCAGCCTGCTCTGCCTGACGGTTAAGCTGTGCCAGAACCATTACAGGAATCTCAAGTTCCTTGGCAATCGCCTTGATACTACCGGACATTTTTGCAACTTCCTGCTCACGCGAAGAGTTACTTCCCACCGAAGCAGTCATCAACTGAAGATAGTCAATCACAATCAATTGGATGTCGTGATCGCGTTTCATTCGACGCGCTTTGGCACGAAGTTCCATGATATCAATCTGCGCCGTATCGTCAATATAAATCGGAGCCTCTTTCAAACGCTGCGCCGCATGCATAATCTGCGTCCACTTGCTTGTGGAAAGCGCTCCCTCTTTAATGTCATTAATTCCGATTTTAGATGTACTTACCAGAAGACGTGTCGCCAACTCTTTACAGCTCATCTCCAGACTGAACACACCAACCGGCTGCGGATTATCGGTCTCAATCGCCACATTTGCCGCAAGGTTCAGCGCCAACGCAGTCTTACCAATAGATGGACGGGCAGCCAGAACAATCATATTACCCGGACGCATGCCGTAAATCATCTTATCGAGATCAGGGTAACCCGTTGGAAGTCCCGTAGCTTGGTGGTCGTTATTGTGCATCTGCTCAACATGATTCACGACATCTTTCACCAAATCTTTCAATGCTACATAGTCATTTCGGCTACGCGAGTTACCGATGTCCATGATTTCCTGTTCAATACTGTCAACCAGTTCTTTTACAGGAGTTGCTTGATCGAACGATTTGTTGACAATATCAGCACCGGTTCCAATCAGTCGACGCAGAACGTAATTTTCTAGAACAATCTCGGTATAACTTTCGATATTTGCCGCAGTCGGCATCGCATTCATCAGGTGAATCAGGTAATCTTCACCGCCGGCTTTACCGAGTTCTGAACGACGGCGCAAAAAATCACTCAAAGTAATAAGGTCGATTGCCGCCATATCCGGATCTTCACTAAGATCCAGAAGTGCTTTAAAGATAAAACGGTGCTTTTCAAGGTAGAAAGAGTTCGGCGGAAGTTTTCCAGCCACATCAATAGCCTCTTCCGGTGCCAGAAGCATACAGCCGAGAACGGCGACTTCGGCATTAAGATCATGTGGTAACGGGCGATCTCCGGTAAGGAAACCGGGTGACTTTTTAATTTCAGATTTTTTATTGTCAGACATAGATGTTGCGAAAGTTAACTTTTATAAAAATGCTCCAATATGGAGGTAAGAATTTCAAACGGTTTCAAAGTTTGGTTAAAAACTACTAAAGTTCAATATCTGAAAGCAAAAAAAACAGCAAGAAGACGAACAGAAAAAACACATACTATTATCTCAAAGATTAGTTTGAGAACAGTTGAAAATGTGTGACTCCTAAATTTGAATAAGGTTTACCAAACAATAATTCAAAAGGAGCCACACGCTATGAAAATTAAAACTTGCAACGTAAATGTCAAACCACTTAACTGCCTTATTATC
>DDLT01000124.1 GCA_002340265.1 Lentisphaeria bacterium UBA2565 | reverse complement strand
CCGGGTCACCCTCATCGGCATTACAAACTACAAACTTCTCATCAGTGTCTTGGTCTGCAGTAAACTTCCATTTTAGACCAGTAGGAAAACCACCACCGCCTCGACCACGAAGTCCTGAATCAATAAGTTCCTGAACCACCTCTTCCGGCTTCATTGTTGAAACAGCTTTTCCAAGTGCCACATATCCATCCTGAGCAATATAGTCATCCACATTTTCAGGATTAATACGTCCGCTGTTACGAAGTACAATACGCGCCTGCGGCACACCGTTGATATTGTCAGATTCTTCAGGAAAATACCAGTTGCGACTAATAACGTCCACGCCCGGAGCCACTTTCTGCGGTTCAGTTGCAATAAGAACAGCCGCATCTTCAGCCTTTACATTTCCGTAAACAATATTTGTTTTAGTTTCATTATCGACGACTTCAATAGTTGGTTCGGAGTGACAAAGTCCCATACAACCTACTTCCACAATCTCAACTTCGCCTTTTTTGCCCTGTATATTAATAGCTTCCAGAAGCGCCTGATTAACAGGTTTACCGCCAGCCGCAATACCACAGGTACCAAGTGAAACATAAATAGTCGTGCGCGCGGCAGCTTTTCGATCCTTCAGAATCTGCTCCGCTTTACCTTCTAGCTGTGCAATAGAATTAACCATGTTTCACCCCCTTAATCGCATTCATTTATGATATCCGGCACCATTTTGGCGCTCACGTTACCATAAACTTTCTCATTAACCAACACCACTGGAGCAAGAGAGCAAGCTCCGACACAACGCAAACTCGCCAGAGAGAAGTTCCCATCTGGAGTTGTTTCGCCATCTTCTACATGTAGGAAATGCTGAAACTCCTGCATAATGCGATCCGCACCACGCACGAAACAAGCCGTACCTGTACAGATACTAATTCGATACTTACCAACAGGATTTTCATTGAAAAACGAGTAGAAACTGATTACGCCGTATACATCAGAATGATGCAGACCAAGCTTCTCAGCCACGTAGATTTGAATCTCTTTCGGCAGATAACCGAAAAGTTCCTGAGCTTTATGCAGGCATTCAATCAAAATACCACGCACTCGTCCAGGCTTTGCACTTCCCTTGCGCTCGGCGATAAACTCGCTAAGCTCTGAGACTTTGTCCGGATAATTGGTAATCAGACTATCCTGAGTACCAACTGCAGCCATACTTCCCATAATTTTGCTCCAATTAGTGTGTTTAAACTACTTAATTCCCCAAAAAATTGACTAAAAATGATCCAAAATCGCCATTTTATGTTATTCAAAACTTAAATATAACCTTTTGAGCTCAAACAAGAAATCAATAATTTTTGTAGCCTCATATAAAACCACCATACCTATTTACAATCAACCAGTTTTTTATAATTTTTTATTAAACTTAAAATGACCTCATTTCAGTATCATTTTAACCCAGCAGAAAATGAAAACATCGAACATATTCTTCGGGACTCCTACCACCTTTCGTCTTTAGGAAAAGTTCTACCTAAATGCAAAAATAGTACTAATTCAGTAGAGAGTTCCTGCCTGCAAAACTACCAATTGTTGTTCGACTCAAAACTTTATTAATTAGAAGAATTAACGGTCAAAAGTGTAAAAGAAAGCACTTCCCCGATTCTTAATCATCAATTATTAATTATTCAGGTTGTATAAAAAAGATCATTCACTAAATTACCGCCCCCACGGAACAAATTAAGAAAATTCGCCCTATTTCGTCCTCAGGAAAATCCTTCCTCATTACAAACACGGCAGATACACTTATTTCGGTAAGCTTTTTGATTTGTCCCACTTTTTTGCAAAACTTCTGGAAAGCAGACCGTTAAAACGCCTCCACAATGCAAAAATATCTACTAAAATTACCTTAAATGGTAAAAAAGAACCATGGAGAAATCATGAGTGACGAAACAAACACTACTGAAGAAGTAAAAGAAACAGTAGGTTTTGACTCTTTCGAGCTAAGCGAAAAAATTCAAGAAGGTATTACCAACGCCGGCTTTAAAATTCCAAGTCCAATTCAGCAGGAAGCAATTCCGGTTGTTTTATCTGGAAAAGATGTAGTTGCCCAAGCCCACACAGGTACTGGTAAAACTGCCGCATTCGGACTTCCTGTAATGAGTAATATCGATATCGAAGCAGGCGTGCAGATGCTTGTTATCGCCCCGACCCGCGAATTGGCAACACAGGTTGGTGACGAACTTTACCGACTTGGTAAATTTGCCGGTATCCGTACAGCGACAGTTTACGGTGGTCAACGCTACGATACACAAATTAAAAACCTGAACCGCGGTGTAAATGCTGTTTCAGCAACGCCTGGTCGTCTACTGGACCTTCTAAAATCAGGTAAACTGCACTCATTCAACCCGTCTGTAGTTGTACTTGACGAAGCTGACGAAATGCTTGATATGGGATTCCTTGAAGATATTCAGCAGATTTTCGAACACCTTCCAGAAGAACGTCAAACTCTTCTATTTTCTGCAACAATGCCGAGACCTATTCAGAAACTTGCAGACAAGATTCTAAAAGATCCAGTGAAGATCAATACAATTCAGAGCACTGACAACACCAACGCGGACATTCAACAGCTTTATTCAGTTGTCGAAGAGTACGAACGCGAAAATGCGATGATTCGTCTTATTGACACAAATTCACCTGAAAAAGCGATTATTTTCTGTCGTACCCGTGCAGAAGTTGATAAACTTTGTACAACTCTTGGTGCACGCGGTTACAACACAAATTCACTTCACGGTGACATGGAGCAGCCTGCTCGTAACCGTGTAATGATGAGTTTCCGTAAAAGCGAAATCGATATTCTTGTAGCTACTGACGTAGCAGCACGCGGACTTGATGTGGCTGATGTGTCGCACGTATTCAACTACCACATGCCTTTTGATTCAAAAAGCTATGTTCACCGAATCGGACGTACAGGACGTGCTGGAAGAACTGGAGTTGCAATCACACTTGTGACACCACGTGAATTCTACCAGCTGGAACGTCTTCAGAAAAACATAGGTGCTAAGATCGAGTTTAAACTTATTCCAAGCCGTCAGGAACTTCGTGAAACAAAAATTGCCAAATTGAAAGAAGAGCTACGCCAGGTAAAAATTGACTCAGCGGCTGTTCAAATGGTAATGGATCTCGAAGAAGAGATGGATCCGACAAAGATTGCTTACAAACTAGCATCTATGCTTGCAACTCAGCAAGAAGAAGTCGGACCTGAGCGAATCGGAATTCAGGAAGATCAGCTTGATCGCCTAAAATCAGGACGCCGTTCACGTTCTGGCGGAAACCGTCGCCGTGATGACCGTCGCGGCGGTAGAAATCGCCGTGATCGTGGCGGACGTGGTGACAGACGCGAACGCGGTGGCGATCGTCGTGACCGCAGAGACCGCGATGGAGATCGTGGCGGATATCGTGGAAACCGCGAAGGTGGAGAACGTTCTGAGCGACGTGACCGTGGAGAACGTCGTGATCGTAGAGACCGTGATGGAGATCGCGGCGGATATCGTGGAAACCGTGAAGGCGGCGAGCGTTCAGAGAGACGTGACCGTGGAGAACGCCGTGATCGTAGAGATCGCAACGAACGCGGAGGCGAAAGACGCAACCGTCGTGAACGCGGAGACAGAAACCGTCGTCGCGACTAACACGGGAACGCCGAGCTCCCACTCGGCAATTCAATAAAACTTCAAAGGTCTTTAAAGGCATCACTGTCTTTAAAGACCTTTTTTATAACCGCTGACCTTACACCAAAACCTAGTAATGATGTCTTCTGATTAGGAGGCGTTCCAGATTTTTCGACGGCATTTCGGTATAGACTTCGAAGATCATACTTGAACAGGATTCAAACTGATTATAACCGCTATCAAGAATCGCCGCTGACGAATGAAAACGTGTATAACCTTCCGGAATATCATAACTGATAACAGAAGTAGCATGTGTCGCCAGTCCCTGCTCAAAACTCTTTCCTGCAACTTTAATGGGCTGTCCCCAAAATCCCTTATTAATTTGATTTGAAAAGCAACCGCTTTTAGCCTGTGACCATTTTTTTTGGGTCAAATCCAATTCACCTGCCGGTCCTAAAAGCTTCGGGGCAATCCAAACCGCATGGTCAAAACGATTATTGTCTCCTCCATTCTGAACCACAAGGTAAAGTTTCTTAGCTCCGGATATATCAGCTTCTACATTAATAAACCTTCGTGTCATGTTTCGCGTCAGTAACTCACTTCGATAAACCGGATCACCTGAAAGTTCTGCCGTAAACTCTTCGTTTTGATTCCCCGTAACCGCATACTGTCTCTCTTTTACCATCACGCTTCTTTTGTCCTGAAGACGTGTCATTTTCACCGCACCGTCTTTTACATCAAGAAGTGACGAATAGTCAGACGAACTGAACTTAAACTTAGTTCCCACAACTTCTGCTTCAGCGTGCTCAGTAAAAATCATCAATGGTTTATTTAGCGGTTGCTTCATCACATCCGCATCAATTTCACCGGAATAAAGTGTCAAACGTTTCCCTTGCTGATTTTCTACAAGGCTTGCGTAAGATCCGGACGAAAAGTCGATAGTTGTCCCGTCATTGAAAACAAAACTCGCCTCCGACTCCTCTTCCACAAAAAGCTGATCGCCGCTACAGATATCAAAGTTTTCAGTAATTTGTAGTTTACTATTATTGCGAACCACAAAAGCTGCACCATCTTTGCTGATCAACTTACCAATATAAACGGGCTTAACCGCATCATTTTTGAACGCAAACCATAGAATCGGCAAAATTAAAAACTGTGCCGCCAAAGCTAGATAGAAAAAGCGACGCTTTTGTTCAACTCGTTTAAACTTCACCTGATTTATCACATTCGACTCAAATGCAGTCGAATCCAAGGCTTCGATATTGAGTTCAACCCTATCAACCAATGTCTCATAATCATCAAACTCTTTACTCTGAATCAGTCCTCGAACTCTCAAAGCCTCCGCCAAAGTCAAACGAAACTCAGTGTCACTCTCCACCAACTCTTTGATTTGTCGTAACTCGTCAAGAGCACACGAACTATCAAGATATTTTTCTATAAGAATCAATCGACTATTTTTCATAGTTCCACCTCGCTTTCAACGCAAATGCGTAACTGTTTGCGCACACGGTACAACTTCGAGCTAATTGCCGAAACCGTACTTTTCAGACGATCCGCCATACTTATAACAGACTCTTTTTTATAATAACGACATTGAACAATCTCATGCAGTTCAGGAGGTAACTTCCCCATGCAATCAGTCAAGCGCCCGAACACTTCACGTTCATTTTCATTAAAACTATCCAATTCATCATTCAGAGAATTTTCGATTGAAAGCATCAACTCCTCTTTCACCCTGTTTTCGCTATAGACTTTACGAAGGTGTCCGAGTACCTTGTTTCTGGCAATACCGCGAAGCCAGAGACCGAAGTCTTTCTCCAAATCAAAGCGGTCAATATTCCAATAAGCCGCGATAAAAACCTCCTGCGACAAATCATCCACAGCCTTCAAATCCGACAAACGTGATGCCAGATACACACGAATAGCTGGACCGTATTCGCGAACAATTTCACGATACGCATCATGGTCGCCATTCTTAATTTTTTCTAAAACATCACGCATTGTTCACCTCAAACTTTCTTTTTGCCCAGCCCCTACAAGGAGAAACCCACAACTTGCGAGCTACAAGAAGAAGGGCAAAGTTCAAAAGGGTATTTACATAAAAGACAGGAATCTGTCGCCAGTTTTGACAAAAACACTAATTTTTTGTGCTTTTACGGACAATCAACTCATTGGTTAAACGCTTGGTTTCCACACTCTTTTCATCAAGTAGATCGAAAACCATTTCGGCAGCTGTACGACCAATCTCCTTCACATTGATTTTCTGAGTCGTCAAATTCGGTTCAATCACATCACCAATTCCAACCGCACGGTTCGACATCACCGCAATATCATTTGGAACCGACTTACCAAGACGCTGCAAACCGCGAATGACACCATACGCCTCGTAATCGATATAACAGATTACCGCCGTGATATCAGTCTTGTGATTAATAATTTTTTCAGCCGTCATTTCACCGCCTTTTCGCCAACCTGAATTGATACTCGGTTCAGAAATCATCGGATGTGTAATCACAATCGGCTCCAAGCCCGCATCCTCCATCGCATCCTCATAACCACGGTATTGATCCCAGGCATCCCAGTTCAAACCATGATTCCGACTTGTCGATTTATAACGGTCATGCGTTACCAGCGCAATGTTTTTATGTCCCTGTTCGATAAGGTGCTTCACGGCATTCTGACCGATTTCATAGTTGGCGGGAATCACCGTTGGCGCACCTTCTATACCTTTTCCGAAAAACTCCACAATCGGCATATCATCAGCCATCAGCTCTTTATAACGCGCCACATTGCAGACGCCGTTGGGATCAAGCGTCGCATTAACAATCAAACCATCGACCATTCGATCCATACAAATCTGCAAATTCGCCTCTTCCTCTTCCGGCGTACTGTGAGTCAGGAAAATCGGTGCATAGTTACGGGAAAAAGTTTCCGACTGAATCCCTTCTAGCATATCCGCAAAAATCCAAGAATTGACATCAAAGCCCAACACGCCGATCAAAAACGACTTTTTCTGCTGAAAACTTCGTGCCAGAATATTCGGTTTATACTTCATCTCCTCAGCAACCTTCAGAACCCGCTCTTTTGTTGCTTCGCTGAAACGCACCGTCGACTTGTTTCCGCTGAGAATCGCCGAAACTACTGGATGTGAAACCCCCGCGGCTTTCGCCACATCTTTAATTGTAATCTGTTTTTTCATAAACATTCCTCCTACAAGAAGCCAAATATGGCAACTTTTTTTAAAACCAGTTATTACACTCTCCCCAGCAAAACCGTTTTGCGCCTTCCAAAATAACAGTTAGCAAACGTAAGTCCAGACCCTTTGATTAACTTTGATAACAAAAACATGATTACATATATCAAACACAGTTAGGAGTTAGGAGTTAGGGGTGTGATACGTGATACGTGATACGTGGTGCGTGGTGCGTTTTGCGTGAGGGGTGAGGAGATAGGGGTGAGAGGAAAGTTATTAGTTTTTCAGTTATTAGCGATTAGGACGAGATGTTCGATTATCAAGTAGAGCGTGTCAGTCCCTGACCGCCCAGTTTGCCGACAAAGAGCTTTACCTTCAATTTCAAAAAGGAATGGAGTGAGGAGGTAGGAGATAGAGGATAGGAATAGTTCAAAGTTAAGCGTTCAATGTTCGATGTTGAATGTTCGATATTCAACGTTCTTAAGCGTTCTGCCCTGTTTATTCTTGAATAACCTCCCCCGCCCATTAACTTGAGAAAGTTTTAAAAAACGTGTTTCCCAGATTGCTCTAGGTTAATCATAACAAACTATACTAATCGAGTAAATATAATGGCAAAATTCACAAAAAACACAACGTGTCTTTTCAATAAAGTAGAAAGCCAAAAAATGGAAGAAGTCCGAGATTGGGAACAGCCAATGCTAATAACACCCAAGTCACTATTAATAAAACAATGGAGCTAATTAATGATCACTGCAGAGAGGTTAAATTCTTTAACTGTTGAAAATTTAAAGAGTCTTGTTGACTTTTACCGGTTGGAAGCTGTAAAAAAGAACCAAAAAAAAGACAATTTAATTACAGACATTCTGAACTCGCCAACAATCTCAAAAGATGGAATATCTGATTTAATAAATTCGCTGTTAGATGAATTTATTTCTGGAGGCAAAAGCACTCTTTCACTATTTAAGCTTATTACTGAAAATAGAGTTAACTTTGATGCTTTATCAATCGGTGATGAAATAATGTATAAGGGCGAAAAGTTTAAATTGAAATCAATAACAAAACAAAATGATTTCACAATAATTGAGTGGACAAGCCCTGGGGTTCAAAGGACATATACAGATTATTACAAAGGAACCTTAGAACACACACCTATAACTGAAACTAAAGTTTTGGTTAGCAAACTTGAGGGTGGTTACTTACTTGATATAAGAGCTCCAAAGAAATTAGCTAAAAAATTAGCCAATTTAGTTTCTATGCAGGTTTTGGGTAAAAGTGAATTTACTGGAGGTCCCAGTGTGCTTCCCCATTTAATAACTTTCGATAGAAGGTTAGTTCAGCAATTGAAAGCTAAATTTGACGCACGGCTATACAAGATAAAAGTTAACCAGGATGATGAGATTGATAGCGATAATATTTTTCATCCTCGGAGTGCGGAGCTAACAAGTTCTAGTCATGACTTTGATGATGTTGCGAGTAATCTTCAATTACAGACAACCGCAGAATACACAGCTGAAGGGCTATCATTTTCTTTAAATAACGACAAAGGTTTTCAGTTAATGCCTGACTGCAGAATTTGGATCAATTTTAACAGTCATCAGGTTACATTTTTGAAAACATCGCCAATAGGTGCATATAGAATAGTCATCAACGCTATACTGGAGCCATAAATGAAACTAGAGGAAATAGCAAAGGTAGAAGCAGAGTTAAACCCTAAAAAGTTTTTGACTCTGCTAAATAATATTGCACTTAGGGTGGAACGCGGAAATGCGAATTGCATCACATTTGATGAATGTAAACAATGGGGCTTAAGCGATTCTGAAATAATTCATGGTCTTTTCCTTTTAGTTCGTAGTGGTATTCTTAGACAAAAAATAGCTGTATTAAACGAAGAAGAGGATTACTTTGATGATATAAAAAGTGCATCAGAATTAAAAGACCAGGATTTAGAAGATATAAGGTTTTGGTTTTACCCAACATTGAAAGGAGATGATTTTAGCCCTTTTTTTTGTAACCTCTCAGAAGCTGAGACGATAGCTCCTGTGGAGGGAATGAATAGAACGAAAAATAATGCAATTCCTGCACAGGTAATTAATCAACACTTTTATGCCCCAGTGAATGGAGATATCGCTAATTCTGGAGCTAAAAGCTTCAGTGACAATACAAGCTCTTTGATTACCACCGGTAAATCAAAAACAACAATTCATGACAGCGATATTAATAGTAACTCAAAAATAGCTGAACAAACTACTGTTAAGGGAAATGGGCTTAGCATTTTAAGTTTTGCTATGGCAGTTCTCTTAATGATGGTTTTAATTATACTTCCATATTTTCATGAAATTGAGGAAGGCTCTAAATCTCCAATAAGATTTATACTCTCAGTATTACTTGCATTTTCTTTTCCGTTAATTTCCTCAGAGGCTAAGTTATCGGGAAAGACAAAACTAGAAGAATGGCTCCCAGTTAAGTTCTCGATTGCAGGTGGATTAGCCACATTTATTTTTTGCTTAGCTCTATTTAACTATTTTAAGCTTCCTATTTAAATGTTCATGAAACAGAAATGATAAGGAAAGGCCCGAAATAGGCATAAAAAAAACGCTGATTTGCCAGGCTGGCTCAGCGGTGCCCTTTTTAGGTTCTACAGCCACTGGCTAAGAACAAAATAAAATAGATTTTCATGTCTATCATTAACACAACCTGCAGGCGCCATAAAAAAAAGACCCCTTTCGAAAGCTCTGTCGACAAGTGGCAGATGAACAAGCGTAAGCGAATTAATTCAACAAAATGTATACAAATTAACTTTTTATAAAGCAATTAAATTGGGCTTAAGTCATACCCGAATAGAGGACGATTTAAGTAAATCACATACCAACCTCAGAGACCCCGCACCTATTGTTGTAACTTGATACTAAGCGTCTCTGGTTGGGCACGAAAAGAGAATCGCAAAACAGTGTCTGCCGTATAACAGTTTCAGCATAATTTTAACTAAGGTCATCAACCGAATTTCAATGAAAAACAACCCCATCAAACGGTTTTAAAGTTAAATGGAGGTAGCGGAAAAGTAGAGGCTGGTCTGTGAAGCTTTCGAGAGCTAATGACAACTGTAGAGGTCAAATAGCTTCAAGCCAAAAAGCGGTAGTGAAAGGAATTCATTGCCGCTGTGCTGTTTCTCGTGAGTTTATTTATAGGCTTTTGTTCCTTTGCATTTTGGGAAGTCTGAACATCCCCAGAATGGAGAACTGTTTTCACTTTGGTTTCGTGGAAAACGCTTTCGCATCGGTTTGCCACAAAGTGGGCAGTTTGGTGCATTGGGTTCGACAGACTCCTAGTCACGAGCTTCAGCACGTACTTTATACATTCGTTCTTTGAAACCGCCGGTTTTCGTAAAGTAGTCTGCTTGCTGTTTTACTTGTTGGTCGAGGAGGTAGCAGGCTACCGAAATTAAAGTTAAAGCTGCATTGGCAGAGTATTCTGGGTAGATTTTAGTAGACAAAATGGACTTAGTGGACGCAGTGTTAGTTTTACTTTGTCCTCCGTGTTCACGGCGTCTACTGACTTCCATAACCCATCTTGCGACTTCATCGGCAGTTCTCTGTCTTCGGTCTACCAGTTCCTGCCTAAGTGGGTGTTGTCTATCCCATGTCTCGAACCCTTTTTGTCTTAGAAAATCTTCGTAATCCAGTTTTAGCTCTTCCAAACTTGCTCTTGCAACTTGGGTTAGTTTTATTTCGGTTTCCCGTGATGTTGCGGAAGCTTGTGACCCTTCGGCGATGTTTTGCACTCCGCTTCTAGCCGCCTGCACCATCTGATCTGTCGTGCGACTAAACTTGCTCACATATTTGTCGACAAACCTTACTGTGATATCATAGACAAGTTGAGCTATTTGAAAGCTTTTCAGCTTGCGATATCCGCCATGTTTTTCAATTAAATCTGTCACAGTGCCCTCTCTTTCGTATAAAAGTTTACTTCACAAAACAGTTTCAACATAAACAGGCAAATCGCCTTTTACAACATCACATTTTACTAAACAAAAGAGCGGTGACTGAAATGAGACTATAACTCGGTAGCACCTGCCTGCGTTTGTTTGGAAGAGTTTAGCGACATTAATGTCATTGGAGTCTTTAAGTTTATTCTTTCTTTTAAGCAGGAATATTGTATTTATATTCATGCCTGTTAGTTTGTTAGTATTGATTTTGCTAAACAAACAATGAGGTGAACGATGAAGAACGAAGAGCTGATTCCACGAAAAGGTAATTACCGAAAACTTATCACCTACCGGAAGTCTGAAGCGATCTATGATATTACCTACTATTTTTGCCATAAATACCTACGTCGAGGTGACAGAACTGTAGATCAGATGGTGCAAGCGGCTCGGACGGGGAAGCAAAACATTGTTGAAGGTTGTGCTGCTTCTGCGACTTCCAGTGAAACTGAAATAAAATTGGTAAGTGTTGCCAAGGCGAGTCTGCATGAACTGTTGATCGACTATGAAGATTATCTCAGGACTCGTGAACATCGTCAGTGGGAAACAAACTCTGTAGAACTTGAAGCCATGCGAAATTTAGGGCGGCGACACAACGATTCAGCGTTCTTTATGCAAATGATAAAAACAAGACCACCTGAAACAATTGCGAATATGTCGATTGTTCTGATTAAGCAGACAGACTACCTACTCTTTCGTCAACTCAAGGCTTTAGAAAAAGAATTTCTGAAAGACGGAGGAATGCGGGAGAAAATGACGCGAATGCGAATTCAACAAAGGAATAAGGGCTTCTACGGAAATTGACAAGTCTGTTCTTTAACCTTTAATGACCCTAAAGACTCTAAAGTCCCTAATTTTTCTAATCACAAAAAAAGCGGTGACTGAAATGAATCAATCACCGCTTTTAAATTTTTAAGCTGTAAAAACTAATCTACTAGACGGACGCCGTCATCTTCGATTGTAATTATTCGCTCTTTATAGAGATTGCTTAACGCCATTTTAAAGTTTTTCTTACTTACCTTAAACGTTTCGTAAATCTCGTCAGGTGAGGTTTTAGAGTTCATTGCTAGAAAACCGCCCTGCTCTTTTATCTTGTTCAACACCACTTCTGCCAAGCCGCCGACTTTTGCGTAACCTGACTTCTGCAGCGACAAATCGATGCGTTTGTCTTCACGAACCTTTTTGATGAAACCTTTGACTTTGTCTCCAATTTTCAAAGGCTGAAAGATTTCACTGTGGAAAATCAGTCCCCAATGCAGGTTGTTGATGATTGCTTTGAAACCGAGGTCGGTCTCTTCCACAATCAACAGATCTACTTCGTCACCGGCTTGAACCGTAATGTCTTCACTCAGGAACTTGTCCAGTTTCGACGACGCACAAAGGCGTTCACTTTTTCGATCAAAATAAACATGCACAATGTATGAACGGTTTTCACGCATACGATGCTTCTGTTCGCGAAAAGGCACCAAAAGATCTTTGGTCAACCCCCAATCCAAAAAAGCACCGACACGGTTTACTGCGATTGTTTTCAAATAGGCAAATTCGCCCGCAATCGCATAAGGCTTCTCAGTCGTAGCAATCAGCCAGTCTTCTGAGTCGAGGTGAAGAAAGACGTCTACAAAATCGTCGACCTGGCAGTGCTCAGGGACATAGCGTTTCGGCAAAAGGATTTCGCCGTAGTTCTCTCCATCGAGATATACGCCGAAGTCGACTTCTTTGACGACGCGCATTTTATTATATTTACCAATTTCAATCATAGTTGTTAGTTGGTTTGGTGGTTAGTTGGTTTGGTGGTTAGGTAGATTGCGTACTACTTTAGTTTATCTCTATTTGCAGTTTCAATCCCCTAGACCCTAAGTCCTAGATCCTAGTTATTTCTTATATTTTGGTTCCCAGTTCAACTTCGGTTCTGTGCGACAGTTGTGATAGTGGAACTTCTCTACTTTTTCGCGTAATGATTCATCAATCGCTTTTGTTACTGGGTAAATCTCTGCATTCAGGACACGGTCAAGAATTAGACGACCTGCAGTTGCACTACGGTTTAACGAATCGTTACAGATGTAATTTGGGGTATCATCTTCTGTGTGAATGTAAAATGAAGGAGTTCCACCAAAACGAGCAATGTTGATTGTTGGAATTTCTTGTTCGGCAAATGGCATGCAGTCACTGCTGTAAATATCCAAAGCTGTTTTGAAGAACAAACCGTTTTCACGGGCGATTCCATCGACATAACCAAGAATCTCTTTTGTTCCTAGAACCGTAAACTGATCTGTACCAAGTGAATCACCGGTTACATCGATATTAATGTTTAGTTTCACACGTTTATCGATTTCCTCTTTGTGCGCATCAACGTAAGCACGACTTCCCAAAAGTCCCAGCTCTTCGCCACCACAGAACACTACACGTAGATCACGACGTGGGGCGTTTTTGCCGAAGAATTCAAGGATTTTAATAAGGCAGGCGCAACCAGCTGTATTGTCACAAGAACCTGGAGTGTTTGCTACTGTATCGAAGTGTGCAACCAAAGTTGTCAGATTGTTGTCCGGATTTGTTCCTTTCACATCAACCACAATGTTGTGGGCGTTTGCTTTGAAGCTTGTCTGTTCGATTTTCAGAGAAATGTCAGAACCTGCAACTTTGCTAAGCGCCAGACCGTCTTTATAAGTTACGGTAACAACCGGCATTGCTCCTTCATCAAAAGCAGTCTGATGGTGTCCAGCTTGGTAAGCTTTACGGTGTGGAGGTGTGATACGGATAAATGCTTTGATTCCGCCCTCTTTCATCACGTTGTTAAGATCGCGAGGTTGTCCATAGCAAAGAATGATTTTACCGTCGTAAAGACCTTGATCAACTTTAATACGGTCAGCGTTTTCGACGAATGCCAGTTCGCCACTGATTTCAACATCAGAACAAAGACCGAAAGGTACAGCTTTCACTTTCAAATCGCCCGCAGTAATTTGTCCTGCACCTGCGTTAAAAGAGTTAATTTCGTACGCTTCGACTTCAGGTGTGAATCCACATTTTTTCACAAATTCGGAAATCACTTCAATTCCGGCTTTTTCTCCGGAAGTTGCGGCAAGGCGTTCAAAGTTCAACGCATTTATCACGTCAATTGGTTCAATCATTACGATTCTCCACATTTTATAAAATTTTCATATAAACTGCAACTGTGGCAGTTGTTTCAAAGTTCCCCGTAGTGTAAAGGAATTATGTCTAACTTCAATAGTTTTCTAAATAATAAATTGAAGCAGTGCCGGATATGAATACTTTAAGCGATGCGAATCATTTTGCGGGGGTGAAAATGATTCAAAATAAACCAATCAAAGATTTTAAATAAAGCGAAGTATGATTTCAAATAAAGCAAAAGAGATGACGCCATTCATCGTAATGGAAGTGCTTGAAGAGGCCGTTAAAATGGAGAAAGACGGCATCGATGTGATTCACCTTGAAGTGGGAGAACCGGACTTCCCGGTACCAAATTGCGTAAAAGAGTCACTAATAGACGCCGCGCAAAGCGGAAACAACAGCTATACGCACAGTCTGGGCGATAATGACCTGCGTGAAGCAATTTCTGAATTTTATAATAAAAAGTACAATGTATCGACTAAACCGGAACAGGTGATTGTAACTTCCGGCTCTTCTCCTGCGATAATGTTGGCATTGTCAACCATTTTGAACCCAGGGGATGAAGTGATTATCTCCGACCCCGGTTATGCCTGCTACGAAAACTTTATTAGATACTGCGATGGAGTTCCGGTTTCTGTGCCAGTTTACGAAAAGGATGAGTTCGAGTTCTGTCCTGAACTTATAAAAGCGGCGATTACAGAAAAAACAAAAGCGGTACTGATTAATTCACCGATGAACCCGACTGGTCGCGTCATGTCAAAAGAGGCGATGCAGACCGTCGCGGATTTGGGGATTATGGTGATTTCCGATGAGATTTATCACGGGCTAGTTTACGAAGGTGAAGAGCGTTCGATTCTGGAATTCACCGACAATGCAATTGTACTAAATGGGTTTTCTAAGGCGTATGCGATGACGGGACTTCGACTGGGTTATATGATTGTTCCTGAGGATTTTGTGCGAACAATTCAGACTATGCAGCAGAATCTTTTCATCTGTGCGAACTCGTTAAGTCAACGTGCAGGTGTCACGGCATTGAAAGACGCAGATAAAGATGTAGATTCAATGCGCAATCAGTATGATGAGCGACGCAAATTTATGATAAAAAGACTTCGGGAGATTGGTTTTAAGATTGATATTGAACCCACCGGAGCATTTTATGTCTTTGTAAATGCGGCGCATTTAGGAGGCGACTCATACAAACTTGCCTTTGATATTCTGCGAAAAGCGCATGTGGCATGTACGCCGGGAATTGATTTTGGAAAGAATGCGGAAGGTTATCTACGATTCTCATACGCCAATTCGTTGGAAAATATTGCAGAAGCTATGAACAGATTAGAAAGATATGTGAAGTCACGGACGTAGTGCCGCTGGTCACAATGAATTTTCCCCCGACACTGAAAAGGAGATAAATAAGTGAAAACTGTTAAAATAAACGAGAGATGCAAATACTCTCAGTTTGAAAATGATAAAGGGGCGACTGAGTTCTTCTTTGTCTTCGAAGCAGACCCAGACTGCACATTTTCTGACGCATTAGTTCAAATTAACCAAGACATTACTTCCACTCTCAACTCGTTGAATCTAGGAGAAAAAACGACAATACAAACTCGTTTTTACCTGAGCGATGTCGCAAATCAACGTGACCAACTTATCAACTCAGAACTTTTTAAATCTGTCACATCTGGTGCATATTCTTTAGTAGAACAGTCTCCTCTTGGAGTTGGCAAACTGACAGTGCTTCTATATCATATTTCAGGAGACTCAATAACTCACGAACAGTTGCCAAAAGAAAGTTGCGGTTGGAAGAATGACGTAAAAGTAACAGGTAAAAACTACACACAGTATTGGTCTGGGAACTATATCAGTGATGAAAAATTCGACTCGTATGTTCAAACTGATGGCATCTTCAAAAATTACGAAAAATTTCTAAGTCAGAAAAATATGAACCTGTTTGACAACTGTGTCCGCACTTGGATTTATGTACGTGATATCGACAATCACTACGCGGGAATGGTTGAGTCTCGAAAAGAGTTTTTTGATAAACACGGTTTAACTGCCGACACTCATTATATCGCGAGTACCGGAATTGAAGCACGTCTGAATAATGTCGGCACACTTGTGTCGATGGACGCATTGGCAATTGACGGTATTGTTCCAGAGCAGGTGACGCAGATGGAGGCATTGGAACACCTGAATCCAACTCACGAATATGGCGTAACTTTCGAACGCGGCACAAAAATCAGTTACGGTGACCGCGAACATTTCTACATCTCCGGAACTGCAAGTATCGATAAATTTGGTGAAGTGGTTCATGTTGGTGACATTGAAAAGCAGACTTATAGAACGCTTGAAAATATCAACGCGCTGCTTAATCCGCACGGAGCAAACCTTTCTGACATGGCTTATCTAATTGTTTATCTGCGAAATATTACAGATGAAAAGAAAGTCATCGAACTTTTAAATAAAAAAGTCGGCGAAGAGATTCCAAAGGTGATTGTAAACGGAGCCGTCTGCCGTCCAACTTGGCTAATCGAAATCGAAGGAGTCGGTGTAAAGTCAGCTAAAACCGATTTTCCAGACTTTGCTTAAGATATCTATAAGCTTTAAAAAGAAATGGGTGAAACCGAAAGGTTTCACCCATTTTTATTTTTAAATAATAAGGTGTGGATTAATCCACAAAGATCCAGTAACCGATACCTTGAATCAGAATGTCGTCTTTCAACAAGGTGTTGTATTTTTCGGTCCATGAGAATACGGCCTCAGCCTCTTCCGGCGCATAGACATTGTTGGTCGGTCCAACCATATTCCAGCCAATCTGAAGGTTGAAGTCGGTTTCAGCTTTATCCACGACAACTGTTGTATTCACAGCAACTGGAGCATAAACCCACATTCCCTGACATTTAGGTAATGAATCCACGACTTCATAACCAGAGCCGTTCCAGCCCCAGAACTGACCAGCTGTCACACGTTCAAGCTCTGACAAGTCAGCGTTATCACCAGGCATTGCAATCAAGTTCCATCCTTCCTGAAGATCGTAGTAAACCGTTAGACGATTGCCATTTTCAGGCTCAAATGTTTGGGTCACACCGCTGAAGTCGACAACAGTAACCTTTACAGATTCAATTCCTTCTGGAAGAATATAAGTGTAAGGTCCACCATCCGCCTTAATTGTTTCAAGAAGAGTTCCAGATTCTATATCATAAACTCTATACTCTTTTACATCAATTTCCTCTGCAGTAAACATCGTCAACACGCCATCTTCAACAACAGCTTCAAATCCCATCGCAGGAGAGAGAGGTAAAACTTCAACAGTTATGGTCTGAACATCAGTTGCACCAAAGTCATCTGTAACTGTAATTTCAACGACATAATAGTTATCAGTATCTTCATCAGTTGGAGGGTCAAAGAAATAGTGCGGTACTTCACCTTTGAAAGATAACTCACCAGTTACCGAATCAACTGTAAATAGTGACAAATCTCGACCACCAGTAATTGAGTATGTCAAATTAGGATCACTATTATCAGTTGCCGTAATCATCAATGTATCGGTGGACTTTTCCTCCAATTTGCCTGTTCCCGTATCTCCACCTGTATCAAACGTAATGATCGGAATATCATTTGTCACAGATAATGTAGCATCTACAATGGTATAGCTGTAGTTATCATCACTTCCGCCAGTCGCGGTGATAGGATAATCTGCAATCGGACTTCCAGTTACGGCTGTAGTTGAAAGTATCGGAAGTGTATCCAGAACGCTTTCGTCTTCACCAAGCACGAACGCTGTGATTGTAGAAGTCAATTCAGGATTTTCATAGCCGAACTGCTTAGACTTATCGTCAAGTGTAATAGTCAACACAGCTTTATCGACGATTAGAGTCACAGTTGTTGAAACTGAATCATAGTTTAGTGTATCATCTGGTGTGAAAGTCACGTCGTAAGTTGTCACTCCAGAGTCAGAAACTGCCGGATTAATTGAATCTGAATCAAAAGTCCAAGTACCTGTCACATCATTTCCGTCATATTTTGCATCGCCCGAAATTGTTGAATCTGCAAGTGATTCTCCATAAGTGATTGCCGATGCAGTCACATTTGACAGCGTAATTGGCGCTTTGCTAATAGTCAAATCAGCAGATGTATAATAGATTGTATAATTGTTACCAGCCGACAATGAACCCTGAGTGATTGCATAGCTTCCCACATCGGTTCCAGCATCACGACTTAATGAACCTGTAATAAGTGAATCATCTTCACCATCAACAAAACCACTTATACTGTAAGTAAATGCCGGATCAACCTCGCCGTAAACTTTTGATTTTACATCAGCTGTAACCGTCAGAATTGCAGGCGCAATGTCAGCTGTTGGAGTAGGTTGAACAATTTTATATTTAACTGCATCTGCACCAGTTAAAGTTACTCCGGAAACTGTTACAGATTTACCGGTATCAGCATCTTTATCAGCAAATTCGACTGTCGCGGAATCAGTCACAATCGAGACCTGATCAACACCGACAACACCTGATAGTGTTCCCCAATCAGAGATATTTGCATCAACAGTTCCATCATAAGTTTTATCGTCTGCCACAACACCGGTCAATGTTAACGGAACCTTCTGAATCACATTAACAGTTCTAGTAGCCGGAACAGCTGAGTCGATACCATCGTTTGCATTAAAAGTGATTACACGATTTCCAGCAGTCGGCACACCATTGTTGCTGTACTGAACACTTTGTAGGAAACTCTGGTAATTAGCCAGTGTTGCATTTGCATCCCCACTTGATGAGATTGTTAATACACCAGTTGTAGAGTTATAAGAACCGGAGAAACCAGAATTATTAGTGAATGTCAGAACATCTTTTCCTGCTTCAAAACCGGAGGTAATTGCAACAGTACTTGATGCCAAAGTTAACGAATCAATATCAGTCACAGTTATTGCCGAATCAATAGTTACAGCAGGTGTCGCTTCTATGTAGTCAATAACACCAGCTGAGCCATTCAGAACAGGAGCGTCATTCACAGGTGAAACGATGAAGTCAGCTGTTGTATCAACTTTTTTGCCACCTTCGTCTTCAACTTCAAAAGTTATGGTTTCCGTACCACTCCAGTTCGCAGTTTCAGAAGTGATGGTTGCCACACCGTTTGCGTCAATTGAAACGCCTACATTACTGTTTCCACTTACAGTATAAATCAAATCACCGTCCGCAGTTTCAATATCATCGAAGATAGTTTTCAGGTCAATTGTATAAGTTGCAAAGTCCTCATCAAGGTTTTGATCTGCTAAACCGGATGTAGTTGGCGTATCATTTACAGGTGCAATGATAAAGTCAGTAGTCGTACTTACCTTTTCACCTCCTTCATCTTCAACCTCGAAAGTGATGCTTTCGGTTCCGAACCAGTGTTCAGTGTCAGCCGTGATGGTTGCCACACCGTTTGCATCGATTGATACGCCGATGTTACTATTTCCTGTAGCGGTGTAAATCAAATCACCATCCACAGTCTCCACATCATCAAAAACAGTTTTAAGATCGATAAAGAACGTAGTGAAGTCTTCGCCGCGGTTGTAGTCAGGCATACCGAGCGTAGTCGGTATGTCATTGACTTCTGAAACCACAAAATCAGTATTGGTTGACACAGTTTTACCACCTTCGTCTTCTGCCTGGAAGGTAATAGTTTCAGTGCCGCTCCATTCAGCAGTCGCTGCGGTAATCGTTGCAATACCGTTTGAATCGATTGAAACTCCGATATTAGAGTTCCCGCTGACAGTATAAATCAAGTCACCATCAGCTGTCTCCGTATCATCAAAGACAGTTTTTAAATCAATTGTATAAGTTGTGAAATCTTCGCCAAGATCCTGCTGAGCAAGGCCGGAAGTCGTCGGAGCATAGTTCAAACCTTCAACAGTAATGCTTACAGTTCCGGTTGAAGAGTTACCTGAACCATCTTCCGCAGTATAAGTAAAGGTTTCAACTGCAGATTCACCTTCTGTCAAATGATCAAACTGGCCATTTGGATCGTAGTCAATTGAGCCGTCAGGATTTAAAGTAACAATTCCCTGAACGCCAGTGTCATCGATACTTGTAATTTTAAGCGTATCATCAGTAGTGACAGACTCATAATTCTGTGTTACTTCAGAGGCATTCAGTGCTTTATTTTCATGGAATCGGAATTGAGCAATGTCACCTTCAAACGGAGTAACTCCACTCACTAGTGAACTTCCATTAACCGCACCCAGTCCGGCTCCGTTGTTATTTGACCAGTCTCGTATATCCAGATTAGCTTCACTAGCTTTTAAATCACCATTTACATAAAGTTCAGAAATATCATTACCATTTCCTGAGCCTTCTTTAAAGACAGCCACTACATGCACAAACTCACCGACTTCAGCAGGTGATAATGTGTAAGTCAAGTCAGAATTATCTCTGTTAGAGAAGAATCCACGGTCATTGAGTTCAAAGTGGAGAACGTCATTCACAAGATAGATTGCAACTGCATCTTGGCTTGAAGCTCCAGCTTCAAATATAATTTCCGTACCAGATAAGTCGGAAGGTTTAAACCACAGTTCGAAAGATGCACTTCGACCTTCTTCGTAAGAGTCAAAGTTAACGGAATGCGTCGCACCAGCTGAGCCGTCAAAACTGTACGACCCTGTAATTCCCGGAAGAGTCGACCCCGGGTTGGAATTATAAGTCACATTGGCAGAGTTGTAGTTCCAGCTATTTCCTGAACCATCTTCCCAAGTTCCATCATCCTTATTCGAATCAGTCGAGGCATCATAATTCAATACCCCATCCAATTTGATAGGAGACAAATTACCGTCATTTGCAAGAACAGAAGGATTAAGTGTAATTGCTGTTTCTCTGTCGGTTGTATAGAAGTCATCCGCTGCGACCACATCGTCAGCAAGCAATACTGAAACGGTCGCAGTATTACTTGCATCACCGTCAATATCTACGACATCCACAGTGAAGTTACGGGTTCCCGGCGTTACAGAGGCATTGCTGTTTGTATAAACAAGACTCTGGAGTAATGCACTCGATGCGGCTTCAGTTGCATTTGCATTAAAGGTGACCACAAGGTCACTACCTGTTCCTCCCGCAAAAGTACCGATAACTGTACCTTCGTAGCTTATTTCATTCCCTGACACACTGATTTCACCAGCGCCAGTTCCTACACTTTTCACTGAAATAGTTTCATCTGAATTAAGACCGGCAACAGTTAACGTATCAAGCTCAAACACAGGAGAATTAGGATCAGTAATTGTAGCCGCAACAGATTGGTCAAGATAAACATTATCTCCACTGTTGATAATAAATGCAATTGAATCACCATCGAGATCATTAATAGAAGGAGCTTCGTCCATATCGTCGATATTGATAGTCACCTGACCAGTGTCAGAGGCAGTTCCATCTGATACTTCAATAGTCAACACATACTGGTCATCAGTTTCATGGTCGACATAATCCGCAAGTGTAATTTTACCAGTTGCACTGTCGATAGTGAATTTACCGTCTTCGTTGCCAGCGGTAATTGTGTAAGTAAGGTTCGGTTCATCATCTGTAGCGGTCACAGTCCCCACATTTGCACCGATGGCTGAACTTTCAGGTATAGAGAAATTATAATCACCAAGAACAGGTGCATTATTTAAGGCAATATCAATTGAACCTAAAACTCCAGCATTAGCAGGATCTTTCACAATGTATGAGAAATTACCTGGATCAGATGAGCCGTCATAACTTGCTGGAGCATCATAAAGAAGTCCGGTAAGTTCCGCAACAGTCAACGTATCGTTTAGGTTTACAGGTGTTCCATCAGCCAGAGTCACTATTCCGAAGCCTGAATTAGGCAGTTCCGTCACAGTAACAGTCAACACAGTGTCATCCACATCAGTTGGAGTTGGAATATTCATTGCCACATTAACTGCACCCGATGTCACTTCAATAGAACTGTCAGTTGCTTCCGGCGCATCATTGGTACCATCAATCTGGATTGTTATAGTTCCCGCTGTACCGTCCGCAGTTGTGATATTAAACACATCTTGGTTATTATCCCCGGTATTTAAGCTGTCGAAAGCGTCATTTGCAGTAAAGCTCCAATTGCCGTCGGCATCAAGCGTCAAATCACCGTAAGTTCCTGAAATTGTTGCAGGAGTAAATTTATTATCGTCATTATCCACATCAGTAGCTGTAATGGTTCCTGATGTTGTAATCGCCGAATCGGTTTCATTTACATTTTTAGATACATTATTTACAACCGCCGCATTGTTGACAGTTCCTGTAATTGTGAAGGTCACAGTTGCTGTCGATGTTTTACCAAGTGCGTCAGTCGCTGTATAAGTAAACGCATCTTCGGCTGTTTCTCCCACATTTAGGAACTCAAGTTGACCATTCGGATCGTAAGTAATAGAACCGTCCGGATTCAATACCACAGAACCCAAAGTTCCAGTAGAGTCAACACTTGCGATTGAAAGGCTTGGGTCTTTTGCAAGATAGTTATAGTTTTCACGTACTTCATCAGCGGAGAACGCTTTATTCTCATGAAGTTGAAATACCGCAATTTCACCTTCAAAATTACCAGTTCCTGCCACAGCAGTTCCTGAAACCTGTCCAAGACCTGCATCACCGGCACTACTCCAGTCACGAATATCTCGACCAGTCGCAGAATCCTCAAGAGAACCACTAACATAAAGTGCCACATTATCGTTATTCGTAGTAGAAGTATCAATATCAAGAACTGCTGCCAAGTGAATAAATTCACCAACACCGACAGCAGACAAATCATAAGTCAAGTCGATATTATCGCGCCCTTCATCATTCACAACATAATGAAGAATATTGTCATCAATGTAAATGGAGATACCATCTTCCGTAGCTGAGCCGCTTTCAAAAATAACTTCATTGCCAGTCAGGTCGGAAGGTTTGAACCAGATTTCAAAAGTCGATGAAGAGGTTTCGTCAAACGCATTAAATGAACCAGCTGAGAATGTTGCACCCTGCGTTCCATCAAAACTGTACGCTTCAGTAATTCCCGGCAGTGATGTTGTCGGTGAAGAGTTATGAGAGACGTTTGCAGGATTGTAATTCCATGAATATGATGAACCATCCTCCCATGTGCCGTCATTTACATTAGAGTCCGTTGAAGCATTAAAGTTCAAGACTCTATCGGCGGCTACATTACTATTTAAGTCATTATCAAGAACACTTGGATTCAAAACCACAACTGCGCGTTCATCACTGTTATAAAAATCGTTAACTGCAATCACATCATCACTCAACGTCACGGAAACAGTTGCACTATTACTCGCTTCACCGTCAGAATCCACCATATCAAAAGTCAGATCTATAGTTTCTGAAGCGGCCGATCCATTTGTATTTTTATAAGTAATATTTGCAAGAAGTGCAGCAACAGCCTCTTCCGTCGCATTGGAGTTGAAAGAAATTGTAACAGTTCCAGCGTTGACCGTAAAGTCAGCGATTATATCACCTTCATAACTTATTTTAGAACCGTTAAAGCCGATCTCACCAGCGCCAATACCTTCACTTATCACAGAAATCTCATCATCTACACCCAACCCAGAAATAGTCAGATAACCGGAGTTGAAGTTATCGGAGTTTGAATCCGTAATTGTAGCAGCAACACCTTGATCAAGAACAACGGCATCGCCGCTTCCAATCAAATATGCCACCGAATCACCATCAAGATCATTAATTGAAGGAGCCTCGTTCACATTATTAACAGTCACTGTAATATTTGCAGTGTCAACTAAGCCACCACCGTCGATAACCTGAACCACAAGAACATGTTCATCAGTCGTTTCATGATCCAAATTTCCATTTACTGTGATCTTCCCGTTAGAAGGATCAATAGTAAATTTGTTAGAATCATTCCCTGAGATAATTGAATAACCGACCACCGCCTTGTCATCGGTTGCAACTACAGTCCCGACAAGAGAACCATTTGGAGAGTTTTCATCAATAGCAAATGCCTGATCATCCACTACAGGAGGTGAAACAGGATCATTATTCAAAGTCAAGTTTAACTGACCAGTAGATTCAGCGCCCACATCATCAGTCACTTTATAAGTAAATAGTCCAGGATTTGCCACACCGTCATAAGTTGCAGGAGCCTCATACTTCAACCCTTCAAGCTGGTCAACCGTTAAAGAGTCGCCCAAATATACAGTAGTACCATCGGCAAGAGTAACAGTTCCAAGATCAGGAAGAGCCGTCACCTGAATTGTCAAAAGAGCATCATCACTATCTACATCGACCGGAGCATCAAACCCGATTAAAGCACTAGGAGATCCGGCAGGAACATTAAGACTAACACTATCAGCAATCGGTGCATCATTAACCGGATTCGTATTAATAGTCATTGTTGCAGGAACAGTTCCTAAGCCGGAATCATTAATAGTAAATGTAAAGCTTGCAACATCATTACCAACTTGATCCACGTCGGACTTATAAACAAGTTTCGATAAATCAGCTGCTGCAATTGTCAATCCGTTCGTAACTGGAGCTCCATCATAAAGCAATGTTCCTCCGAACATATTACTGCTTTGAATTGTAACAGAGTCAGTCGGTTCGCCATTAGAACTTACAAAATTGGAGGAATCAAAAGCAAAATCCGTTTCTTCATCTGCCGTAACAGAACCATCTGCTGCGATTGGAACAATATTTTTTACTTCGATTAGAATGTTTGAAACAACAAGATCATTATTACTTCCATCTTTACTCTTCACCACAAGAGTAAGGCTTTCACTTGTCTCATAGTCCAAGCTTACACCACTTTTCAAAGTGACTAGACCGGTAGTTGGGTTGATCTCAAAAAATGCATCACCACTTGCTCCTGGAACTATTTCATAAGTGACCGCGCCACTATCCTGTACTTGAATGAGTTCGGTTCCTGCTGTTGCATCCTCAAAAATGTCACCAAGAAGCGTAATACCTCCCACCGAAGGGACATAGTCAACCACTTTCAATTGACTCAAAATCAATCCTGTATCGTAAGCTTGATCGGCAACATCAGCAATAACAATTTTAACCGAATGCGTACGCTTACCGTCAACAACTGGTAAATTGTCATCTAATTCGGCAATCACCGCACTCTTCATCGACATCCCATTATAGTTCAACGAGTAATTATCCAATGGAGTACCATTTCCAGCTCCTGGAGTTTCGTATAAACCTCCTCCCTGATTATTAGGAGCAATAAAGTCCGCATCCCCAATATTTAATGGGGGGATATTTGAGGTGTCACCATCTGCCGGAACAAATCGTGCATAGTTTTTACCATCTACAATCACTGCAACCGCATCAATAAAGTTTGATTCAATAAACTGAGGGTATTCGTCCGACCCCATAATAAAATCAATCGCAATCGCCTTTGCATCCTCATCAGCAGTGAAGTTAAACGAGAGGGATGCTACGTCATTAGTATTAGACTCTTTTCCCGCATTACTAAGAAGTGTACTCAAATCATTATCATTGGTATCACTTCCCAAACGATTATCATCTTTACTATTTGTATTATTAATTGTAGGGGCTCCTCCAGTTGTTAAGAAGATACCATCATTGCTTAGTGACACTTTTGATGAACCGTCATCAAGTGTTCCGTAATATGGGTCATTTGCAAAACCAATCTGACTACCATTCACAACACTTAAATTGATTGTATTGGCAATAACATCCAGTCCAGAGTTAGGAGCAAGGAATTGTGTAACAAGGTCAACATTAGATTTACCTGAAGCATTCAAAGTCACAAATTTCGGAACCGTCACTTCAATCGAAATTGTTTCGGAAACTGTAGAAACGCCATCCGTCATTTCGATTCCGAACACATAAGTCTGATCACTTGTAATCGCATCAACTCTATCATCTTCAGAATCCGCGATAGTAATTATCCCTTCACTATCGATAGCAAAAAGCCCGTTATTTCCTCCAGACACAAATGTAAAAGACATTGTATCGTCATCAAGGTCTGTAAAAGCAACTGTACCAACTTCGACACCAAGCCCGCTTCGACGTGGCACCGTAAATTGCTGATTCGCTTCAATTGTAGGAATTCTATTAGAAAGACTTATCACTGGAGAAAATGCGCCCTGTGCGTCATAAGTCACAGTGCTGTTCACTCCGCCGTCATAACCGCAGATATCCGCATTCAATGTCGAGTCATGGGTAGAAGAAGCAGAAATAACTTTAATCGGTGTACGATCTGTAAAACCTGCACCTGAGTTGATTGTTGAGACATCCGCACCGCTTCCGGTCAATGTAAGAGAATTCAGTTGAGCAATAAGCGCATCGGCATTAACCTTAACCGTAAGCGTCAACTTAGGTCG
>DDLT01000332.1 GCA_002340265.1 Lentisphaeria bacterium UBA2565 | reverse complement strand
GCACTAAACTTCTGAATAATCGGCAGAAGCGACTGAGTAGCCAGCGCTGGAGCCTCATCCGTAATTGTATAAATAATTTTCTGATCAACCATTTTTACCTCAACTATTTAAATATTTTTAAAATCTTTATTTAGGTCTCTAACCCTATGAATTATAGACGGCTCGAACATACAGCGAAAAATAGATTTTTCTACAGTTCACAACCATCCAAAACAAAAAATGTCAGCCGAAACTATTCAGCTGACATTCTATATAAGTTTATTAAAACTAGTATCTACTAAAATCAGTCGCGAATTCTAAGAACAATTCGGAAACCGACTGTGGTGTCTTTAGCAACACGTGAGCGATAATTTCGAGTCGTTGACCGGCTGTCTTTCGGATAACTTTTCCAACTGCCGCCACGTAACACTTTTTCGTCGGAAATTACGGCTGCACCTTTCGGATCAACCTGTGGGATTTTAGAATAAGCATGTTTGTAGGTATCATTACACCATTCCCAAACGTTTCCGTGCATGTCATATAATCCCCAAGCATTGGGCTTGAAGGTTCCGACTTTAGAGGTAAACCCGCGCATTTTTCCACGTTGGCCTTTATAGGAGAAAGTACCATCGATATTAGCGTCACTTGATGATAAATCATTCCCAAAGTGGAATGGAGTACTGGTCCCTGCTTTACAGCAATATTCCCACTCGGCCTCTGTCGGCAATGCAAAAGAGTCATTTTCAAGAAGATAACCTTTATCCTGCTCAATCTTAGTCAGCTTTTTACAGAATTTAATCGCTTCATCCCAAGAAATATTGGTCACCGGATAATCAGAACAATCAACGCCTTTCAATGCAAATGACGGGTTGTAGCCCATTACTTTTTTAAACTGCGCCTGAGTAATCGGTTTATCCGACATCCAGAAGTTTTCGGTAAGCGTCACTTTATGAACATTACGTTCATCACTTTTACCCTTTTTGTCTCCCATCATGAAGACGCCCGGCTTAATATTTTTCATGGTTAGATCAAGCGTCTCAATCTTCCAGTCTGCACCAAGTACCGCACCTTTTTCACGTTTAATGGAAACCACGACTTCTCGACGTGGTGCCACAAGTTTATTCACAAGCAACTGCAGATGATAATCCTTGTAGGCTTTCTTTCTGATATAAAGGTCATAATTAACAAATGGAGCGAGGCGAATATATTGACCGACTGTTCCGAGTTCTGCACCATTTACATCATAAATTTTCGCGCCACGCACATTACTTTTTATCAGAACCGGAAGCTTTTCAGGGAACACTTCAAAGTTTACCTTATTCACCTGTTTTTCCTTTAAGAAGAACTTAAGTTTTTCAGGTGTGAAATTATAGTTCAAAGCCTTTAGTTCCACTTCATAGTCAATGCTTGGCAGCTTTTCCATTGAAAACGGAAGCTTGACTGACTGCCAGGAGCCGCCATTTATTCTTACCTCAACCCGATCCGGTAAAACGGCATCTTTTGTCAAAAGCGGGCTCGGCGTCATACTAACCTGTAAATCGCCATGACGTTTCTTCATTTCCGGCAGAGTGACAGTAGTTTCTGTTTCAGGAACTGGAGTAATATCTACAAATGCGTCCTGATAACCTTCACGAGTAATTTTAATCTTCTCTTCCACAAACGCAGGCAGATAGAAAAGTCGATTTGTAAATCCGATTTTTTTGTCACCGATAAATATTGGAAGGTTAACCGGATATTTAATCAAAACCGGAGCCGGCACAGGAGTCAATTTGAAATCGACGACTGAAGTTTCTTCATCATCATTCCAGATTTCAACAGTCTCAGGCTTTACAATAAAGTTCTCAACTTTTAGAGAAATCATATAATCTTTACAACGATAATCTTCCAGAAGATACGGTAATTTACAATCGCGCCAAGGCGCATTATCTATCTTCACCTTCCCACTTGTAGGAATCCTATCTCTCGCGACATCAGCAGTCATAGAAACTGAAATTTTAATATCTCCGCTCAATGGTGCAAGGTCATCAATTTTAACCGGGTAAGACGGTTTATCCGTCACAGTAACTTTGACATTGCTGGTTCTAAAACCATCACGTTTGATTTGGAACTCGTAATCTCCAGCCTGCAAAGATGAGATATTGGTATTTGTGGAACCAATTTTCACCCTCTTATGATAAATGTCATAACTGTTTTCAGTATTCAGACGGAACATTCCACCGTTCAATTTCGGTTCAACAGTCTGAGGTTTATTATCTCCATCAAAAACCTTAACATCAGCCGTAGTTTTTACATAACCCTCTTTTTCCAGTTCAAGTTTATAATCACCCACCGGCACATTTATGCTCAGTTTATCACCTTCATCAATGGTTCCCGCAACCACCTGCTTACCATTAGTATCAAGTAAAAGATAACTAAACCCTTCCGGAATTTTCAAATCCTTTGTTCCGATATACGGCTCCAACGAAAACCTGTACAAGCGCGGGTCACCAGTCACCACCACACGTCGGTTTTGCTCCTTAAATCCCTCTTTTCTTACAGAGACATTATAGGTCCCAAGCGTCAAATAGAACACGTTTCCGTCAGCTAAAACAGCCTCGTACTTATCATAGACTTTGCCATTCTTCGTAATCGTAACCTTACTCATTTTAGGTAGAATACCAAATCTGATAGCTGCGGTTTCGGATTCATCCCCCAGTTGTTCCTCTAAGCTTTTCCTAGTGGTGAGGATAATCATAATCACAATCAAGGCAAAACCGATGGTCAAAAGCGACAGAATAGAATTTGTTCGCTGTGGTTTCTCGTCTTCTTCTTCCTCAACAGGTTTAATATCTGCTTCTTCAATAAAATCTTCATTCTGGTATAGAGTCAGGTCAATTTCCTTGATAACTTCATCCCAACTCACCTGTCTTTCATCTGGGTCTTTCGCCATCATTTTCTGAAGAAGATTAACAAAACCCTCAGAAAGGTCAGGGTTGAATTCCGCGGCATTCGGAACCGGATCAGTAATGTGCATCGTTGCCACATTAATAATCGACTCTGCTTCATAAGGTCGGGATCCCGTGGCAAGGTGATAAAGCGTCGCACCTAAAGAGTAGATATCTGAATGGAAATCGGAATCATCACCTTTTATCTGCTCCGGACTCATGTAATACGGAGTACCAAGCAGAGTATCTGAAGAGGTCAGATCAGGAGCTTTATCTAAGAGCGACTTCGAAATCCCCATATCCATCAGCATAACTCCTCCGTCATTATCAAGCATGATATTGTCAGGCTTAATGTCACGGTGAAGGATTTTGTGTTTAGTCCAGGCATGTTTCAGCGCATCTGAAATAAAGCGTCCAATTTTCAGAACTTCATGCTCAGAGAAGACATGTCCTTCGTCCAACTTTGAAGTCAAACTGACCCCATTAACATAATCACTAACCATGAAATGAATACCGTGCAGACATCCCGCGTCATGGGCTCGTACAATGTTGGAATGACGAAGTTTTGCAGTATAGCGAATTTCCGAGAGAAAGCGATCTAAGGAGTCTGAACTTTGCGTAAGGTGAGAGTGAACCACTTTGATGGCGACGGGAATATCCATCGTTTCATGGTGTGCCAGCCACACTTCACCCATTCCACCTTTTCCTAGACTTCGCAGAATGGTATACACACCAAACTTTACACCCGGAGCAAGTTTTAGTTTACTCATCAGGTTCTGAGACTTCAACCAAGCCGCATCATCCGGCAGAGTCGCTCCAAGTGCTACCGTAAAACCGGGGTGATCAGGAGAAAAAGAGTTACCAGGGCAAAGTTCGTCAGAAATGCTGGAAATATGAGCATCCGAATCCACATTCATCACAATTGCCAATTCCGTCTGTTCCCCAAATGATTCACCTAAGAAATCAATATATTGGCTGACGCCTGATTTTAATAATCGGGAAAAATCTTCCTGAGCTTTGGTCAGAGACGTGGCAGGTATTTCAATTGAGCGACCTTTGAAGTAGAAAGAGCGTGCGTCAAAAATAGACTCCTGAAGAACCGTCTCAATTAGAGAAATCTTCTCAGAATCAGTCACGTCTTCAGCCGCACCGACAGTTCCCTGCTCCA
The DNA here is from genome assembly GCA_002340265.1 of Lentisphaeria bacterium UBA2565. Classification (GTDB taxonomy): domain Bacteria; phylum Verrucomicrobiota; class Lentisphaeria; order UBA2565; family UBA2565; genus UBA2565. The sequence continues at coordinate 5,361 of DDLT01000332.1, read as the reverse complement.
CCATATTCGACCAGACTAAGTCGGCAACTTTATTCCAACCAAGTTCGAAACTTGAAGATTTACCGGAAGCGACAGCAAAACCGTCTTCACTTTTCTCAAAGAAAGTAATATCAGTCTGATCAGCTTTAACATCCACGGCTATCAAACTATTACATGCATCATACCGAATCTTGTTATGATAAAACATCCAATAGTTCGCAATGCTTTTCACACGGGATGTTTCAATAATTTTCTTAAAACCAGCCGCTTTAGCTGCTTTGGTCAAAAACTTACGACAAACTTCTGAGGTTTCCTCTGCAAGAACAAAAATACAATTCGTCAACTTACGGCTATTGAGAACCTGCTCCTCCGCCTGATTTTTAACGTAGCGAATCAGGTTATTGACAATTGCCTGCTTATTCTGTGTAAGGCGACTGCCAACCACAATATCACGATCTTTTTCACTCAGGACCTCTTTCAGGTTCCAGACAAGTCCCTCAGCATCTCGCTTCGCCTTTGCCAGCGCTTCACATCCAAAAAGCACATCGCCGACATCGCCCTGCGGAATATAAACCACAGAAGGGATAAACTCCGGATTCGCCGAATCAAAAAGAACCGGCTGAGGTATTTTAGTCGCTTCATCATAAACAGCCGCTTTGATAATTGCATCAGAAAACTCGATAGCAATCGTCAAGCCACCAAGCTTGGTGTTCTTAGTCTTAGTCTCAGTCATATAAAATAGTTATTTTATGAAGTTATAAGAAATGGAATATAGGAAATTGCGTACAAAATCAAATCACAAAAAAGCAAAATATCAAACCCGGATTCCCATTACACGCCTTCAATTATAGACGGCTTATTCGCTTTCTCAAATACGATACAAACTAAAGTAGAAATGAAACATTGATTTTCTTAATTCAGACACTAAACTGGGGCGGAAAATAAGACTTAAGGATTAAAAATGTTAGCACTTGACAATATAACAAAACGGTTCACGCAGGGGAAAGCCATACTTGACGCTGCATCCTGCAAAATCAACAACGGCGAACGTGTCGGACTTGTCGGCCCCAACGGAGCCGGCAAAAGTACCCTACTTTCAATCATCACTAAAACACTGGAACCCGATTCAGGCGCAATCCACATCTCTAAAAGTGGTCGAATTGGCTACTTGCGTCAGGAAACCGACTTCGAAGCGACAGACAAAACGACAATCCTTGACTACTGTCTTAAATCTTTTACCGAACTAAACGAACTCGAAGCCCAGATTCATCAACTTGAAGAACAGCTACAAACCGACTCCTCAAACCACGACCTTCTGGATAAACTGGGAAAGCTGCAACATCAGTTCGAAGAATCAGGAGGCTATTCCGTTCGTCACAACCTCGAGAAGTGTCTAAGCGGTCTCGGTTTCAAAACTTCAGACTTTAACAGAAAGTTCAAAGAGTTCAGTGGCGGTTGGCAGATGCGTGCCGAACTTGCCCGAATTCTAGTCTCACTTCCTGACCTGCTTCTTCTTGACGAGCCGACAAACTACCTCGATGTCGAAGCCGTTGAATGGCTCCACGGCTTTCTAAAGAAATTCGACGGAACCCTCATTCTGATTTCGCACGACCGTTATCTTTTGAATACATTGACCAATCACACCGTCGTCCTCATGCACGGTAAACTACGTAAATTCAAAGGAAACTACGACGACTATATCGAGAAATACGAACAAGAAGTCAAAGTTCTCGAAGCCGCACAAAAGAATCAGGAAAAGAAAAAAGAACAGCTCGAACGCTTTGTCGAACGCTTTAAAGCCAAAGCCACTAAAGCTTCTCAGGCACGAAGTAGACAAAAACAGCTCGATAAAATGGAGTCAATCGAAGTTCAAGACTTCCGCATGACGCCGAGCAAAATCACCCTGCCCGATCCACCACGCTGCGGACACGAACTTGTTCGCCTTAACGATGCCAGCTTCTCCTATGACAACGAGCGATTCATTTATCAGAACCTGACAGTTTCCATAAACAATGGCGAAAAACTGGCATTCTCCGGTTGGAATGGAGTGGGAAAAACCACCCTTCTTCGTCTGCTTTGTGGCAGTCTTCAGCCGACAATCGGCAACCGTGCCACAGGCTCAAACGTTTCAATCGGTTATCATTCTCAGGAATATGTCGAAACCATGACCCCCGATCTGACAGTTTGGGAAGTGGTTCGCCAAAATGCCGGAGACGCCAGCGATAATCAAGTACGTTCTATCTTAGGTAGCTTTCGTTTCATTGGCGACGACATCTACAAAACCGTTGAAGTACTTAGTGGTGGCGAAAAGGTGAGACTTTCATTCTGTCGCATGCTGGTAAATCCGCCGAATCTATTAATTCTTGACGAGCCGACCGCCCACCTTGACATCGGAACCCGTGCCTCCTTGGAACAGGCAATCAAAGACTTCGCCGGCGCCGTTTGCCTAGTAAGTCATGACATCGACTTTATCAAGGCCGTCGCCGAAAACATCATCGAAGTCACACCGAACAAACTAACACGCTACTATGGTGATTATGACTACTTTCGTCAGAAGAAAGCAGAACATGATGCCGTCAATCCAGTCGAAACCAAATCAACCGACAAAACTGTTGAAACTCCTGCCCTCTCACGAAAAGAACAGCGACGCCTTGAAGCGGAAAAACGCAACAGCATTAACAAAGTGCTGAAACCGCTCAAAAAAGAGGTCGAGAAAATCGAATTAAAACTAGAAGAACTGGAAGAGGAAAAATCTTCAATCTGGGAAAAGTTAACCACAGAAACCAATCCCGAAGAGATAAAGAGTCTGAATCAACGGCTTTCCACAATCGAAAAAGAACAAGACTCCTTAAACGAAATCTGGGAACAAAAAGCCGAAGAACTAGAAGAACTAAAATCCTCCCTAAGTGAATAGCAGCATCGTCATACGAATGCCGGGCTCCTGCTCGGCAATTCTTTTAGTGAACGTCCAGTCTACACTTCGACAACAACAGCTATGCTCTATATAATATATATTTCCACCTTTTCCTCCAGAGACAAAAAAGCCCATAGCTTATAAAAGCAATGGACTGAACAGTAATAATTATCTGAGAAGTTAAGCCAGAAATCACTGAGCAAGCTGTTAGTCAAATTCAGAAGTAATGCTCAGCAACTTGACGCCGTTCGTGGATCAGTTCATAAATAAATTATGAAAAAAATGAGTTTATCATAATTTATTACAGTATGTCAAGAGTTTGGAATATTTGACTAGCGAGCAACTCTGCTTTTGCTGTAGGGACTCCGTTACCGATCAGCTTAAATTTATAAGTTAAAGGCATTTTCCGGGGTAATATGTACTCATCTGGTACAGTTTGTAATCTTAATGCTTCACGGACTGTAAGACGTCGCGGTTTTGTCGGATGTAAATGAACTTCATTATTACCATAAGCCACTGTAGGGCTATAACGGTAGCGATGAAGTCGTTTAAAAGACTTCTTCGCTGTGGCCCCTTCTTCAACAGTATTAAACTTATCAGAGTAAGGCTTAAATGCTTCATTCTGGTTAGCAAGCCCTGATACACCTGCAATTGCATTTTTAACAAAAAGACAACTGTACTCCTCTGGTATCTGCTCAACTTCAGAGTAATTTATACTCGATTTAAAATGCCAAGATTTAGGCCAAAAATGTTCTTTCTTGGGGTTGTCAAATTTTTTAATGGGCCAATTAAATAAATTATCACCTTTATAGTCTAGCTCCGGACCATACTCACTAGGAAATAGTTTGAGCTGTTCTTTCGTAAAAAGTTTTTTACGGAAACCAACAAGTGTGACACGTGGTCTATCTTGAGCGTATCCATACTCGAGGACGTTTAGAATTCTGTATGAAATAACAAAGTCTTTTCTTAACTTTTTTATAAGTTTATCAAAGCCCTCTTTATGGACCTTTGTAGATAACAAACCGGGGACATTTTCAAAGAAAATAAACTTCGGCATTATCTTCTGAACCAAATCTAAATAACTAAAAATTAGCTTTCCTCGATCACCGGTCACTCCGCGGTTTTTTCCTCCGACAGAAAAATCTTGGCAAGGTGGTCCACCAATAATGCCATCCACTCCCTGATTTCGTTCCGCTAAATCGTTTCGAACATTCTCATCTGATAAATCCAATGGTAACATAGTAGCCGGCAAGTGGACTTCATCAAGCCTACCACTCCGAACCATAGAAGAGATTCCATTGACATACCCTTTTATAAACCAAGGTTCAATCTCAACTGCTTCCTGTATATGAAAATTCTGAAGCATAAAACCCAAATCAAGAAAGCCTCCTCCAGAAAATAAAGAAAGAACTTTATACCCATTATTTCTAATCATTTACCTTCTCAACAGTAATTAATAATTTTCTGGGACACCCTAAAACGCGAATTTTGTCTTGTTCCTTTGCCCTCTGGATAATAATCTCTTTTTCCGCAATTTCTATTGGAGTGAAACGTTTTACCCTCCCATTATCGTCAAATATGGCAAACTCTGACTCATCCTCAGCCAAGATAGCCTTATCTTCACTGTTTAAAGGAGAAGAAGTAAATGTCATATAAGGAACACGTCCATCCAAGCGAGAGTATTTATTATCAATTTTGTTTAATAGGAAAAAAAAGAATACTTCAGCCTTTTTTGTTGATAAGTCGACAGATACTTCGAAACAGCTCTTATCATTTTTATATAAATAATTACAATCAAGAATCAAGCTGTCATCCTGTATATCTATATCAACTCCCTGCTTTTTTACTATAGCTTTAATATTCTCTTTCTTGAAATAGTATTTATTACTTTGAGTATGATAAAGCGTTAGTACTTCTCCAGTCGTAATGTCATTATGTTTTTTCACAATACAATTCAATGCTATCGTAACAGGAACGTCATTAACCTTCGGGAAATTATAGATTGTATTTAATGCTACTCTTGATTTATGATTAGTAAACTCTGTGGTCAGCTTTCGTAAGAAATTTCCTTTCAAGCGGGCCACTCGTTTAAAAGGGAACTTAAACTCTTTTGAGCTCTCATCATAATAATTAAATGAAGGAAAATCAGAAGTTTTTTCAAATTCCCTTATATTTAAGAGTTCATCTTTTTGCTCTAGATTATATTTATTAATCAAATCATTAATTTTACATAATCCTTTAAATTGGTTCTCTATTTGTTGATAAAACTCTGTTCGGATTGCTGGAGGAGAATCTAGCATCTCACATAATCCATCATTACGAAAAGTTGCCAAATCCAGAATATCAAATGAAATGGATTTATGAGCACCAATAACGATTCTTAACTGTCCAATGTCTTCTAATTCATTTTTAAAAGGAAAAAGATAAACAATATCTTGATTGTTTTCCAGACTGTTGACAAAGTCCTT
>DDLT01000030.1 GCA_002340265.1 Lentisphaeria bacterium UBA2565 | reverse complement strand
AACCTCTAACTGGAACATAGCCTTTTAAAAAGGCATTCTGAGAAATCGGAATGCCTTTTTTAATTTTAAATTGATGTGGACAACTTTTGTCTTCTTTTTATCTGAACGACCTTCAACTTTCTTTGCTTAGCTCGATTGTTGGTGTGGTGTGTAGACTGTTTCAGTAGACGTTCTAAACGCTTCGTAGGGTTATTTACTTGTTCGGATATTTGTTCCGCTTTTTGAATCTTTATATTCAGTTCATTCATCTTTTGCGTCAGTACATCATTTGCTTTCTCAATACGTTCAAGCACAGTGTTGAGTTGAGCCTCTAATTCTCCTTTTGCAAGTGTTTCAATAATTTCTTGAGTCGAAAGTTCAATCTGCTCTTTATGTTTGCTTAACTGCTTTTTTTGTTCCAGCACGCCTTCGCTGAACTTCACAATACTTGATGTGGTTTTTTCAAATGTTTCTACTAATTCGTTTATTCTATTATTTACATCACTCATTTTAGAATCTCCTGTTAGACTAATAAGTTTTCTAATAATTTTGCTGTTTGATTATAGTGTTCTTTTATTTCTGAAAATACTTGAGGTGCTGCTACTTCCATGAGCTCACTTACAGACAGTTTATTTTCAATTCTTTCCAACACCGATTTTACCTTTGATCCGCCTAAAACTTTGCTGTTGACGTAGTTTGGAAAGTCTCCGGCTTTTTCAAAGAAGATTGCCGCGTCGGCATATTCACTTATAGTCATGAGTTCATTCGCTACCGAAATGTAGTCTGCGGGACTTTGAATCATGCTTTTTATTTCACAGCGTTTAATGCTTATCTCTGTCTGTGGTTCTTTGGAATTTTTGTAGTATGTTAGTGCCATGGCGTACTGTTCGGCTTTTTCATAGCGTAGCGCTTGTTCAAACCAGTCCTGCGAGCCGAAGTCTTCGATTATATTGAGGTCTTTTGTATCAAGTTCCTTTATCGATTTGAACTGCGTTGAGTTAAATAGCGTATCTTTAATTGCGTCAATGTTTCCTTCTTCGTAAATAACCAGTGTGTTGGTGGCACGGCTTATTGCTACATAGAAGAGGTTGAAATAAAAGCGATGTTTTGAACTTCGCTTTGCTACAGGTAGAGATTTTACAATATCATTCCAATAGCTTTCAAAGCTTGAGATAATGTTGTAGCAGATAATATATTTATCTTCTAGTCCTTTGAACTCCTGCACTGTATAAATTTTGTAGGATAGCTCTTGGTCAAAGTTAATAAGTTTCGCTCTATCCTCTTCTGTACCCACTAGAATAACGCAGTAAGGGTTGCTTTTTGCGACGGAAATAAGGGTCGTCAGATTTTTCTGGTTTGGAGATATTGTCAGGTTTTCTCCATGGATTTCACTTATTGCTTTTTCAATGGTTTCTTCAGCTTGTTTTCTGTGACCGATTGCATCACGACGGAGTGTTGACAGGGTGTTGATGTATGTGACTATTTCTTTTGCTGAGCGGTAGTTGTAGCTTAGATGCTCGTAATAATAGTTGATTCCCGGATTATTTTGTTTGATGGTATTGTAAACGTTTTTGATGCGCCCGAAGTCGAAATGGGTCGGATTGATAATTTGATGGCTGTCGCCGCTAATCATGAGTTTTGTGTAGTCTTTTACCAGTTTCATCAGCGCGAATATCTGTAGTTCAGTTAGATCTTGAGCCTCATCAATTACCATGTAATCAAACTCGGATTTCAATTTTGAGTTGATTAGTAAAAATGCTAGATCATTTTCATCAAACAACTTTTTGGATTTTAGCCATTTGTTGTATTTTGTGGTGATTTCGTAGATGTTTTTTTTATCTTTATTTTCAAAGTCAGAAAAGTCTTTTGAAAGCTCGAGGTACTGTTTCTGGCTGATAGTTTTTCCGAAACTATTTTTAGAAATTCGTTCTGCGTCAATTAAAAGCGACCCTTTGACGGTTCCTCTGATTTCAGACCAGACATCCATTGCATTGTAGCTTCGAAAGAGCTTTTCGAATTTGGAGGAGTACCACTTATTGAATTCATTGAAAGTTACGAATTTCTTGTAGTTTTTGTCCAGTTTGTTGATCAAAAACGTATTTATATCATGAATTTTAATGTGGGTGTTATTTTCTTGTAACAAGTTTTCAGCTTTTTGTTTCAGTTTGGTCGTGTAGGTGATGTAAAGACAGTCGCTTTCTTTCATTCGTAGCATTTTGTTTAAACCTAAAAGAGTTTTTCCGCAGCCGGCACTGCCTGAAAGAATAATGGCTTCGTTGTTTTTGTTGAAGATTCGATACTGCTGATTATTTAGGTACTGCATTAAATCTTTGTTGTTGAGAATGACATCAAGGTCGCTGTTTTTAACGTAATCGGTAACAGGAATTTCAATGGTTTTTTTCTCTTCTATATTGTAATCAAACTTTTCTGGATTGCTTTTAATATAGTTTTCGCTGATGTTGAAAAAGTCTTCACCGGACATTTGATTACTATGGATGCTTCTTTTTTCGGCAATTCGGTTTTGAGAATCATGATTTGAGTATTCTATAATAACAATGGAATGTGAATCATCGCGTAAGTTTGCAATGTCGGATGAGTACATGAAAATGATACGGTCACCACGGTTTACTCTAAAGGTGTAAACACTTTTACCTTTCGTGTGGAAGCGTTTGCAGAAAAAGCCGGAGGGGATTTTATGATAGTCAAAGTCGCTTGCAATCATTATGGAGATGAACTTTTCTATGCGCTTGAGAACCTGAGGTTTTGCCATTCTCGGAACATTAGCTAAAAAGTTGTTTGCGATAAATATTTTTCTGGAGCAGCTTTGAAGCATCAGTTTTTTTAGATCAATTTCGAAGGAATCTAGTTTGCTTTCTTCAAGCTTATAGGTCTCAATCTCTTTTGGGGTGATTGGACCGCTGTTTGGGAAACTGTCCACAGAGTTGTTTTTCTCTTCGACTACCTCATTTCCTTTGGTCTTTGGAGGTGCAGGGACTTTGCCGCTTACAATATCTTTAAGCTTTTTGATAATTGATAAGCTCTCTTTGTTCTTTTGATCTAATTCAAGTCCTTTTCTATAATATTTCAATGCTTCTTTATAGTCGTCCTTTAATTGATAAGCTCTTGCTTTAAGGTTCCAATTATGAATCATTTTATCGTCAAGTTCCAGTGCCTTTTCAGCGGCTTCCAATGCTTCATCTGGCTGAACTAGATTTATATGCGTTTCTCCTTTGTATAACCAGTAAAAATCTTTTGATGGATCAATTTCTATACTCCTGTTGAAATTAATAAGCGCGTCCTCAAACCGCTTCATGGAGTAATAGACCTTGCCTCTGCCAACCCAGAGTGATGCTTGTCTGGGCAGAACCTTAATTGAGTTGCTAAAAGTCTTTAAAGCTTCAGTGGATTGTCCGGTCATATCCAAACTTTCCCCCAATGCTTCAACACACAGATAGTGCCCCGGTTTTTTTTTAACAATTGGTGTTAAAACTTTGATTGTTTGTTCATAACGTTTTAGCATAAACAATGCAATGCCTTGTTGTTCCGCATATAATGCTTTTTTAGGATATGCGGCGACAAGATGATTGTAGACTTTTAGTGTTTCCTCATATGCCTCCAGCTTAAACAAACAGGCAGCTTTCAGACGCCAGGCATCTTCATGCTTTATATCCAGCTTTATTACATGGTCAAATGCAATTGCCGCTTCTTTATGATGATTCATATTTTTTAAAGCAACTGCTTTAGCAAACCAGGTGTGTGAATCTTTTGGATTTAGCTTGATTGCCTGATCAAATGCAGATATGGCTGGCTTAAATTTACCCTGTTCAATGAATGCCTCACCTTTTAATTTGTAGGCAGTTTCCAGGTTAGGAGCAATTTTTATGGATTTTTTATAAGACTCTATTGCTTCATCAAACCGCTTCAGCCGCGAAAAACTTTCTCCTTGAAGCTGAAGTGTTAAAAGATCCTGATCATTTATCTCTAATGCTTCAGAATAGGCCTCAAGTGCGTTCTCATATTGCTCTAAATAATGAAATGCACACCCTTTGTTTTGCCATAGTTCTATATTACCTGGGTCATGTTCAATTGCTTTCTCAAAAGCTTCTATAGCTGGTTCATAACGTTTTATTTTTAAAAGAGTATTAGCTTTTTTGTTGAGGCATACTGAGTTCATGGGGTTGAATCGCAAAGCCTTGTCAAAGGCAGTAATTGCCTCATGTCCCCGCTCCAGTTTTACTAAGGCTTCTCCTTTGTACTGCCAGCATTTTTCAGAAGTATCTGTTATTTTGGTCGATTTATTAAATGCTTTTAGGGCTTCTTTGTTTTGACCATTCCTCATCAGAAGAAAGCCTTTTTGTTCCCAGATAAACGAACTGTTTTTGTCGACTTTAAGGGCTTTATTTGCTAAGTTAAGAGCTTCACTATCTTGACCACATTTTATGAAGTAATTCACTTTTTTAGTTAAAAACTCAGAGCTGTTTGGTTTCATTTGAAGCCCTATGTTGATTGCAGTAAGTGCATCGTCGTATTTTCTTTGTGAGAACAAAATGTCGACTTTGGCATCAAGAGCCTTCAGCTGTTCTTCTTTGTTTTTAAATAGATTTATAATTTCACAAATATCATTAATATTATCCAGCCGTTGATAATATTCCGCTTTCTTTTTTTCTCTCTTGGCGTCAGGATTTTCTGGGTTTATTTCCAAAGCTCTTTTGTATTGAGATATTGCATCAGTAAAACGATTCAGACTTCTGTATATATTCCCTTTTACTGTTATGATAGCGTCATTATTTGGAAGTAGCTCCATAGCTTTGTTATTTAGCCTTAATGCCTCATCAATTTGTTTTAGCTCTACCAAAAGGTTTGCTTTGAGATTTAATGCGTTAGTATCCGATGGGTTAAGCTTTAAAGATTCATTATATGCATCTAATGCTTTTGAAAATTGCCCTGTCTGATGCAACGCAAATGCTTTACTCCCCCATAATGCAGAGGAGGGTTTAACTACTTTCATCATTTGACTTACCAAACTTATTACTTTGCTGTATTGGCCTGTTGTAAGAAGATGCGTAAGATCTTTATTATCTTTTCGTTCCTTTTTCATATAAAAAACTTTCCCTAAGTTCCTACAAATAAAATTTTTTGAAAAATCAAGAAACAAACTAGTGAGTAACCCTTATTAATCAAGCCTTTAAAATCTCCTTTGTGAACTTTAAGTTCTCGAACTCATTACTGACTTTTGACTTTTTTTATTCTGTCTTTCTGCTGGATACAGATGTTTATTGGTGATTTTTCGTGTTATCTATTGTCTTTTGTTACATTTTCATTACGTTATGTCTCACTATTAAGACAAAATGGGGCTAGCGTTTTGTCTTGATTTGAAAAGTTAACTTTATTTCTGGGGCAAAAAGAAATGAAAATGAAAAGTATCGCGTGGGGCGGTATGACCGTGGCTTGTGTCGTCGGTTTTTACTGGTTAGTTCGTACAGTGTCAATTATGTCGGTGGCAAATGCACCCGGCTGGTAATCAACTTTAAGATTATCTTTATAAAATAGAAAAACCTCGCAGAATTCGTTCCGCGAGGTTTTGTGATTTTTGGAGCTAGGGGATAGAGGTTAGAAGATAGAAGCGGTAAAACTTCTTGCACCTAACTTCTCACTTCTAGCAACTTATAGTTGCGGGCGAAGTTCTTTTCCTTTCTCTTTATAGTATTGCGCATCGTTGGCGTTTAGAGCCGAAATCATTTTTTTGATCATTGTCTGAGCCATTTCCGGTTTCTCTTTTGCTAGGTCTTTTGATTCATACGGATCATTTTTCAGATTGTACAGCTCGTATCTGCGCTTTTTATCTTTGTAGTTGTAGATGATTTTCCAGTCGCCTTCTACATAAGTCGTAAAGTGGCTGCTTCTGTGATCATGCGGAAAGTGCATCAGGAAGTTCTGTCGTTTTTTCCCGTCGTGTTTTCTGAAGAAGTCCAGAAGGGAAGTTCCGTCGATTTTATAATCTTTCGGCGGTTTTACACCTGCCACATTGAGAACCGTCGGAAAAATGTCTTCTGTACTACCGAATTTTTCAGGGGAAATGTAGCCCTGTTTGACTGGGAACATTTTCTGAAATTTGGCTTTTGGGTTTACTTTTGCCCATGCAGCGATAAACGGCACGCGCATTCCACCTTCGTAACGGGTTCCTTTTTTTCCTTTGATTGGTGCAGAAGCTGAGACATCTGTCGACTTTCCACCTGATGGGGCATCTCCACCATTATCACCAAGGAAAATAATTAGTGTATCTTCTGCAACTCCCAGTTTTTCGAAATGATCCATTAAATCGTTTAGCGATTTATCCATCCCTTCAACAAGGGTCGCATACGCCTGCATCGGTTTTGATTTTCCTGAACTCTTATAGTTTGCGGCAAAACGCGGATCGCTGTCAAATGGTGAGTGAAGTGCATAGTGCGACATGTAAAGGTAAAACGGCTGCTCTTTTTCTACAGCTTTTGACACCGCATCTTTGGCTTCGAGTGTTAACGCTTCGGTCAGAAATGTGCTGGTTCCGTGATACTTTTCCAGACCTGGTACTTGGCGCATATCGCCTTTTCCGTAACTCTTTTCTCCGTAATAGCTTGCCGGGCGACCGATGGATTTACCGCCGATGTTGACATCAAAACCGATGTTTAATGGATTTGAACCTTCATGCTTGTTCGGGCCGAAGTGAGCTTTGCCACAGTGGATTGTATGATAGCCTACTTTCGTCAGCTGTTGAGGAAGTGTCACATCTGTTTTTTTCAGACCAGCCCAGTTCCACTCGGTTGGTCCTTTCTGTTTTTTTACTGGATCAATCCATTGGGTCGTATGGTGACGTGCCGAACTCTGTCCGGTCATGATAGTTGCACGTGTTGGGGAACATACAGAGTTTGCATAAAAACGGCCGAAGCGTACGCCTTGATTTGCCAGGCGCTCCATTGCCGGGGTTTTGTAGTAGTTGTTCAGGGGGAATTTTTTAGGTTTTCCATCTTCACCTGGAAGAAATGGAAGCGATGTGTCCATCAGTCCCATGTCATCAACTAGGAAAACCATCACATTTGGTCGCTTTGCAGCTACGCATGATGTGGACAGAATTGAGGCTCCCATGGCCAAGATTAAGTTTTTCTTCTTCATTTTCTACTCCTTTGGTTGTTAATTCACCTTCGAATATAGTTAATGGATAAGTTAAAACTATGTTTAATTACGTTTTTTTTATGTGCCAACTGCTTGAGGTTGGTAAACGTTCTGCGTATATTCATGGACTAAATTAATTATGGATCAGTTCTAAAGCGGATTTCTATTGGAAAAAGTTTTAAAGTATACTAAATCGATAGCATTTATAAGAATTTGTTTTAGTTTAGGACGGAAAAGCGAAATTTCTCAAAAAACATAGGAGCAAGTATGTTAAAAAATATGGAGCTGACGCAGCAGGAAAAGGATAAGTTGGAGATTAATCCGAACTTTGATTTCCGTGAAATCGCGTCACGTGAATTTGATCAGATTACTAAGAATGAAATTGGCATGTTTAAGTGGTCAGGAATCTACCACCAGTTGCAGAAAGGTTACTTTATGATGCGCCTGCGCTGTCCCGGCGGTATCTTCAATTCAGCTCAAATGAGAAGAGCAGGGGAGATGGCGATTCAGTATGCTCAGAATGAGATCTGTCTTTCAACCCGTCAATGTGTGCAGTTTCACTGGCTTCGCAAAGAAGATCTTTATAAGGTGATTGAAGGGATGGAAGAGACTGGAATTACGATTACCAATGCTTGTGGTGATGTGGTTCGAAATGTCTGTTCATGCCCTGGAATGGGTGTTTGTCCACACGAAGAGGGCGACACTTGGAAAATGCTACAGCGCATTGCTGATGACCCTGAATTTCTGGATACAAAGCGAAACCTTCCCCGTAAACACAAAATCGCAGTGGCTGGATGTAACTCTGCCTGCGGTATGCAGCTTCTAAACTGTCAGAGTTGGGTTCCGGCAAAACACCCTGAAACGGGTGAGTTGGGCTGGACCTACTACGCAGGCGGTGGTCTTGGAAGAAATCCTTACATGGCGAAAAAGATTTATGACTGGGTTCCTGAAGATTTGGTGACTGCAGTTACGCGTGCCGGAGTAGAAGCGCACAATCGTCATGGCGATCGTCGTCAGCGTCGTTATGCCCGTTTGAAGATTGTGGTTGACCGTTTTGGTCAGAAAGGTTATGCTGAAGAGATTCTAAACATTATGCGTGAATCAGGTATTGAAGCTGCGGATAAAGTGGTGATTGCTGAAGATGAAAACCCGCAGATCAAACCGATTCCTTTTGCAGGTCAGTCGATTGTCCCTGAAAAAACTGCCGGTTTGAATACAGTGCGTATTGTGATCAAACGTTCTGAAATTTCAGGAGACGAAGCAATTCGTTTTGCGGATTGGGCTGAAGAGTTCGGAAATGGTGAAATTATGATGACACCTCGCCAGAATCTTGAAATTCGCGGTGTGTCGGATGCCAATGTGCCGAAGCTGAAAGAACTACTTTTGACAAATAACTACCGACTTGAAGGTCTGGAGCATTTGCCTGATGTGGTGGCTTGTGTGGGTACGACAATGTGTAATCTTGCAGTTTCTGATACTCCAAACGCATATCGTCGTATTATGGCTGAGTTTGCCGATGACGAAGAGTATTGGCGAGAAATTGGTCCGTTGCGTGTAAATATGAATGGTTGCCCGAACAACTGTGCTCATGCATGGATTGCAGATATCGGTCTTCGTGGACGTCGTTTGAATTTGCCATCAGGCGGAAGTGAAGAAGGATTTACCATCTTTGTCGGCGGTCATATGGATGATGCCGGAAATATCGGTGATGACCTGATTGATACATCAACAGAAAACATCACTTCGTCAATGCGTGCGGTTTTGGACGTATATCTAGAGAATAGAACGTCAAAAGACGAGCTGTTTAAGAATTTTGTGAAACGAATTGATCTGGAAGAGTTTAGAAAGTTGACGGTTGCAAAACTTGATTTGGCAAAAAAAGAGCCGGTGAATAAGTTGAATATGTCGTTGTATGATCTTTTTGATAAAGTGGTAGAGGAGGCGAAATAATGAGTTTGGATTTGATTA
>DDLT01000123.1 GCA_002340265.1 Lentisphaeria bacterium UBA2565 | reverse complement strand
CGTTTCTCCAGCAAAAAGTAGAAAAGAGAGAAAAGTCCCGTCACACCTGCAAAGATAGAGAAGATAGATGCGACCATAGAAGTCAGCGAAGAACCGCTGATAAAGCTGACGATTCCAAGCCCCGTCAACAAGAGCGCAAAGATTATTGTAATTATACAGCGACCGATTTTTGAGCCGCCCACAGTTTGATCTGTCACAAAATACCCCAAAATTTAATCTTAAACTTATCCATTTTTCTGGACTTTCTGAACTTACAGCACCAAGCTCGATTTTCTAGTGTAAAGTGAATAGAGATACGTGAAAATTGTATAAACAACTGCTTGTGTTGTCACAACTTGATAGAAAAGTTTTGTTCAGAATAAAGTGGGTGATCAACGGATATACTAATTTCCCCATCGATCACCTCATACTTTATCGGATTTCCAGATGTTTTAGCACGTAAAAAATCTTTTTCTTTAAATAGGTTAGAATAAAGAACAGAGACCTCTTTCGGGGGCAGCTCAAACTTTTCACGGTAAAGCCCAGCCTCTACCATCAACTTTAACGCACACAACTTCGATTTTATAAATTCGTGAATTTTACATGGAGTCTTAATACTTCTAAATCCATAATAAGCGTTATTAATATAAGCAACAACAAACTTTGTATTAAAGTCTCTATCGAAACCATCATTTAACATTGACGAGACAAAGGTTATTTCTGAGTCTGTCATCTTAGCTGCATAAGTCATTATATCCCAATATTGTGAAGGTAGTTCAGAAAATGCACCTTTTTTATCATATTCATCAAATGATGTTATTAAGTATGATGACAAATCTTTAGAACATTTTTCAAAAGCCGTTATCAATTGTGCCTCCTGTTCAGACTGATATCCTCGTTGCATTTCAGAACAAATATCTTTTATAGTGTTTTTTTGGAAGTCAGCTAAAGAGAAATTACTATCTGGCACCTTAAGTAACAATATTTTCAGTTCATTTAAGTTTGAGTTTTTAATGCCAGCTCCTAGCTCAGCAGCTAAAAGAGAAACACTCGTCTCTACTAGTTTTTTGATAACTTTCTCTGAACTGAGTGTTGATGGCTTATGATTAATTAACAATTCCATTAGTTTATTAACTTTATTAAGATTATTTAATGCATTGGAAGTGTGACCTTTTTTAAAACTTTTTTTGGCGAGATAAAAGTAATATCTCGAAAACTCAAGAATTTTATAAAAAGGGACATGTACTTTTGCCTGTCGAAGGAAATCTTTTCTTATTGCAAACTCACAATACCGGCAGGCTAAGGCTTTTTCCAGAATATTAAAGGTTTCAGGGGACTTTGCAATCTCAGCATCAATTTTCGCTTCTAACTCATTGTTCCAATTTTCATAATCCACATCATCAAAAATAAAAAAGTTAAATTTATCAACCGCTTCTTCTCTGTCTATTTCGGATAGAATATCCAAAAACTCTTCACTGCCATAAGACTTCCCTTCTTCAAGAAAAATTTGCTCATCAGGTGATTCAGTCAACTGATAGATATAATACGCTGCATTATCTGGCTTAACCTCTTCCATTTTTATGTGATTATACTCTGGGACTGAGAAGTCTACATTCAGACGTTCCGGCCAGGGTGGCATTTGCGATTTCCAATATTGATAAGTTCCAAACAAACCAATAACCCCAATGAGAAGAAGGATAAAAAATCCAATAAAAATCTTTTTCAGCATAATAAAATCCAAATAAGTGCGTATAAATGATGAATGTGAGCGATTTAAATTGCCACCAGCTTTTCAATTATCAATTTCAATAATCTAAAGGGTTCTCTTTTATATAAAAAAAGTCTTTTTTTGTTAAATTTGCTTTTTACATTTGAAGAATCTTAAAATGAACAAATTATATACCTGACCATTTCAATCAAAATGCCTAATAAGGGGACAATGGCACTATGAAATTATCTGTTTTTAATAAAATTTTGATTATGTTATCGTTAACTTCGGCGGTTTCTATAAACGCAGCGGTGAAGGATATAAACCCGAAAGTTTGGGTCTTCTGCGGGCTAATGGGGGATGAAAGTTACCAGCTTAATGCTTCGGCCATAGTTAACTCACTTGAGACATCTTTAACCAAACGCTTTCAGGTGAAAAATGAAGATTTAACCATTCTCTCAACTTACAACGAAGGTAAAGCAAACTGCAACAGAGAGAACTTTGTAAAAGAGTTGAATGAAATTGATAACACAATTCGTTCGGGACGCGAAGTCATGATTTTCTTTTACGGACACGCAAATAAAAGTCACGGCGACATTTTCTTTAATATTGAAGGGAAAGATTTGTCGTTCACTGAAATTGCAAAGAAGATTGATGCGACAGCAACGGCTCCAGTTATTACATGGGTCAGTACAGAATTCAGCGGTAGCTTCACCAAACCACTTTCCGGGTTCAACCGTATTACCCTTTCTGCTGATGAGGAGCGAGATGACAGCCTTGATCCGGATTTCATGATGTCGGTAGCAAAGGCTTTTGAAAGCGACAAGTTTGAAGCTGAAGAAGTTCAAACGGTTTCTGTATTCGACCTGCTTATTGAGTCACGTGCGCAGCTAAAGCTGTTCTGTGATGCGATGGAGGTCGAACCTTTGGAAGAGTCGGCAGTTGACGGTGATGGAGATGGGATTGCCAGCCGGACACCAATAAAAGATGATTCTTATCCGATTGAAACGATCGGCTTTAACATCACCAAGAAATTAATAAAACAAAAGCAGGAAGACGGCGGACGAAACCGTTTACACCTTGCACAAAAGTAATTTTCAACACATTCAAAAACTAAGGGGAAAAGAATGCAACAGGATTCACACACAATTGATCACAAAGAAATCGACTTGGAACTCATTCAAAAAGTAAATTTGGTTTTCAATCAATATCGCAACGAGGTTGGTAAAGCAATTCTAGGACAACATGAAGCGGTAGAACTGATTCTTGTCAGTCTGCTTTGTAATGGTCATACACTTTTACACGGTTTGCCGGGTCTTGGTAAAACTAAATTAGCCTCAACACTTTCAAAAGTTCTCGGTTTAAACTTTAGTCGCGTTCAGTTTACACCTGACCTGATGCCTGCCGATATCACCGGGACTGAAATTATCGAAGAAGATCCTGAGACAGGAAAACGTGTGCGTTCATTCATGGAAGGACCGATTTTTACCAATCTATTGCTTGCAGATGAAATCAATCGTACACCTCCAAAAACTCAGGCGGCTCTGCTTGAGGCGATGCAGGAACACCAAGTCACTGTCGGACGCAACAGTTTTAATCTTGAAGAGCCATTCATGGTACTGGCAACTGAGAATCCAATCGAAATGGAAGGTACTTATACGCTTCCGGAAGCGCAGCTTGACCGATTCATGTTTTCGGTAAACATCACCTACCCTAGCTTTGAAGATGAGATTGCCATTGTGAAAGGCACAACCGGTTTTATGGAAAAAGAACCTCAGACCATTGTCAGCAAAGATGAAATTCTACAGGTGCAGAAGATTGTTCGCAGTGTGCCGGTATCGGATGATGTCATTGAATATGCGGTAGCAATGGTTCGTCACTGCCGTCCGGAAGAGTCAGGTTTTGATGAGGTGAAGAAATATGTTAAATACGGAGCAAGTCCGCGTGCATCGCAGGCATTGATTCTAGGTGCAAAAGCGAAAGCCTTACTTGCCGGACGTTTTTATGTGAACTTCGAAGATGTTCAGGCAGTCGCTCACGCGGTTCTCGGTCACCGAATGGTACTGAACTATAGAAGCAAAGCGGATGATGTGACAGCTCATACTCTGATAGACCAGCTTATCAAACGCATTCCACACAACTAGGGACTTCAGCAATGTCAGCACAAATTGTTGAAGAACGCGAACTGCTCGAAATTGAAGATTTAGAAATTGCGGCAAAGGGAATCGTGGACGGTTTCCTTTCCGGTTTGAATAAATCGACTCATATCGGGCAGAATGCGGAATTTATATCGCACCGTGATTATGTTCACGGTGACAACATTCGTCACATAAACTGGAATTTGTGGGCTCGAACTGATCAGCTTTTTGTAAAAGAGTTTGAGACCGATTTCAACCATTGCGTTTACATTTCAGTAGACAGCAGCAATTCCATGAACTGTGCCAACGCTTTTATCAGCAAATGGCAGTTCGCCTGTAAAGCGGCGGCGGCACTGTCATACCTTGCAATTAAGCGAAATGACGCCCCTGCCCTGATTATCGAAAATGACTCAAAGCAGTCGTTTATTGAGCCTGCCATTTCATACGAACAGTTTTATCGAATTTTGGGTGAACTTTCCGCAGCAGAACCCGGCGGAGCAAAGCCTATTAACTCGCTTATTCAAAAGCTCCCTTACAACTGCCGAAATAGAGGCATTGTGTTTGTAATCTCGGACTTCTTTGACAATGAAGATGAAACGATTCGCAATGCCGCCAATCTGGTTTCTATGGGACATGAGGTTATTTTTGTACAGATTTTTGACCCGTGGGAAGCCGAACTGACCGAAGAAGGTTTTTACCGTTTTCATGATTTGGAAACCTTTTCAACACGAAGCAGCGATGTCAGTGCAATCGTAAAACAGTATCGCGATGTATTCAATAAATGGCATGAGGGATTCACACAAAAATGTTCAAATAAGGGAATTGATCTGATTTCCCTGAAAACGACCGATTCGCTTGCCGATGTATTAAGCGATTATCTAGACAAAAGAGGGACTTAAAGAATGAGTTTTGTAAGCCCGGGAATGCTGATTTTCATTTCAGCGGTGGGGATCCCGATATTAATCCATTTGATGAAAAATCAAAAATTTATTAACGCCAACCTTGGTACTAATAGATTTTTGATTGAAGTACTAAGAACGCGTAATCGCTGGCGAAAAATTGAAAACCTATTGCTATTCCTTCTGCGCGTAGCACTAATTTTACTGCTTGTAGCACTATTTATGCGCCCTTTCATTCAGCAGCCGAAAAAAGTGACGGGCAGTATGGTTGTCATGCTTTTTGACACATCCGGCAGTGAATATGATGATTTCTACAAACTTAAACAAAACTACAGAAAGCGTTTAAGGGAAATATCAAAACAACTACCTAAAGAGGCTGAAATTAAACTGTTTTCTTTTAATAACAAAATCACTCCGATTGAGAAGGCAGATATTATGACGCTCAAATGCACCGGAGAATATACCGATTATAAATCAGTCTTGAATGAAACTGCGGACTTCATCAAAATTGCCAAGAAAGAATCAGCGTCAGTTATCCTCTTTTCAGATTTACAGGCAAATGGAATTTCCGACTTAGAAGAGTTTTCATTTCCCGCTGACATTCCAGTAATTATCGAACCTTCAAGTAAGTTATTGACCCAAAACCTGACAATCTCGAAGGTGCGTAACCTAACGCCAGTTTTAAGTTCAAAAAGAGGACAAAACCTTTATAACATAGAGCTTGAAGCTAAACTTAACGTGTACGGTACCGAACAACCTGAAACCGTTCAAATCGGATATAATATTGACGGGAAATACAATACTCAGAAACTGCGCGTGGAAAACGGGCGCTGCATTATTGATGCAAAAATCAGCGAAGAGACGCTCGACAAACGCTACATTTCTGGATTTTTACATATCGAGAGTGACGATGATTTAAAAGTAGATAACTATCATCAGTTTATTCTCCCAGTCGAAAAAACAGGTTCAATTCTAATTCATAACGGACAGGTTGGGATTGATCGCTTTGAAGACTCCAGTTACTTTGTTGAAAAATCGTTAAACAGCTTTAAGCGTAAAAATCACCAAAAGTGGCAAACAAGAACGACAACCAAACTTCCTGATGAAATTGAAGCGGATTTGCTAATACTTTGTCAACCTCAGAACTTCTCTCACATCGAACTTTCCGCAATGGACGAATATCTTAATTCTGGAGGAAAGGTCATTATCTTTGCCGGAGAAGAGTTCACTATTGCCGACGAGGAGTTTAAAACTCACCTGCCCTTCAAGGTTGAAAAATCAACTGTAAATACACCAACAACAGTTAAGGATTGGGACAAAAAATATGTTGGACTAAAACTGTTCGACGGAACCGCAAGTGGCGATCTCAGCTCACTTTTTGTATTCGACACCCTTAAGGTTGAAGAAAAAGAAGGGGTCAGAAAACTCGTACAGCTTTCAAATGGATCGACTCTGATTACTGAAACTGCGGTCGGTAAAGGCAGTCTTCTTTTTATTGCTCAGTCATGTGAGAAAACCGGAGCGCAGTTCGTGACTCAGCGCATGTTTATTCCACTGCTTCATGAACTTGTTAACTACAAGCTTTCGAATGACAAACCAAAACTAAAAGTATATCAGAGTGACCTGATTGAGTTGGATAAGGTTCGACTCGTTGAAAAGCCGCAGTTCAATGAAAAAGAGCTGACATACACTGTCACAGTAAAGAATTTCAACGAATTGGAATCTGATATCGAACGCCTTTCTCCGAATGAGTTCTACACAGCGTTGGGGCTTTCCAAAACTGATCTAAAAAGTCAAAAAAATGATATGGAATTGATGATAAAGCCGAAAGATACGTTAAGACCAAATGAAATATGGATTTGGGTAATTGCGGCACTGGCTCTCGTTTGGATTATTGAAAATATGGTGGCTGACAGGAGGCTTATTTAATGAGTAAAGAATTTAACAAATGGGTGGACCGATTTAGAAACAACCGCAGATTCTTTCTGTTTTTCACATGGCTTTATGTTTCGTTAACGGCTTTTCTTATATCAGCGATAGCTTTTGCTGCGGTCGACTTCAATATGACACTCGATACGGAAACAAGAAGAATCTGGACAATTCCAGCAGTCGCAATCTCTACGATTCTGCTGATCTACATTTACTTCCGTTTCGTTCTAAAGTTTAACCGAATCTCTGCTGTGCGAGAGATTGAAAATAACAATCCTCACACCGGTCAGCTTTTTCGAACCATCATCCAAAGCGAAGATGGCGTAGAAAGTGATAAACTGAAGAAACTGATGATGGATCAGGTGAACAAAGACGCGCAAACTAAAATGGGCGATGTAGACCTGCTCAAAAGTTATCCGTGGAAAACTGTACTATTCTCCTTCTTACTATTCAGTTTTATCCTTATCTCGATGAGTTTAACAGCCGTGTTTTCTGACGGGTGTAACTTAGCTGTTTCACGTATTCTTGATCCCGAAAATCAGGAAACGTATACCAAGGTTTCAGTTGAGTATAGTCACAAACTGCTGACTGATGACAACAAACTTTCAACTACAGTCAAACTGTCGGGGCGCACAGCTGACGACACGACACTTCATTACAGTTTTGATAATAAAGAGTGGAAAACTGTAAAGATGAATAAAAAAGATGGGTCTTTTATTTATGAAGTAGATCCTGAAAAACGTTCGCTTTACACATTTGTCACGGCTGGAGATGCCACCTCAAAAGTCACAATGACGATTTATCGTTTCCGCCCGAAACTTGTAGATAAAAAGTTTACCTTAAGCTATCCGGAATATCTTCAAATCAAATCAAAGGATTTGGATGGGGGAACGACTCAAGCGGTCGAAGGATCGAAGCTTTCAGCCCACCTTCTTTTTGACAAAACAATTGAAAAGCTGATTCTCGCCGATGGAAAAGTGAGTAAAGAGCTAAAACCTCAGAATAAAGAGTGCAGCTTCAATATTCCAGTGGAGTATAAAAAACATAAACTAGTTTTCACGGGGATTGACCAATGGGGTTTAAAAAGTGATCCGGTTAAGTTGACAATTATCGGTCAGAAAGACCAGAAACCTAACGTGGCGATGATAACTCCTTATGAAGATATTGAAGCGACTCAATTCGAAGAAGTTGACGTTGTAGTAGGTATTAATGATGACTTTGGTCTGTCCGAGGCCGGTGTTCTAATTCAGATTAACAACGATCCTGCTGAAGTGCTTGTTAGTAAAAAGTTTGAAACTAGAAAAGAGAAAAGGTGTGAATTCAACATCACTGCGATGTTAGAGAAGTACAACCTAAACTTCAAGTCCTGCGTGCAACTTTATGCCTACGCAAAAGACTGGAAACCGGCAAAAAAACGTGAAGGGCTTTCCAAACTTATTAATATTGACATCAAACCTTTCGATAAGCGTTATCTCTCTAAAATTCCTCCGCCACCTAGTGGAGGTGGACAAGAAGAACTGTTTAAACTCGATGACGCAATTCGCCGTCAGAGAAAGGTTCAGGCCGGGATCTTCCGTATGAAAGGTCTCGTCGATGAAGACGTTGATGTGATTGAACTTGTTAAAATTGTCGGAAAAAGACTCTTTAATGGCGTCAATGAACAGGAACACCTACTTATCGAAGACTTGCGTAAATTCATCACTAAGTTAAAGATTGAGAAGCCGGGTCTATTCATGATTGATACATTGGAAATCATTGTCAATGAGATGGGTGAAGTGATTTATTACAACAAAAAAGCTCAGCTCGACAACTCCAACAGTCACGGTAGAACTGCCCTTGTAGAGTTGATAAACCTACGTGAGCTAGTAAGAAAGAATATGAATAAGTCCAATCCAAACCAGTCTAAGAAGAAGTGCAACGGAAAAGGTGGAGGACAACCAAAAGATGCAATAAAAGAGTTAGGAGATCAAGAAAGTCGCCTTGCCAAGATGATGGAGTTCAAGAGCAACTATTACCAGAAGAACGGAATAAAACCAATTCCGGGGGCATTCTCCAAACAGGCGAACGACCACAAGCAGGTAGATGTAAGATTCTCTGACATTCAGAATGACCTTGCAGGTGTGGAAAAATTCCGCGGGACATCAGTTATGGATAAAGCACGTGGCATTTCCAAAGATTTAGGAACGACGACATCTGACTTTGGTAATAAAATAGGCTCGGTTCAAGGCGGACTTAAAAGAAATGCAGGTAAGCTTTATGACCTTTCAGAACATATAAAAGGTTTGAATAAAAAGCCTGAGTCACTCCTCGCATCCACAATAGAAAAAGCGGCAAAAACAGCCAAAGAGATGAAAGAAGGAAAACAGCAATCGGGTTCACAATCAAACTCTCAGTCTGACTCTACCGGGTCAAAACAAAGTTCACAATCAAGTTCTCAGTCTGACTCTTCCGGGTCAAAACAAAGTTCACAATCAAACTCTCAGTGCAACTCTTCTGGCTCAAAACAAGGGTCGCAATCTAAAAATCAGAAGAATCAAAAAGAATCAGGGCAATCGGCGAAGCAAAACGGTAAGGATGACAAGCATTTCCGTTCTCTTCAGACAATCAAGGATTGGGCTAAAAAGCTGAATAACTCTTCTTTTGACGAAGAGATCGATAAAAAAGCTGTAAGCAAAGCCACAGATCAACTTCTCAGAAGCTTGAATACGATGAATGTAGATGAAGAAAAAATTAATCAGCAAAATCGACGCCAAATCATCCAGCAGCTTCAGAAACTGGCGAGTGAATTGAAGTCTGCAAAAGAGGTTAATGCGCTTTCGCAAATGGAGCATTTGGCAAAAGCTGAATCAAATGCTCACCGCATGAAACAGATTGCTGCACAAAAAGATCCGACTAAAAACGGCGAAGAGTTCAACGAAAAACTACTTGGTTTGATTAAAGAGCTTAATAAAGTCGATGACAAAAACTTTGAGGCTGTAAAACGTTACCTGAAACGAAAAATTGACCGGGCGAAACAAAAGCAGGCAAGTAACAGCTCTGCTCCATGTAATAACCCAAATGGGGAGTGCAATAACCCGGGTCAGGGAAAAGGTTCTGGTAAAGGGCAAGGAAAAGGCGCAGGCGGTCAAGGTTCTGGTAATGCAGAGAGTCAGGCTTCTAAAGGCGAACCTAATGAAAATCAGAGTCAGAATGCTCAGGCAAATAACAATCCAGCTGAGAACAAAAAAGATTCTGAAAATGGAAAAGAAAAAGATGGCAATAATCAGCACGACGACAAAGGTGCAAACCAACAGGCACAAAACAAGAATGGCAAAGGTGGAAACGGACGCCGCATTCCACCAAATACAGTTTTGGACATCAGCCCAGAAGCTCTTAATTTGATTCTAAAACGAATTAGAGCTGCCATGGCATTGGAAGTGCGCAAATGTCTGGCACATGACCGCGACGTAAAAGTGCCTGCACAGTACGAAAACAATGTCGAAAAATATTATCAAAACCTTTCAGACGATATGGATTAAGGAGTTTCTATAATGAATCTAAACTTTTTACCGGCAATCGATGCCAAAACAATCTATTACACCGCCATAGTGCTTGTACTAATCAGTTTATGGTTAACTTTCAGAAGTCGTACACTCCGTACATTTCCTGTGAAGTTGGCGGTTTTTGCAATCAGAACCTTAATCGTGCTTTTACTGGCCTTGATCGCCTTTAATCCGGTAACTTCGACAACTAAAACTCAGAAACCAAAGATTAAGCGCGTGAATGACATCTGGCTTTTCGACAACTCCGTCAGCATGAAGATTGGCGGAAGCGATTCTCAGAAAGACCAGATGATTAAACACTTTTTTAACAAAATGGATAAGTTGCCGAAAAACGCAATGCTTTTCGGTGATAAAACGATCACGGCGCGTCCATATGAAATTGTTAAAGCACAAGGACATTACGGTAAATGGAAAGCAAATCAGCAAGAAACAAATATTTGCGATGCGCTAAGACGCGTTCTAAGCCGTCCTGAGATTAATCGTATTTATCTAGTTTCAGACGGTTGGCTTCATGACAAACGTGAACTTCGTCAGCTAATTCGCCAGCTTTCACTTCGAGGCATCTCAGTTTATCCGCTGATAATGTCTGAGATGGAACTAAAACCGGTCAATGCGACAATTGTAAGTTGTGACTATCCTGAAATTTCAAAGCCGGGAGAGACGGCAAAAGTTAAAGTTGGAATTGAGTGGTATGGAGAAAAAAATACCTTTGCTAAAATTAATCTGACTTCTGAGGACCGTAAGTTTTTTAAGAAAACCGATAAACTTCTAAGCATGGGGATAAACTATCAGACTTTTGAAATTCCAGTAACTGACAAAGTTCAAAGCTATACGGTTGAGTTGGAAACCAAAGAAAAGGAAATTAGTACTTCTGACAACAGCTACAGTTTTCAATTAAAACTCGACAGAAGAACGATTCGTGTCCTTTACATGGAGGGAAGTATAACGAGACAAGTATACCCTTCTGGCATGAGAGGCTCGGATCAGTTCTATGAATTGATACCAAAAGCATTTGCGAAAAGTGGCGATATAGAATGCGACATTTTACTGCCAAATCGTCAAAATACACCAAGCTACATTTATAACATCAAAACTCGTAAACGCGGTTATCCGGCGACCTACGATGACCTAAGAAAATATGATGTTGTCATCTGTAGTGATATAAAACGTTCCCTGTTTTCTCAGGAGCAACTCGATTGGACACGAAAACTGGTGGCTGAACAAGGTGCCGGATTTTGTATGATTGGGGGACTCACAAGCTTCGGTGCCGGAGATTGGGATAAAACCGTTTGGGAAAAGATGATTCCTGTCGATATGGTTCACAAACAAGGCTCCGACTTTGTCAAAAACTTTACAGTTACGATTCCTGCAAGTATCAGAAATCACCCTATTCTGCAAATTGATAAGGACAAATTGGAAAACAATCGAATCCTTAATATGCACCCACACTTTCGTGGAAGTAACATCGTCAACCGAGCAAAGCCTGGGGCCACTGTTCTTGTCGCCGCAAATATCTTTAACCAAATGCCACTGGTCACAGTCCAACCATACGGAAAGGGACGATCAATGGCATTTGCATCCGACGCTGCTGGAGGCTGGGGTCGCTACTATCAGGCTCAATGGGGACCGCGTCAGGAAAACAATGAATACTACCAACAGTTTTGGATCAATACAGCAAAATGGTTGGCTGAAAATTCGCAACGCAATATTTACGGACAGGTAAAATTCCGCACGGAACGTCTGGTTTACTCAAACGAACAAACCATCAAATTCTCCGGTGGCATCCTTAACTCGGAAAATGCCAACGAACGTATTTCCATAAAAATTAACAACAAGAGAGTCCAATTAAATAGTGATAATGAAGAAGGAGAGTTCTCAGGTGAGTTTAAAATTCCCGCCGATTATAGCAATGATCAGGTGAGATTTGCAGTCTCATTATATCAAGGCTCAAAACTGATAAACACCCAGTTCTTCAACGTCAATGTTATAAATCTGGCTACAGAATACAGACACTTCGGAATAAACAAAAGTCTTCTGAAAAACTTTGCACGCGCAACCAAAGGTTCAATCATAAGGTCTATTGACGACTACAAAGCCTGTCACAAAGATGAACTGATTGGAGAAACCCGCACAATGAGTTTCACAACTCCACTTTGGGATACGAACACCTTCATCCTACTGCTTTTCGGCCTTTTCGGTTTAGAATGGTATATCAGAAGAAAACACCAATTCCGCCACATCTAGTTGCGACGTTTAAATTGTCGATTATTTTGAGCTGAACTTTAAACTTATTCGGAAACAAAATGATCGACTTTTTTATACAGAAAACTTTGAAAACCACCAGAGCTTCCGACCTCTTTCTTATT
Organism: Lentisphaeria bacterium UBA2565; assembly: GCA_002340265.1. Taxonomy (GTDB): domain Bacteria; phylum Verrucomicrobiota; class Lentisphaeria; order UBA2565; family UBA2565; genus UBA2565. Next base: position 22,214 of record DDLT01000123.1, on the reverse strand, counting down.
GAAGATATTCAAGAGCTCTGGAGTGGCTATGGTATGATTTCCCGCTATGGATTAAAAGATTCATCACATCATAGTGTAGTGATCAAAAATATCCGTTATCCTGACGAAAAACATCATCCCCGCGGCTGGGTTACAGATTTCTCGCATCAGAGAAAGGTGAATTCATATCATGTCGAAATGAACTGGTATAAGAACTTCAGCCATCTTTGCGATGACTTTTGCCGAATTCCTCACTGCCTGACGATGGAAACTAAGGGAGAACAGGTGCTTTTAGTTCTCGAAGACCTGAATGATGCCGGTTTTCCTTTTCGTAAAACTTCTGTTGACTGGCAAGATATTGAATCATGCATCAAATGGCTGGCAAACTTTCATGCCACATTTATTCAGGAAAAACCAACTGGCTTATGGGAAACTGGAACCTATTGGCATCTTGAAACCAGACCAGATGAACTGAACGTACTTTCTGATAAAAACCTAAAGGCGGCCGCGTCACAAATTGACCAAATTCTTAAAGATTGCAAATATCAGACCTTTGTCCATGGCGATGCAAAGCTAGCAAATTTCTGTTTTGGAAATGATGGAAAAGTTGCAGCAGTTGACTTTCAGTATGTCGGTGGAGGCGTCGGCGTAAAAGATTTAGCCTACTTTATCGGAAGTTGTCTTTACGAAGAGGATTGCGAACGATTGGAATCCGAGCTGCTGAATTGCTACTTTGAAGAGTTAAAAAGAGCGATCAAACGTCAAAACAAACCTGTTGATCCGAACGACTTAGAAAAAGAGTGGCGTAAAATGTTCTATTATGCCTGGGCTGACTTTCACCGTTTTCTAAAAGGCTGGAGTCCAGGACACTGGAAGATTAATAGCTATAGTGAACGGGTGACACAAAAAGTAATTGCTGAATGCGGATTGTAGATTGAGGATTTTTAAATGAATATAAAACAACTAGAGCATCTTTGTAGACATGCGATTCAGGCGGCAAAAACTGCGGGTGAGATAATTGCCAACTTTCCGCGACAAAAGATTCATATTTCGATGAAAGAAGGTGGTGATAGCTATGGTTCGCAAATCTTTACTGAAGTCGATCTGGCAAGCCAAAATGCTATTCTTGAAATTCTCAATCCTACGATTAAAAAGTATGATTTGGGACTTTTAACTGAAGAGGAAAATGATGGTAAAAGTCGACTTACCAAAGAGTTTTTCTGGTGTATCGATCCATTGGATGGGACACTTCCATTTACAAGAAATCTCAGCGGTTACTCTGTGTCCATTGCCCTAATATCCAAAGCTGGTAAACCACAGATTGGTGTTGTTTGCGATCCGATAACAGGCAACCTGTACCACGCTTTTAAAGGCGGTGGAGCATTCAAAAACGGTAAACCTTTAGAACTAAAACGAAACAGGAAAACCTTCAATTTCTATACTGACAACAGCTTTACAAAATTTGACTGTTTTGACAAAGTTGTGGAAGGTTTAAAATCAATGCTAAGTGAAGAAGGTTTTGGGCGGGTTAATCAACTCGTTCAGGCGGGAGCTGTAATGAACGCAATTTGGACGATTGAAAACGCTCCAGCCTGCTATTTTAAATTTCCAAAGCCGACAGCAGGCGGAGGTTCAATCTGGGACTATGCCGCAACAAACTGCATCTTCAACGAGTTAAAACTTCCTGCAACAAACATACTAGGAAAACCGTTAAACCTGAACCGTCCTGAAACCACATTTATGAATCAAGACGGTGCACTTTACACATCGGAACCAAAACTCGCAGAAAAGATAACGAAACTGTTCTCTGAGCTGACAAGCCGTTAAATCGATTTATTTTCTATGTTTTACAGCCGGAAGGCGCCAATTGAAGCGAATTGCCAGCAGACGAATTACAAGCGTGACAACGGCTGTCACAATACCGACAGTTTCAAGTTGGCAACCGCTTGTGAAACAGATAAGTCCTACAATACCACCTGCAAGGCAAGCACTGATATAGACTTCACGAGGTCGTAAAAGAGCTGGCATTCTAGCGCAAAGTACGTCACGAACAATACCGCCGCCACAACCTGTCACAGCTCCTAGAACCAACGCAAATGCGTACGGTATCGGGCTGTCGGTTACAGAAAGTGCCATAACTAAACCGGCACTGTTGAAAAGTCCCAGACCGACCGCATCTGCGACTGCTAGTGTTCGACCGATTCGTTCGATTTTGTCCGACATGCTCATTGCAATAATAGCGGACACAAACGTGACATAAAATATATTCGGATCACGAAATGCGACAGAACCGTGTCCGATAATCGCGTCTCGAATAACTCCACCGCCAATTGCGGTTACAAAAGCCATGATCATGGCACCAATCCAGTCCGGGCGTCGTCCGAGACTTGCCATTACACCGGAAATCGCAAATGCCATTGTTCCAATAAGTTCTAATATGTAAAGCATTTTTCTATTTTATTAGTTAGTTCGTTAGCTAGTTGGTTTGTTGGTTAGAAATCATAATAATTCAGCAAAGCGTAATCGAAAAAACTGCTGACTAATAACCGATCTAGCAGCTTACCGCTACTGCCATAGCTGTGGCGTAGTTCTTTTCGTGGCTGATGGAAATCTTTAAGCGGACAATATCTTTTCGTCTGGCAGTATCATAAGCTGATCCTTTCAGTTCCACTTCAGGACCACCTTGTTTACCGTAAAAAATCTCAATATCATGCCAATTGCAACTTTCGCCGATACCGCATCCAAGAGCCTTCGCCACACTTTCCTTACAAGCCCAGCGCCCGGCAAGGTGTTCAATGGCAAAGTTCTTCGACTCGGCAATTTTGTATTCAGAATCTGTCAGAATTCGCTTAATAAAATCAAGACCGTGCTTTTCAATCACCTTTTCGATTCTTGCAATTTCCACAATATCTGTACCAATTCCAACAAGCATAATTACCTCTTTAATATCCCAATTATTACTACAATTTCACAAATTCCGCTCTTTTTACAAAAAAAACTATCAATTACTATTTTTTGACCAATTTTAAGAGCAATAAATTGAATCAAACACACTGGAGAAAGTAATGAATTTACAACATATTCAAGGCAAAAAATTCTGTGTAGTTTTTGCCAAATACGCCGACGAAAATGATGAAAAAGTACAACTTCGCTGTCATCATGGTCGCGCCATCCTACAAGATCAGGATAAACTTTTCCTACACGAAGATATCTCAGGTGCAATGATTGGCGTTCCGTCTTCGGCTTACAACAAGATTCTTCCAAGTGATGGAACCGACCTACTAAAAGATTCCGAATATTTTGTCATCGTAAAAGTGGACAAAAATATCGAATTCTAACAGAAATTGCTCCATTGCGTTAATGCTTTATTGCTTTGAATTAGTCGAAGCAATAAAGCGATCTAACAACTAAAAACTATTTGTTATAAACCTTCTTCGGATCGAAAACACGTTCACCTTCCACTACGTAATCTGACTCTTCCAGCTTACGAAAGAAACAGCTTTTATAGCCTTCGTGACAAGCTGCGCCACCGATTTGTTCAACCACATAAAGCAAAGTATCGCGATCACAGTCGATTCGAATTTCCTTGATATTCTGAGTATTTCCAGAAGTCAGACCTTTCACCCAAATCTCTTTTCGTGAACGGCTCCAATAAGTAGCCAATCCTGTTTCCACAGTTTTCTCGTAAGCCTCTTTACTCACATAGGCCATCATCAATACATCCTTGGACTTAAAGTCCTGAACAACAACCGGAACAAGTCCGTCGCTGAATTTTTCAAAAGCTGGTTCCATATAAAAAAATCCTTAAATTAGGTAATTGGGTTCATTAATTACAACGAGGTCAAGGTCATATTATTTTGCAGAAATGCAAGCAAAAACAGCAGAATCACTAGTTTAGCTGAATAAGAATATTGAAAAGCGCCCTATTTTCCGTAAGTTAGGTAAACTGATTTTACTTAAAAGTGGAGAAAAATATGCGTATTCTTTTGGTTGAAGATGATAAGAAAATTGCCGATTTTGCGGCAAAAGGTTTAAGACAGTCAGGTTTTGCGGTTGACATTGCGCCGGACGGAAAAGAAGCCTCGATTATGTGGGGATCGGTAAGTTATGACATTGCAGTTGTCGATATTATGCTTCCAAAACTTGATGGTTTATCACTAGTGGAGAAGTTTCGTAAACGCGGTGTAAAAACGCCGGTAATTTTTCTAAGTGCCAAACGTGAAGTGGATGATCGAATTCGTGGACTTCAGGCTGGTGGTGATGACTATATGTGTAAACCGTTTTCATTTTCCGAACTTCTTGCCAGAATCAACGCCCTGCTCCGCCGTGTCAATGATATTGCCGAACCTACGACTTCTCTGATTCAAGTCGGTCAATTAACTCTAGACCTAGACACTCGCGAAGTTCATCGTGACGAAATCAAGATTGATATCAAACCGAAAGAGTTTCAGCTTCTGGAATACATGATGCGAAACAGCGGACGTATTGTCACCAAAACGGCAATTCTGGAACATGTTTACGAATACGATTTTGATCCGCAAACTAATGTTGTCGATGTATTGGTTTGTCGCCTTAGAAACAAAATAGATAAAGACTTTGACTTCAAAATGCTTCAGACAGTCAGAGGTATGGGATATGTCCTCAAAACAAGGTAGTTATATTGGAATATCTTTCAGTGTAAAGCTGGCGTTATGGTTCGGACTATTTTTTCTGATAACCGTGACGTCGCTTTTCTATTTTACCCTTCATCTTTTTGAGCAGGCCATGAATCAGAAAGATGATGAACTTGTGACTGTTCAGATCAACAAATACAAAGACCTTTACTATCGCCATGACGACTCGTTACAACAGGAGTTTCTAAAAGAATCAAAACTCCCCAATGAGCTAATCTTTATTCGAATCGTTAATCCCATCAGCACCGTCGAACTGGTCTCCAATTCTCAGCATAATTCGAATGACTATAAAGAAGAGATGGAAGCCATTCCAATTGACCTAAACGACAGCTGGAAAACAGTTGACGGGAAAAACCGCTGGATTGTCAAATCGTTGAAACTAAGCAACAGATCAACTCTTCAGTTCGGGAAGAAAACACCTCAAAGTATCATTTTCATCAACTCATTGCGGCAAATTTTCATCAACAATGCCATCCCGATTTTGCTTTTGGGAATCTTTGTGGGAATAATTTTGACGTATCGCGCCATCAAACCGATTCGTAATATTGTTAAAACAGTTCATAAAATTCTTCAAACCGGTGAAATGCGCGGACGCGTGGAAAGTAAAAAACATGCTAAAGGTGCGCTACGCGAACTTGTGAGTATAATCAACCGCATGTTAAACCGAAACGAAGAAATTTTCGATGCAATGCGTAACTCTCTTGATAATGTGGCACACGACCTTAGAACACCGATGACCCGTCTTCGCGGAAGTGCCGAAACCGCCCTGCTCTCTGACGATAATGACAATTTACGTGATGCATTAGGCGACTGTCTCGAAGAGTCCGACAATGTGTTACAGATGCTGAATACTATGATGGATGTAGCAGAGATTGAATCAGGAGCAATAAAGCTGAACAAATCATCGGTTAACCTAAACCTTCTTCTAAGCAAAATTATCGAACTTTATGAAATTGTAGCAGAAGATCAGTCCATTCGTGTACTTAAGGATTTCAGTTCACAAATTACAATTCAGGCTGATGTAACACGTTTAAAACAGGTTTTCGCCAACCTACTCGATAATGCCATAAAATATAGTCATCAGAACTCTACGATCTGGGTAATAATTAAAGATAAAGGCAACTGGGCTGAAGTTTCTATTCAAGATCAGGGAATCGGTATTGCAGAAGAGGAAAAAATTCGTATTTTCAATCGCCTTTACCGAAGTGATTCAAGCCGTTCAAAACATGGTTTAGGACTTGGTCTAAGTCTGGTAAAGGGTATTGTTGAAGCTCACCACGGCACAATAAATGTTGATAGTGACGGCTCCGAAAAAGGAAGCATATTCACAGTAAAACTTCCCAAATGAGGGTGGTAAATAATAACTTCTACATAACTTTTAACTTGCAACCTTTAAACCTGCAACCAATCAATGAATAAACAAGAAAAAAACAATTTAGCCAAAGCTGAGGGGTTCCTTTCAATTGTCGTTAATGTGCTACTTTTCGGCTTGAAATACTGGGCTGGTGTTGTGTCAGGTTCGATTGCACTTATGGCGGATGCATGGCATACACTTTCAGACTCACTGTCTTCTCTTGTCCTTTTAATCGGAATCAAACAGTCCCAAGCCGAACCTGATGAAAAACACCCGTACGGACACGAACGTTATGAGGTTGTCGCTTCGATTATTATCGGTGTAATGCTGGGTTCAATTGCCTTTGATTTTCTAATCGATTCAATCAAAAAATTTGCGTCTGACGAAGAGGTGAAGTTTGGGATAGTAGCCATTGCCGTCACCATAGCCTCAATTGTATTTAAAGAAGCACTGGCTAGGTTTTCCTTCTGGGCTACAAAGAAGACCAACCTGTCGGTTTTAAAGGCCGAAGCATGGCATCACCGCAGCGACGCCATCTCTTCGTTGGTAATTTTAATTGGGATATTTACAAAACCGTTCATTCCAGTCATTGACCAACTTCTTGGAATCGCTGTATCCTGTCTGCTTTTTCATGCAGCTTATGAAGTCATTTCCGATGCCATAAAACCGCTTATCGGCAGTTCTGCTCCTGATGATTTAATTGGGTCAGTTACAGAAATATGTAAAAAGCACGTCGGAGATCAATGTGGGGCTCACCATTTTCATATTCACGAATACGGAAGCCATATCGAACTCACCTTTCACATTCGTCTGAAAAAAGACATGACCGTCAAAGAAGCTCACGATCATGTCACAGCCATTGAACGAGAAGTAAAACAAAAGCACCAAATTTTTGCCACCATCCATGCAGAACCACTGCACGAATAATTACTGGGAGTGAATTGTCATCGAGTAATTCAAAATTTCTGGTAGCTTTTACTGCACCTTAAACTCTTCGTGACTTCCATCTTTTCTATCCACAACCAGTTTAACTTTAGTTTTACTTGGAACTTCGATAGAATAAATATCGGCTCCAATAGCATTGCATTCTGTTAAAAGTTTGCCGCTGGTAAGGTCAAACACGCGATATCGTTTAATCTTCTTCTCACTTTTGGCAACCCATTCAAGATTATTATCCTTAAGAGAAACTGCCATTCCGTGATTGTTTAAAGAATGTGGCAATTTAGCTGTTTCTGTAGCAGCCTTATCGACTTCCTGAACTTTCTGTTCTTTCAATTTATCACCATATTCAATACTCAGATAAGGTACGTGTTTTTTATCAGCCTTGTCACTGTAGAACCATTTCTCTGTTCGGGAACCACGTTCTTCGCCACGAATAGAAAATCCAAAGGTGGTTGATTTTCCGGCTGTAAAGTTTTTCATAAATGGCGTAATATCAAAAGAAACGAATCCGCTTTCTTTCCCAACCAGCATGGCCAAAATCAACCGTTCCGCCTTCTGCTCAAACTTCACATTTTTCCCTTTCCATTTCTCCGTCACATTATACAGAAACGCATTACCGTAAGGTTGACTTTTTTCAGCGAAAAAATAGGCATTAAATGTCGCCTTTTTCACGGGTCTATTGTTATTAAGACCTTTTAAATCAAAATTGATAAATGTCCTTTTTTTAGTGACTTTTGTGTTCTTCTTTTTACCCTCTGTTTTACTTCCTGAGTAAAAGAACTTATCCACTGGAATAGCTCGATCATTTTCATCGACTGTTACTATCAGGTTCGCTTTTCTTACTACTTCTTCAGCCCGTATAACCGGCAAAAAAAGAAAAAAGTTCACAACTATAAGTCGCCACATTTTATTTCTCCCTAAAATTAGAACGTTAGACTTTTATAAAACTATTTTATAAGCAGGGTTTGTTTTTGCATGACTCATTTTCTTCAACTTAGTAGAAAAAAGTATGAAAGACATGCCATAAACACAAAGCCTGTTCTGTTAACGCATTAACAAAACAGGCTCAAAATTAAGCAATTGTTTCAGACTTATTCTTTTATATCCAACTCTATTTGTGTCTCTTCAGTCACAAAGAACCAGTAACCAATACCTTTGTATAAAAGGTCGTAATTACCAAGGATTGATTCATACTTAGAATCGTAAGAATATACTGCTAAGACATTACCCGGTACAGCCACATTGTTTGAAGGACCAGCTAAGTTCCAGCCCGGACTCAATGTCGCAGTTGCATTTGCTTTGTCTGCATGTACTACCACACTTTGTGCAGTTTTGGAATAAACCCAGACTCCATCATGCGCTTGCGGATTATCGCCAGCAACATATTTTTGGCCATCCCAAGTCCAAAGTGAACCAGCAGTAATCTTCTTCAATTCAGAAAAGTCAGAGTTGTCTCCGACAGCTGCAATCAAATTCCAGCCCTCAGAAAGTTTATACTCAACTGAAATGTCGTTACCATTCTCGGCATCAAAACGTTGCGTATTTCCACTATTGTCAACAACCACCAAGTAAACAGTTCCCACACCTTCAGGTAATATTTCCGAATAAGAGTTTGAACCGTTTGCCACTACAGTCAGAATCACATTTCCATTCGCATCTACAATGCGGTACTCTTTTACATCAAACTCTTCTTCAACTCTCCACTCCACCAAAGAACCAGTTTGCTTAAAGCTTACACCACGTGCCGGTGTCAGAATTTCAGCGTATTCAATCACCAGTTCTGGTTTATTTGTATTTTCCGATGAATGGAAATATGAGCCAGTTTGTGTACCACTCTCCGGACCACGAATAGAGAAGCCAAAGTGGTCAGCATCTAAATTCATTAAACTTGTCACATCGGTTTCAACATATTGGTTATACGAATTATTACTGACTACATGAGTACGTTCCGCACTAATTGCCTGATTATAAGCTACAGTATTAACATCCCAATCTGATTGAATGCTATGAACATAGGCATCCTCATTTTTATTATCAGCAGCTTCAAAATGATATAGGCGTAAAGTTGCTTTTGTCACCATAGCATTTGCAGGTAAAGCACTGTCATCGAACTTTATAAAAATTCGACAATCTCCGTTGGTAGTCCTGTTACCCGCGATAAGACGATCCAAGCCGGCAACTGGTAAACCCGGGTTCTGGGTAATATGCAAGTCAGTATCAACCGAAAGAGTCACCGATGTTGTACCAGGATAGAAAGAAACGACTTCTCCCCAACTATCGCCCGAACTGTTTGTAGCATAAAAACGGTAATAGTACTGCGTCCCGTCAGTCAAGCTTGAAACGGTATGGTTATAATCGACAGGAGCAGAGTTCGCATCGGAAAGTTTATATGAGTTATCCCAATTTCCCGCGGCTTCACCGGCATTGTCATCACCCCAGTAAACCCATACTGATGTAGCCTGGTTGCCATAGTTCGTCAAGCGACCATTTAGCTGAGCTGAGTCAGCGACAAAGTTTGAAGGTGAAAGTGTTGACATCACCGGAGCTGCTGGGGTAGAACTCAATGCTGAGTTCAACACAACTACGACTTCGTCAGCAAGCATTTGTGAACCTGCATCTGTAAAGTGAACATTAGTATCAATCTGAAGCTTTTTTGTGTCTTCAGCATTGGTAACAAGTCCATCACCATTTGTATCAAGTTCCGTCATCATTAATCCATACAAATCGTTTATCTCAATGCCATTTGTACTCATGACCTCAAGTGCTGCGGTATTATAGTTAGCCGCATCTTCTGTATCACGTGTTGGAGAAACTCCATCAGGATATGGTGTCGTCGTTGCAAAAATCAGTTTCGCATTCGGGTTTAGCGCACGCATACGGTCAATAATCGTCTGTAGGTTTGCTTTGTAATCCATAATTTCAACACCCACATTTAAACCATCGAGACGTTTCAGGTCGTGCAGTCCCCAGTTGAAGTGAATTATATCCCACTCACGATAAAGCCATTCATCAATTTTATTGACTCCATAACGTGTATCAGCACCATTACCCGGGTTGTGAACAATATTGGCAATACCGTTCATAGCTGTACGAACCTCATCATCATAACCGATAGAAATAGAGTCACCGATCATAAGAATCGATGGTAAATTTTCATCAATATTAGCAAGTGGATCTGTCGGAGGAGCAGCACCACTGTCCTGCTGCCATACACCAACTCTCAGCTGTGTACCGTCGTAGCCGACCGCATAAAAATTACTCACAACTTGTTTAACTGGTAAATCAATTTCGTAAAGCCCACCGTCAGGTTTTGAAGCTGGTACAGTGATATCCTGCCCGTCAATCTGAATCAAATAATGTTTCACGCCCTGTTCAACACGAATCGACCACCACAATTTTTTCTTGCTCTTATTTTGAATAGGGGCAAGCCATTCGGTCTTCATCTCAGGATACTCAATCTCTTCGACAGACGGGTCAGTACCAGCTGTTATTTCATCAGCATTTGTCACTCCGTCACCATCCCAATCAAGTGTAGGCTGTGGGAAAGATGCACCGACCCACTTATCAGTCAACCACTGTGAAATAACTGCTGACTCTTCAGAAGAAAGCACCTCGTCAAAAACAACGACTTCAAATACCTCACCAATATATCTATTTTCATTCTTTTTAGAGCTACGTCCAATATATAACGGACCTTGCTTATAGTCTGATGCAGATTTAACAATAACTTTAGAGTCAAATACATTCATATAACCAGTCTCAAGTCTTTCAATAATTGACCAACCGCCCGATCCGGCAGTGTAATCGTTTTTTGTCCCGTAAACCGATAAAACACGCTGATGTTTATCACCCTCAGCACTATCAACTTCTGCCTGCTGACGACGTGCCGCTACAAATGCTGTCGTTCCTGTGTCTGTTGTTGTATTAACTACCATTCCATTTTGATTAAAAAGTATAGACTTCATACCTTTAACTGTATATGCTTCATCATCTTTTACAGTTGGATCAGTTCCAACAGTAACAGCGTCATATCCATCTTGATGAGGTAATAAATTTTGCCATGTACTAATAGTCCCGGCATTTAGGCGGCGGTCACTTGAAGCTAGATGAGTCAATGCACGACTGTCGGCAAACGGTACCATATTCATACGATCGATAGTAAATGTCCCTGTAATCTGAATCGGATCTTTACCGCTTCCGGTAATAGCTACTACATAGTGATAATTAACACCATCTTTCACCGCATTCGAAGGAATAAACAGTTTATGAGGTGCAGAAAAATCTGTAATTGAGCTTTTCTCAAAAGTAGGCGTATCCAAGCTAACAGGCTCACTCTCAGCTATGTATAGAGACAAGGTATCGTAAGCGGAACCGATGTACTCTACATCGACACGAATAGACGGCTGAATCACCACTGGGTTCGCATTGATATCCTGAGTATCAAGAATAACATCCGAAGCAGTCAAAGTAGGGTCAACTTCTGTAACAACCTCAACAGTTCTGACAAGCGGCATACTTTCCACACCAAACTCGTCAGTTGCAACAACCGAGACTTCAACATTTTCTTTAAGTTCTGTAAAAGTGTGATTTACAGTAGTTTGGTTGTTACCTTCATAAGTGGTTCCATCGATTGTCCATTTGTAGTTGACAATACTGCTATCTGCATCTGACATGGCAACCGAGAAAGGCGTAGAGGTGTGTATTAACGTTTTAGCAGGAATCGTATCACTATCAACAACCGGAGCCAGTGAGAATTTACGAGCAAGTCCTACATTATCCACAAAGAAGTTACCCACAAAGTCAGTACTAAATCCAACTGTAACTTCTGTCTCCCCTTCAGGAAGTTCAAAAGCGACTTCTGTCATAAACCACTCTTGGGTATCAGTACTACCTGCGTAATTCGGAAAAGATGTTACTGTAGTAGAACCAAGCTCTACACCATTTGAATCTTTCACATAAAGTGTCACATCTTCCACACCTGCTGCAATATCTTCCGCAGTTGGGACTTTTTCACTTCCATGTGGATAAAGACGCACATACGCCGAGAAATTATAGTATTTTTTTGATTCTAGACCAGTCACTGATTTTTCCACAAAAGTGGTATCTATAGTAGAAGATTCAATGCTCAGACTGTTTGTAAGTACACTATTACGTTGGTTGGCAGGAGGATCGTTATAACCAGCATAATTTTTAACTAGTATCGAATCACCTACATTAGAACTTGTGCTCCATCCCTCCGGTGCGGCATTGGCAGTTTCATAATAAAACGTTCCATTGTTTAACAGATTACGGAAAACCAACTTAGACTCTTTAAAAACTGGAAGTTCTGGTGGATTATCAAAGTCGTGACCAGCAGTCCACATTGCATCAGCAGAACTATTGGTAATTTCATAAGCTCCTTTATCAGGTTTTCCATCTTTCACAAACTCACTGGTGATACCTTTTACATAAATCCCGCTGTCTGCTGCTGAAGAAACTTGATGCTCAGTGGGATCAAACACCTGACTGTTTAACAAATCACTACTCAATGTAGCATTATTTGCGATTTGAAAACCATAATATCTGCGGTTCGTTTTATTTTTAATACCACCACGGGCAAGGTTATTAAACCACATTGATCCATAACTGGAGTCCTGCTGTTTTCCATTCTCATCTCCATCTGACCATGGTCCAAAGCGCTGACCGATTATTCCTGTCCAGCTTGAGTCAGAAAAACCTGCCCAATTTTCCAAAACGGTATTGTTGATAATAAAACTATGATTACTCGGGCGGTTGTGGTTTACACCATGACCAAACGCATTCCAGATTACATTGTGGTGAACGATATAGTGCGAGTTGTAATTATCCATATAAATCGCGTTACCAGTCTGAATATCGTGAAACCAGTTGTAGGCAATTTCGGTATTCTGAGCGTCACGTGAACTATGCAGTCCACCAAGGTCATCGGTAAGATAACCCACATCGGATACATCATTGTAAAGCACGCGACCATTACGACCATTTGTGATAGAAAAACCACTACGACCTACTTTAGAAACTGTCGAATTTGAAACAGTGTTGCGAATACCGGAAACCACGATACCACTATGCCATGATGCCATTGTATTCAGATTACGTGCTACACAGTTGTGAATAAAATTGTCACTACCATTTACCTCAAAAGCACCACCAAAACAGTTCTCAATAGTTGAATCACGGAAAACATTGCTACTTCCGTTCACAGCAACACTTCTTAGCCCAGGTACTGCAGTTGACATATTATTAAGATACGGCGCATAACCATAACTTGGGAAATCGAGCGTAGAGCCCTTAATCACACAATTATTACCGTCAATCTGCACTGTAGCCGAACGTACATCAATATCTTCGATTGTGATGTTTGAAGCAGTAGAAGGAAGCAAAAACGCATAAGAACGAGTTTTAACCTCGTAGTTATGAGAAGCCGGATCAGCACTGTAAATATAGAGACGGTTATTATCAAAATCGGTGAAAAATTCATTTTCATCATCAAGCAAGACTTTTGCACCTAGAATAATTACATGGCCATAACGCTTCTTACTTGCATTTGGGCGGCCATCTTTAATACTTGGGTGATGTTTTGTACGAATCCATGTATGTACGGTATCTTCCGCCGTGAAGTAAGTCGAAAGCTCCATCTTATGATTAACAGAATCATAATTAGCAACTGGAACCATCCACGAACACCATTCATTCTGAACATTTGCCCAAAAGTAGGCGTTGGAAAAATCTGCCCCATCCCATTCAGCAGGCAAGGTCTCTGCTGCAAAACTGAACTGTTCAGGATCACTGTTTCCACACTCATCCTGAGTCATCACATACCAATCTTTGGTCATCAACTCAGCGTAATCAGTACTCTGTTTATTAGGCCAGCGTGCTAAGAACTGAACCGAATCATCTTTATAAACCTGACTTTCAAAGGTTTTTGCCGTGACTGTCCGAGAAGGAATATTACTATTAAGTGTAATATCACGTGTCAACATACCATCTACAGAGGCGTACCAAATGTTACCAGATTCATTAACCCAGCCCGACACCTCATCCAGACCAGAAACTGTCACCTGCTCACCGTCAACTGCTTTGACAGTTAGACCGCTTTTGCCGGAAAAATCCACAGTTTCACGATAAACTCCGCCATAAACATGACAGATATCGTTCTCATCCATTACAGAAACTGCTTTTGAAATTGTCTGATAAGGAGCATCTACACTACCCGCATTTGAATCACTTCCGTCGGTCGCCACATAAAAGTCCGCCGCCTGCAGAACAGACGCCGTCAATATTGCAACTCCGCCTAATCGTTTTACAAAACCCATGATACCTTCGTCCCTTTTGAGTTTTTAATTATTGTCAATTCGCATTGAATTAACGTTTTTAATTTCTATTCTATAATTATCACATAAATATAATTAGAACCAGTCTAATTAAGACAACTCAGTAAAAACGCAGATTTATACACAGGAAAATAAAAAAAGTTGATTTTATGACAGATACTTACTTAACAAGAGAAACTTTAGTAAGAAAACTGAAGCTGAACCTCAGCGAAGAGTCATGGGAAGAATTTATTCATTTCTACAAAAATTTCATCTACTCCATCATCACAACAATGAACGTAGATGAACCGGATGCCGATGACATCTATCAACAAGCTTTGATACGAATATGGAAAGGTATTAAAAACTTTGATTCAAAGCAGAGAAAAGGTAGTTTCAGGAGCTGGATCTACAAAATCACTCAAAATACTACACTGACTTTTATTACGAAGAGCAAAAGTAAAAAGTCAAAAATGGAAGAGATAAAACTGGAAGCTGAAGAGAAGTTTCACAGCCCGGAAATAGAGCAGATTATTGACGAACAGTGGAATCGACATATCTCAAAACTGGCATTCGAGAATATCTCTGAAAGAATCTCCGAAAAAGCTCTCGACGCCTTTACATCGCAGTTTAGTGGAGAGGCTCCGGAGGTCACTGCCGAACGGCTCGGTTTGGAGAAACGCACAGTTTACATCTACCGTGCACGCATAAAACAAAAACTGATGGCGGAAATCAGCAACCTTAAAGAGATGCTTGAATAGCTATTTCTCGAAGAATACTTCCCCGAAGACTTCTAAGTGGTATTCGTTCGATGATTTATTCTTGACATCACCATCAAAATTGTAATAACTAACCAATCCCTCTTCTGTCCCCTCCAGTGAGTGATTGGCAACTTTTATGATCTCTTCACGGTTCAGAGCCTTATTCCACACACTCACCTCATCAATAGACATTTTTGCAGAACGCTCTACGGAATTGGCATTAATCCAATGCCCCAGCGACAAACCAACCCCCGCTTTAAATTTCTGTTTCTGACGCATTAAAAAACCATCGACATAAAATTTCACTTCTCTCTTTTTCGAAACAACAATCGCAAAATGATGCCATTTTTCCCATAGAGGACCGCCGAACGACTCAGCTTCTATATAGGTTTCTCCGCCAGATGAAACCAAACCGCCGGGTTGTTTACGCCGGGCATTATCGATATGCCAGCGAAAATCACCCAGTTGAAAAAAGTTCGAATAAACCGATTCGGTTTTAAAAGGTTTGAACCAAAATGCCAAAGTTCCAGAACGAAACGGCAGCTTTTGGGTTTGAACAAATTGCCCCTTTCCGCTTAGACTTAATGCTGAACCTCGAATCGCTTTCATCTGTTTCAAACGTTCACTATCAGCAAACAGCTTCCCCCTCTCCTCTTGCAACTTCTTCTCAAGTTCTGTTGCCACAAGTTCAGCCTGTTCAATCTTCTGAGTTGCCACCATTTTATTCTTCATCATCATACTTCCCAGCACGCCACCCACAAGTGACCCGGTAAGCACAATCATCAGAATCATCAACGCCACCCACCTGTTACGCTTAATTAACAGATAAAGAACTTTAAAAGCCGAAGCATCCTCCGCCTGCGTCACAAAACCTTCCTGGTAAGCACGCAAATCGCCCAGAAGTTCATCAACCGACTCGTAGCGATTCTCTTTTTTTGCCGCCATCGATTTTATACAAATGGCCTCAAGACTTTCCGGTAAATCTCGAACGAGAGATTTCGGACTCGGCACATCGCCTTTCACAGTTTGATCCATCGACAATTTCGGCGATTTATCAGCTAGAGGACGTCTAAATGTCAACATAGAATAAAGCAGCGCACCAAGAGCGTAAATATCGGTTTGTTCAGATCGTTTTCCAAACTTCTTATCAATCTGTTCAGGTGCCATAAAACCAGGTGTACCTTTCACCTCCCCGCTCAACGTAATATCACCCAAAACCGCCTCATCAAGTGGCACAATATTTTTGTATTCCGGACTATTGGAATCGAGAATTTTAGCGAGTCCCCAATCACACACATAAACCTCACCATAATCTCCAATCATGATATTGGCAGGCTTAACATCCAGGTGAACCACCCCGCAGGAATGGGCATAAGAAACTGCTTCACAAACTTTAAGAAAAGCCTCTAGAAAAAATGAACGGTCAAAGAGATTGGAATAATAAGGATTAAGTTTAAACTTTTCACGAAGAATCTTATCCAGACTTAAGCCCTTCATAAACTTCATTGTGAAAAACGGCTCACCGCCGGAATTCAGTCCGATATCATAAATCGGCACAATATTCGGATGATCCAGAGCCGCTGTAATTCGAGCCTCACGCAAAAACTGTTCGACCTCAAGTCCCGACAAACCGCCCTCTTTATTCGGTTCTGCCATTGCCACAAAACGATCTGTTCTTAAATCACGAATCTTATAGATATTTTTCATCCCGCCAGCAGAGTGAAATGCTTTCTCGCAATATGACTCATCTACCGCCTGCAATTCGCTGAAAATAGGCGTTTCAAAAGCATCTTCACCCGTTTCCGCAAAATAGTGATGCAGAAGTTCAGGGTTAAATTCAGTTGATTCAGTTTTTGACATAAGCAGCTAGGATTTTTATTAGAGTTGCTAAAACTCTAAGGTAACAAACAAATGAACAATTTCCATTTAAGATGTCTACTTATACTTTTGCAGGGCATAAAAATTATCTTTTAAGTAATTTAATTGCCGGAAGTGCTAGGAGAAGAGTCGTTCCAAGAACTGCAATAATCATGTCGTAGACAGAATAACCTTCGATAGGAAAGATACCGAAAACATCGGTAATTTTAGAAACCATAACCGCCGAAAGAAAAAGTGCCAAAGCCGTACTTACTCCAGCAAGTGTCGTTCCCATCGAACGGTTAGAATGCGGCATTACCGCAAACAAATGAGCAGAACTGGCAATTCCGACAGCCGCACCTGTCAACCCGAACAAAAACATTACCACCGCAACAAGTTCAGTTTCGAATCCTATAAACAGGTGTGACACAACCAAAAGCATCAGGACCGAACTTATAACCTGCCCGATAAAGAACATTTTGAATGCACTGAGTTTATCTACTATCTGCCCCCCTAAATAGAAACCGATCATACTTCCAACAAACATGGTGGTTCCGATACCGACAACTACCGAATTATCAAGTTTCAGTACGTCTATTTGCAGCATTTTAGACAGGTTTACAAACGAACCAGTTAAAAAGTAAAACACAAACAGATAAAAAACAAAATTACGATAAGTTCGACATTTCATCAGCGTAAATACAGACTTTATGAGTCCGGTTTTTGCCGCTTCTGCATAATCAGGACGTTCAGGAATCATCAAGTACGGAATCGTACGCACAAAAACAAGTCCCATAACTGTCAGCAACACACAACCGAAAACCATTCGTCCTGAATACGCCGCCAGAAGCTGCACGACAATTAGTGAAAGGATAATATTGACAAACTGCCAGGAAATACGGAGATTACCTAAAAATCGCCCACGATAGCTTTTAGGAATTATCGGACCAATCAAACCAAACCAGCTACTACCGAAAATCGAACCACCTAGACTATTGAGAAATACTCCAAGATAAGCCGCCAATTTGGGAGAAATATCAAAAAAAGCAGGAAGTGCCAGCACGCCCAATCCTAATGCGTTGATTACTGAACCAAGATTACCGACGAAAAGTTTACCTTTACGATCCGCCCAGTGCGCTGCAGGAATTCCGGAGAACGCCCCAACCGCACTCGGCAAAGCCAAAATAAAGAGAATCTCAGAACTCTCAATACCGATCTCCTTAAACCATGACGCCATAAAACCGTTTCCGAAAACTACGCCGGAAGTCAACCCGAAGCATTGTGCAATAATCACACACTTCAACGCCTTGTCCAAATTTACTCGTTTTTCAGAAACCATTAAAGCTTTCCCTGTCTTAGTTCTTTAGGAGATAGTCCGTAAAACTCTTTAAATTGTTTAGAAAAAATATACGCATCCGCATAGTTAAGCGTTCTCGCAATCTCATTAATTCGCATATCTGAGTATTCCAGCAGATAATGTGCATGACGCAAACGACTTGAAACCTGAAAATGTTTCAAACTCATACCTGTACTCTTTTTAAAAAAGCGGCTGAAATAGTCCGCCGACATACCAGCCATAGCCGCAAGTGATGCCGTATCCAGACGATTATCCGGGTTTCCATTTAAAAACTGCATCACCTTCCGAATACGCGGGTCAATTTCCCGGTCATCCTTAAGCATTTTATTAGAAACAGCAAACAGATCGAAAAGAATCTTCTCAAGTAAAACCGAACAGTAATTCCGGCTTAATTCACCCGTTCCATAATAAAAATGATAAAATAGCGAATCAAACTCTTCAGCAAACTTCGCACTATTAACACAATCTATCACAGAATAAAACGGCTGAGATAAACGTACCTTTTCACCAGTCACATTATCCCAAAGTGAAAAGAAAGATGTCGTAATTCGTGGCGGATAACTTTTATCATGTCGAGTGTAGTGAGTCACATCATTTGACATAAACACAATGCGACGTGGAAGAATTTCAAACTCCTCATCTTCAATAATGTATTTGCCGCGTCCTTCATGCAGATAAAGCAGGTGAAAACAGTCATAACAGCTTGGAGACTCTTTCCACGACTTCCCCACAGTAACCTTAAAACCTTTTTCCATCTTAAGAGAATAACGGCCCGGAATCTGTTTCAAAAATTCCGAAAACTGTAAAAGTGCATCATCTCTCAACATTTTTATCACCGTTTTTTAACATTTGCAGAAATCATTAACTTCGCTAAATTCTTTCACAAACTAAATTATTCGACGCTTTTTCACAGTTGTAAAACAACATCTTTTTAAAGAGTTTAACACGTATACCAGATTTGGTACAAGGAGAACACATGAAAAAATCATTCCTAGCCACAACCGCCCTAGCCTCTATGTCTGCCTTTGCAGCCGACAAGAGCGAGAACCCGAATATTATCTACATTCTTGCCGATGACTGGGGCTACGGAGACGTAAGTTGCCTGAATCCTGAGTCTAAGATTAAAACGCCTTTTACTGACAAAGTTGCCAGTGAAGGTATGATTTTTACCAACACGCACTCCACATCCGCTGTCTGTACACCTTCACGCTACAGTATCTTAACTGGTCGCTACAACTGGCGTAGTCGCCTGAAAAAACATGTACTTTTCGGATACAGCAACGCACTTATCGAAGATGGACGCGAAACTGCCGCATCACTTCTGAAGAAAAATGGCTACGACACCGCCTGTATCGGAAAATGGCATTTGGGCTGGGACTGGGCACTGAAAGAAGGTATGGAAAATCAGAAACCGGGACCTAAAACCGTCGACTTCTCAAAACCTGTAAAACGTGGACCAATTGCCAATGGATTCGATTACTGCTTCAGTCACTGCGGTTCGTTAGATATGCCGCCTTATGTCTACATCGAAAACAGTCAACCGACCTCGGTTCCAACCAAAGACACCGTGAATAAAGGTAAATACTCTTGGTGGCGAAAAGGACCTACTGGAGATGATTTTGTTCATGAAGATGTACTGCCGAACTTCACCAGAAAAGTTGTAAAATACATTGAAGAAAAGTCTAAAACTGACAAACCGTTCTTTATCTACATGCCGATTCCCGCGCCGCATACTCCAATTCTTCCAACTAAAGAGTTTCAAGGAAAATCAGGCATCAATCCTTATGCGGACTTTGTCATGCAGGTAGATCACCACATCGGGCAAGTTGCTCAGGCTCTAGTTGATAACGGGGTCGATGAAAACACCCTTCTAATTATTACAAGTGACAACGGTTGTTCACCTGCCGCAAAAATTGGAGAACTTCAGAAAGCCGGGCATGAGCCGGGTTATAAATTTCGAGGTCACAAAGCCGATATTTACGAGGCCGGTCACCGCATTCCTTACATCGTAAAATGGCCGAAAGTAATCAAAGCCGGATCAAAATACGAAGGACTAGCCTGTCAGGTCGACCTCACCGCAACCTGTGCCGATATTGTAGGAGCAAAGCTGGACGATGCGGCCGCGGTCGACAGTTTAAGTCAACTTCCGGCATTTCAGGGAAAAACAATGAACTATAATAAGCGTGAAGCTGTCATTCATCATTCAATTAACGGATCTTTCGCAATTCAGAAAGGCGACTGGAAACTGATTCTCGGAACTGGCTCATGCGGGTGGAGTCAACCGAAAGGCGAAAAAGCAATGCAGCAGGGTCTTGGACCGATTCAGCTTTTCAATCTAAAGAATGACATCGGCGAAACCAAAAACGTTTACAAGCAGAACCCTGAAAAAGTGGCAGAACTAACTAAACTACTAAAATTCTACGTAGAAAACGGACGTTCAACACCGGGATCAAAACAGGAAAACAACGGCGAAACAACCTTCCTCCCGAAAGACGTAAAACTATCTGATTTGATTAAATAAAAAAGGATCAGGCAGATTTAAAACAATCTGCCTGACCCTGAACAATTCCTATAATACAGAGCTAAAAACCTTAAAACTTTCAACTTGTGAACCTGCAACTAATTATAGAGGAATGATATCCTTCGACTGAGCCGTTCCCCAAATCGTCATCTCTTCAATCACACAATTCTCAGGAACATTAATACAGTTAACCAGAGAGCCAGCAAAATCCTCTGCAGTCGGATAACCAGTCATCCACTCAACATCCAGACCCGCCGCTTGGCAAAAATTAGTCTTCGCTGCTGCGGGAATAAAAGTAGTCGCTTTACCGCCCCACTCCGCCATTTCCAGATGCAGGCACTTTGTAAAGCCCAGAAGACCGGCTTTCGCCGCTGTATAAACCGACCACTGCGGCCACGACTTTTTCGCACAAACACTCGCCACATTAACCACATGTCCAACACCTGCTGTCTTCATCTCCTTAACAACCTCACGACAACCTTTAATCGTAGAAGTCAGGTTGATATCGAGAACTCCCTGAATTGATTCATCATCCATATTCTCGACAGAATCAATCTTCACACCACCGCCGTGATTATTAACCAACACATCAATACGACCGAACTGTTCTTTAACAACTTCAATAAGCCTCTTCCAGTCGACCGTAACAGTAGCATCCGCCTGAACAGCCAGAAGGTTTTCAGAGTTTATTTCAGAAGCCGCCAAAGTCAACTTTTCTTTATTACGTCCGGTAATGACAACTTTAGCCCCAAGTTCAATCAGCATTTCTGCAGTAGCAAGACCGAAACCACTGGAACCGCCAGTCACAATAATCACTTTATCTTTCACAAAATTCGCCATAACTTCTCCTTAAAATTGAATTAATGAATTATCAAATTAGCGATTTCGGTACGAAAATCAAACAATCATTTTGCGAGAAACAAAAAAGGTCATCCCGAAATTCGGGATGACCAAAGACAGAACAACTCATTCTGTCAGGGAGAGAGATTGGTTTGTTATTGTTTAATAAGCAAAAATCCAGTATCCGACACCTTCTATCAAGGTTTCACTTTTGTCGGCAATCTCTGTATAAGTTGAATTCCATGAGTACACAGCTTTCGACTCCTCTGGTACTTTCGTATTTGCTACTGGACCACACATGTTCCAGCCAGTCTGCAGTGTAATTATCGCATTCGACTTATAACCAAATACAGCCACCTGTTTATCTTCTATAGCATAAACCCAGACTGCACCAGTTGGTTCGACAGAATCAACAACTTCGTACGCGGAGCCATTCCAGCCCCAAAGTACACCGGCAGTCGCATCGTTTAGTGGCTTTAAATCTGCTTTTTCTGAAGTGATAGCAATAAGATTCCAACCCTGCTTCAGTTCATAAGGAGTAATATTAATATTGCCATCTTCCGGGAAGAATGTTTGTTCATAACCAGAATCATCAACCA
>DDLT01000206.1 GCA_002340265.1 Lentisphaeria bacterium UBA2565 | reverse complement strand
TATGAATCAAATCTTTCTCTTTCAGACTTTCCATGCTCGCCATTACCGGAAGGCGTCCGATGAATTCAGGAATCAGTCCGAAGTGAATCAAATCTTCCGGCTCCACATGACGCATGATGTTCGGATCTTCCGGATCAACCTTAGTGTTCTCTTCTTCGGCAGTTACCGCTGTCTGGAACCCAAGATTGCCTTTTGAGCTAACACGTCGTTTGATAATCTTATCAAGTCCGACAAATGCACCACCGCAGATAAATAGAATGTTTTCTGTGTTAAGGTGGATACATTCCTGATTTGGATGTTTACGTCCACCTTTTGGCGGAACGCTCGCCACAGTTCCTTCGATGATTTTCAAAAGTGCCTGCTGAACGCCCTCACCCGATACATCACGTGTAATTGAGACATTCTCTGTGCGGCGACCGATTTTATCAATCTCGTCCACATAGATGATTCCGTGCTGCGCTTTTTCCACATCATAATCCGCCGCTTGAAGCAGACGAACCAAAATGTTTTCCACATCGTCACCAACATATCCGGCTTCGGTCAGAGTGGTCGCATCGCAAACTGTGAAAGGCACATCAAGAATTTTTGCCAGAGTTTTTGCCACAAGAGTTTTACCTGTTCCGGTTGGACCAAGAAGAAGTACATTGCTCTTTTCGATTTCGATAAAATCCTCATCCTGATGACTCTGCTGATAGATCAGACGTTTGTAATGATTGTAAACACTTACCGCAAGAACGCGTTTCACAAAGTCCTGACCAATTACATAGTCATCAAGAAAACCTTTAATCTCTTTCGGATTAGGCACTGTAAGCGATGTGGTTTTGTCCTGCGGTTCTGCAAGATCACCGGTTTTCGGCAGTTCGCCGCCAATCATCATATTGCAGGTGATAATACACTCGTCACAGATGCGTGTACCAAGTGGGCTTGAGATCAAGTCGTTTACCATTTCGGCACTGCGACCACAAAAGCTGCAGGTTGGTATTTCGTCTTTTTTGTTTGCCATAATAAAATCCTCAAAAAAAAGGCTGAACGGACAGACCGCTCAGCCCTTGAATTATTTTCAAAAAGTAATTTATACTTTAACTACATGAAGTCTTAACTTTTGCATTATAAATTTTATCCTTAATAAGGCATATAAAGAATGCAAAAAACTACCACGCGTGGTATTACTTTTTAATTGCCGCAGCAGATACAACTTCATCAACAAGTCCGTAAGCTTTCGCCTCTTCCGCAGTCATAAAGTTGTCGCGGTCAGTATCGCGATTAATTTTCGCCATTGTCTGACCTGTGTGTGTAGAAAGAATCTTGTTAAGAGACTTTTTCATACGCATAATTTCTTCAGCCTGAATTGTGATATCCGAAGCCTGTCCCTGCGCACCGCCAAGTGGCTGGTGAATCATTACACGCGAGTTTGGAAGCGCATAACGTTTGCCGGGAGTTCCGCCCGCAAGCAGAACAGCACCCATACTGGCACACTGACCAATACAGTAGGTTTTGATATCACAGCTGATTAGCTGCATTGTGTCGTAAATTGCCATACCGGCAGTTACAACACCGCCAGGACTGTTGATGTAGAAATCAATATCCTTCTTCGGATCAGCCGACTGTAGAAACAGCAGCTGTGCAACAATCAGGTTTGCCACATTGTCATCAATCGGTGTACCCAGAATCACAATACGGTCTTTCAACAGACGTGAAAAAATATCATAACCACGTTCACCTGTGCTGGTCTGTTCAACCACCATTGGCACGTAGTTTGATGTTATTTGATTATTAATCATAGTTTGACTCACTCCTTAATAGGAATATTAATATACTTAGTTTCTACTGAGCGGCTATTAACCTTCTATAGTTAAACTATTTAGAACATAAAATTTCTACTTCCATGCAAGCTTTTAGGTAAATTAAAACTAAAAAAGTTTGCATTTTGTAAAATGAAATGGCCTCTAATCCAGAATTTGTTCTGCTTTTCGTTAACATCGGCTAGCAGTATGTTCATACAGCTTCGCCTTGTTTCCTTAATCAGAACTGAATTCTGAATTATTCAGTAGAAACTACTTAAAGCAGGTAAACTCCTTAGCTTAGCCTCATGCATTTTAGTTTACAGAGGCAACTCAGAAATGCAAAGGAATTTACCAAGCGTAGTATAATATTACTCAGCTGAATCAGCGCCAGTTGCGATATCCATCAGGCACTTAACAGTTTTGTCAAGTGTGATTTCCATTGCAACACCGCCCATGCGACCTTCTTTCTGAAGCTGTTTCTGCATGATAGAAGGTGACTTCTGGCTGTAGTAGCTCATTACTTTGATGCGGTCTTCCATTTCCTGTGGAGAAACTTCAACTTTCTCAGCTTTTGCAAGTTCTAGAAGTGCGTAGAAACCCTGAACGCGTTTTTTCGCTTCTTCTTCAAGCTCTGCATCTTCTTTAGTCGCGTTTGCAGGCTTCTCTTTTAGGTTTTTAAGCTCTTCTGCAACCTGAGTTGGAGAAACCGCGAAATCACCAGTTAGTTCTAGAAGTGCGTTAACCGCTTCTTCCTGAGCTTTGTTTTCAGTTTCAGCTTTCTTAGACTGAAGTAGGCTGTCTTTGATTTTTTCTTCAAGTTCAGCAACATCTTTAAGACCAGCTTGCTGAGCAAACTCATCGTTGATTTCTGGAACGATAGAAGTGTGAACCTCTTCGATAGAGAAAGTATAAGTTGCTTTCTTACCTGCAAGTTCAGTCTGGTAGAAATCAGCCGGGAATTCAACTTCGTCAACTACAGTTTCACCAGCTTTTACGCCAACTAGAGACTCTTTAATACCTGGAACCATTTCAGGATCGCCGATCATCATCCAGCTCTCTTCAGCTTTAAGTACGCGTGCTGCTGCCTCGTCGATGTCACCATCAACTTTACCTTCGTAAGAAAGTTTAAGCATATCGCCAAGTTTAGACTCTACATCGTCACCCGCTTTTTCGATACGCTTCTGACGTTCCTGAAGTTCTTTAAGTGCGTCTGCAACTTCTGTTTCAGTCACTTCAACTTCTTCAACAGCTACTTTGATAGATTTGTAGTCACCAAGTTCGAAAGAAGGCTCAAGGTCGAAGCTCATTTCGAAAGTGTAGTCTGCATCCATAGAGAAGTCAGCCTGAACCATTTTTGGGTAACCACTTGGTTTAAGATCAGCGTTCTGAGTGAAAACCTGCTCGTAGCCGGCTTTAGTTACGCGCTCTTGAACTTCACCAACAATGTTCTGCTCGTAAGCTTTTACAATCATAGCTTTTGGAGCTTTTCCTTTACGGAAACCTGGAATCTGGGCAAATTTAGAAAATTCTTTAACTACTTTGTCGAAAGTAGCTTTCAGCTCAGCCTGTGTAACAGTTACAGACGCTTTAACCTGGCATTCAGCCGAGTTGTCAATTTTTACGATAATATTCTCGTTGCTCACGATTATACCTTTCTCATTAGTGTTAATAAAATCATTAGAAAATTTTAAATCTTAAATCTTCGTGTAGTCGCGTTAAAAAGCCCTAATTCTACACGGGCGATTAACTTAATCAGATTTCCCTCTAATACTAGATAAAAAATCAAAAATAATCATCGTCCCAAACTCCAACTTTATCAGTGAGTTATAGCACTTCCTGTTGTTGCTGAATTATACAACTTCGTTCGCCGACTTGTGGCACTGCAACTCCTGTGATATGTACGTTTCATACGCCGAATGTAAAAAGCATAACTCACGTATAATATATAGAATATCCCACACAATTATTTTTCTCTGTTATTTACTGCATATAAATAAGAATCACAGGTTGAAAAATTCTGGTCAACTAACTAGCTTCAACGCGAGATTCTTGTATCCGGATTATTAACAACAAAGATAAGGACCAGAACCTTTCGGGAGAAAACATTATGGAAAAAATTGTTCCACCAAATCATATAGGCTTTGAAGCTCTACCTCTTGCAACAGAGCTTGACGAAGAGATTATCGATTGTGCTGTCGCGTTCATCAAACCACAGGGCGGCGGACCGACGACAGATCACATACATGAACACGATCACCTGTTCACTGTCATTTCGGGAGAAGTGGAAATTATGATAGAAAATCAGCCTCATCTGTTAAAGCACGGTTCGTCTTTACGCGTTCCCGGCAAGAAACTCCACTCAGTCTGGAACCGTGGGACCACAGTAGCCAAAGTGATTGGAACGTCCCTTAGGAATTAACAAAAAATCCCGAAGCGAATTAACACTTCGGGATTTTTGTAAAACTCTAAAACAGGTTTAAAAGAGCTTTTTCGACAACATCGGATCGTTATTCTCTTTCATCTGCTGCTTCATAGTATTTTTCATCTCTGTAACTACAGAAGCAAACTCAGGATTATCAATTAGATCATTGACTTCATCCTTATCTTTCTGAATGTCAAAAAGACGCCATTTTTTAGCTTTCGGATAAAAAATCAGTTTGTACTTGTCAGTTCGCACCGCACGTTGCACATCCATCCACGCCGCATAAACAGCTTTACGTTCTGCAGACTTGTCTCCTTTCAACAGCGGAAGAACACTACTGAACTTCAAGTATGAAGGAACTTCCGTCCCCGCAAGTTCAAGTGCTGTCGGGAAAATGTCCTGGAGGTAAATCATCGAATCAATTTTCTTATCTTTCGCAATTCCAGGACCTGACACAATAAACGGTGGACGAAGAGAGTGATCATACATGTTCTGTTTTCCCATCAAACCATGTTTTCCAACCGCAAGGCCGTGATCTGAAGAGTAAACAACAATTGTATTTTTATCCTGACCAGTTGCTTTCAAATGTTCAAGGATTCGACCAATCTGCGTATCCATGTGCGTCGTGATTGCATAGTACTCTTGAATATGAGTTTTCACCGCGTGTTCACTTCGAGGGTGCGGCGCTAGATTTTCGTCACGCAACTTTTTCAAACCGATTTTTTCACGATATGGATAGTCATCAAGGTAAGATTTAGGAAGAGAGATTTTATCAAGCGGATACATATCCACATACTCTTTCGGAGCCTGACGCGGATCGTGTGGCGCACTAAAACATAGGGTCATGCAAAATGGTTTATCCGAATCTTTAGTTTGATCCAAAAAGCTGATACCGTCATCCGCCAACACTTCACTCCAATGTTTTCCACCTTTCCAGTGTCCGCCTTTCGACTTATCCCAAGGTAGCCAGCTTTTGTCATCTTCACTTTTTGGACGATTATAGCCTGACTTTGTCTGGTTCGGCATATTTTTACGAATATTCTTAGTATTCACAAAAAGACGCTGACAAAGACCCATATCATTTTTACCCACATGCCACTTACCTGCAAAGTAGGTTTCATAACCAGCCTTCTGCATCAACTGTGGCCAGAAGCGTCCCTGCTTTTCGTGCTCTTTGAGATTTAGTTTGGCCGCGTCCCAAACCTGCACCCCACTAAAAATCATAGTTCGACTGGCAAGACAAACGCCCATAGACCAAGCACCCGAGTTAAATGTATTGGTAAAAGTGGTTCCATTTTGCACCAGTTTATCCATATTTGGAGTGATGATTTCCTTATTCCCCAATGCATTAATCTCTTCATGACAATGATCGTCTGAAAAGATAAATAGAATATTTGGTCGAGCAGGTATTTTTTCTGCAGTAGCCTGCTGTGTCATCGCCGCCATACCTAATGCGACAGAACTGTAAAGTAAGTTTCGCGTGTTCAATTCAATCTCCTTGTTTTATTTAAGTTTGTTTAATATGAAAGTACTCAAAATTACCGAACTTTATAACACCATTTACAAAAAAACCTTTCGAAAATGAGATTCCGAAAGGTTTTTTATCAAAAGTAGTCACGTTTATTTTACATGACGCTCTTTATATGATGTATGAAGTAGCTCATGAGCCTTGTGACTTCCCGGCTTTTCGAAGAACTCTTCATAGATTTTCTTAATTGATGGATTCTCGTGTGACTTGCGAATGACGCTGTTTTTATCATCACGATAAATCGCTTCCATACGTTTCTGAAGAATCGTTTCGTCACCTCGAATATACGGCTGACCGCCACCATTCAGACATCCACCCGGACACGCCATAATCTCGATGATGTGATAATCACACTCGCCCGCCTGAATCTTTTCAAGAAGTTTACGGGCATTACCAAGTCCTGATGCAATTGCGGCTTTTACCGTAATTCCGGCAACTTCCACACTCGCCTCTTTAATACCCTCAAGTCCGCGAACAGCTTCAAAGTCAACTTCTTTCAGGTCTTCACCAGTCACCCAATCGGCAGCTGTACGAAGTGCGGCTTCAAGAACGCCACCCGTTGCACCGAAAATAACCGCGGCACCCGTAGACTCTCCAAGCGGATTGTCATAATTGCTATCATCAAGTTCCGTAAACGCCAGACCGGCTTCCTGAATCATTACAGCCAATTCGCGGGTAGAAAGTACAAGATCAACGTCTTTTACGCCGTCATTTGCAAACTCTTCACGGTTCGCTTCGTACTTTTTCGCCAGACAAGGCATCACGGAAACCACAACCATGTCTTCCGGTTTTACACCGATTTTTTCAGCGTAGTAGCTTTTTGCCACCGCACCAAACATTTGCTGTGGAGACTTAGCAGTTGATGGAATATGTAGAAGATCAGGGAACTGATGTTCAAAGAACTTCACCCAACCCGGACAACAAGATGTCAGAATCGGCAGGTTTTCACCTTTGTTCAAACGTTCCAGAAACTCGGTAGTTTCTTCCATAATTGTTAGGTCGGCAGAGAAATCGGTATCAAAGACTTTATCAAAGCCCATCATTCTCAATGCGGTTACCATTTTACCGGTAGAAATCGCACCTGCTTCAATACCGAACTCTTCTCCAATTGCCACACGAACCGCCGGAGCGGT
>DDLT01000197.1 GCA_002340265.1 Lentisphaeria bacterium UBA2565 | reverse complement strand
ATAGCGGCCTGCCTCATCCCGACGGCACCACCGTCATCTCCCTCAGTCCCGCCGACGTCCGCAAAGAAGGCGCATCATTCGACCTGCCGATTGCCCTCGCCATGATTGCCGCCGCCGAAGGTTTACCAAAGCAGCAACTCAACGGCGTCATGTCCGTCGGAGAACTTCGTTTAGACGGAACCGTTCGCCCTGTAAAAGGCATACTTCCCACCGCCATTCACGCCAGACAGAAAGGTGCACGTGCACTATTAGTTCCAGCCGAAAATGCCGGAGAAGCCGCCACCATCAATGGCATCACCATATTCGGCATCACCAATCTCAGCGAAGCCGTCGCCATAATCAAAAATCCTGCTTCATTTCTTCCCGTCCGCAACATCTCTGTAGAAGAACTTTACGAAAGCTACAACGAAATCGAAAACTTTCGCGATGTCAAAGGTCAAGCCTTCGCCAAACGGGCACTGGAAATTGCCGCCGCTGGATTTCATAATGTACTAACATTATAAGTAGTTTAACCCTATAAGAATTTCCATAAAAGAAACAATAACAAAACCAATCTCTACTATTCCCATATAGCGTCCGCTTTTTCACCCTCCAAAGCGTCTTCCTTCTCATCATCAAGATTAGTAAAGAAGTCTAAACCTGTGACTTCTTCAATCTCATTCACTGACACCAAGTAATCTTCATGCCTATATTTGCTTTTACTATCCTTGCTTTTACCAATGGCTTTATGAGGGTATAAAAAAGCCAAAGAGTCTAATTTCTCCTCACTTTTTTTTATTACTATTTTCCAAAAGAAATGTGGGATGGGTATCTTCATTTCGTTCTCGTCACCAATATATGTAACGTCTTTGCTCTTTATCCACGCAGGGCCACAAATAACCCACACATCATTATATTTATCAGCCCAGCTCGCTGTTTTGTATTCCATATCCAACCAAATTCCGGAATTAAACCCTTGTATTTGCGGGCAAGCGTTTAAAGTAGTGTGAGTATTCCAGTCTGCATTGGCCCCCAGCCTCCATGCAATCTTCTTCATGCACAGATGACCTCTAGAGTACCCTGAGTGTTTATAAGTATCATCACTTGGAGCCAATTCGGCTAAAGCCTTATCCTCAATCCATGGTGAAGGTCTGTTAGGAGCTTTACCTTGATTTCCTCCTTTCTTAATGTGATATGCAACCCATTCAGGTTGCCCAAACTTGTCATGCTCGTCTTCATCACCATCTAAGTCAGAATCATCCTTGCCATCAAACGAGACTGTAAAAGCTCTGAATTTCTTAATTTGGTCTCTTGGCATAGTTCCCCAAATATCGTGTTGATGCTCATCTGATAGAATAATGGGCTTATAATCTGCGGAAAAGAGCAGGAGTGGTAATATTAATAAAAAACTTAGTTTTATCTTAGCTGGTATTTTCGTAATCATATTTAAATCTCCATTGCAATTTTGTTAGTAAAAATATGGAAGTAACTGATTAGATTAATTAGAAATATTTACATACTCCTCATTAAATTTGAAGTCTGCAAACTATAATTAAAAACAAGTGGCTCTGTTAAGTTACAAAATGTAAACTAATAGAAGTTGGACAATCTTCAACAAAAACAAAGGGCCATTTCAAATAATCAATCCAACTATACCAATAGACAAATATAAGAGCCTCATTCACGACTTGTATGCGCTGTCGTTAATAGTTAATTCTAGAGTTTTACTCAACAATTCTTTACAATTACGCTATAAATATTTGCAATTTTATAAAAAAAATTAACTTTTTTCGTTTTTTCATCCAAATCTTTGACAACAAATTCCGATAATATAGTATGTGGGTTATAAGGCGGTCCTGAAGCAATGGGCATCCTTAAGCCTTCTTAATAATTCTTTTGTAAAAATAGAAAGTGTAGAAAGAGGTGAAAGTAATGAAAAAGACTTATAGAATGAGAAAACGTAAAAAATCAAAAAATTCCACAGAACAAAACTACCAAGTAACAGATGTCATCAAACATATTGGAGAATTCAAAAAGCACTACCGGAAAAAATTACTGTGCATTCCCTATATGCGTGAATCAACTTACAAGCAACTAAAGGAAGGCCATCTTAAACAGCGAAAAAGACGATTGTTATACAGCCTCAAAAAGCGACGTATAGAACACCATAAATGTTTCACTGAAGTTGTATCAGGAACTAAACTCCACAATAGGCACAGCCTTGAAGAAGCCATTAAGCTAGCCAATACCCTTGCATACAAGTACCCGAACCGTATCGTTGTTGTTGTTACAGATACTCGCAATCGTTTTATCCGAGGAGCTAATTATAATGGAACCGCAGATTCTGACCTTCCAAACAATAGGCAACTTAGAACGCTAATGAAAATGAAAGGAAACGTAATTTTGGCGACAGGCCTTCGTCCTGATGCACCTTTTGATGTTGTTCAAAGCTATCAAACCAAATTAGGGAAGAAGACAAAAGGTCATTGTGGGCGTCCTCCAAAAGCAGTGCCAGGAGCAAAAAAGGAAAGGCGAGATAAGCTCAAACCAATAGCAATTCAGTTAAGAAAGGATGGCAAAAGCTTACGTCAAATCGAAAAAATACTTGGAGTTCGATTTACAACGGTAGGTGATTGGGTTAAATAGCGTACGGTTTTAAGGGTGTACGGTTTTTAAAGATGACCTGCACCACAATCCCCCCTAACCTACTTAACAACAAAGAAGTACAAAGGCGACAACAAATAAGTAAAGGTTAATACATTATATACCTACTCATGTATATCATTTTATAACATGCACTGGTTTAATAGGTCAACCTATACATATTAATTATTATATAATTATATGTATCAGACTGTGGACAAAGCCTGT
>DDLT01000252.1 GCA_002340265.1 Lentisphaeria bacterium UBA2565 | reverse complement strand
CAGTTTAACGGCTCGAAATTCGTTTCGAGCCGTTTTTTTTTGTAAAATGATAAAGACGTTTATAAAAAGTGTAAAAAATCTGCTTTTGTTGCTTCTTATTCAATTTCTCACTTCTGCACCTTGGTATCTCAATTTTGACACAGTCTTAACATAGAAAAAAACTAAAATAGTTTGAAAATGTGAAAAATGCACTAATAGTACCGCGTCCTTTGAAAAAAGGAGACACATCTAATTTAAACCGAGGAGTAACAATGAGAAGAATGAAAAGGATATTTACGTTGTTGATGCTGACGATGGCTATCTGCAATGTGAATGCTATTCCAAACGAGACAAAAATTTTAGAAACAGAAATCACCTCCTTTTCGGACTTGAACAATGGTGTTAGTGATTTGATTGACATCGGCTTTAATTTTAATTTTTATGGGCAACCCTACAGTAAGTTTAGTGTTACTACTAATGGTCTGCTTTTGTTAGGGCACAATTCACCGGGGAAAAATAGTTATAGTAACCAATCTATACCAAGTGGAAATCCTCCCGATAACTTTATTGCACCGTTTTGGGATAATATGAAAATTTCTGATGGTGATTCTACACCGCTTGCGTCCTATTTTGATGCACAGAGCAGGGTCAGTTATGCGGTTTACGGCGCTTCACCAACCCGCAAACTGGTGGTTCAATGGACTAACATGCTGTTTAATGACAGTTCGCCGATGGGAACCTTTCAGGCAGTTTTGTACGAGGGGTCGAATAAAATTCAGACTCAGTATCGTCTGCTTGTAGATAGAAGTTTAAACAATAATTTCGGGCAAAGTGCCACCATAGGAATTGAAAATCAGGACGGAACTAAAGGGGTTAAGTACAGCTACCTCCAAAACTCTTTAAAAAATCAGCAGGCGATAAGTTATACGCCGAAGGGAAACAGCTACACTTTGAATTCAAATGCCATTTATGAGCCGGTAATTCTTACAGAAAGCCTTGCTGTCCCCGAGCCGGGCATTCCATATCAGACCTCTCCGGCACACGAGGCATTAACCCCTACTTCAGTGGAACTGAGCTGGACGTCTGTGCAGAATGCCACGAAATACCGATTGATGTATTCGAAAGTTGCATCCCGGATGTACTCCATGCCGGAGCTTAGTACAGTTATCGACATTACGGACGGCTCTACCTCGTACACAGTTAACGACCTTGTAGTTGGGCAGAAATATTATTGGGTAGTTATGGCAGAAAATGCAACTGGAACAACCTGGTCTCAGATTAACGCATTTGAAACCTCAAATACTCCACCTCTTGTGGCTGTTCCTTCAACGAATTATCTAGCACAGAACAAAAAACGCACAATTACGCTCCGTTATACCGGTGGTGATGCCGGAGCAAAAATTTGTACAGTTGAGTCGCTTCCTGCTGAAGGAAAACTTTACCAGTACAACAACGGTGTCAAAGGACTGGAAATTACGGCAGCTCCTACAATCGTGACAGATGCCAACTTCCGTGTGATTTACGAAGCTTCAGGTGCGTTTGGTAATAATGTTGGTGATTTTGAGTTCGGCTTTAAGGACGACACTTATGCTCTTGTAAAAGAAACTGCAGCCGTTCACGTATCTCCTCCGGGAATTCCTAACTTTGTTGATGGCGCGAAAACAACAAATACTGTTGAAGTTACATTTGATATTCCAATGGCGGATCCTATCGGTAAGCACTCTGAGTTTGCGGTAAAAGAGACTCTCGCTAACGAAGTAGAGAATAACCTGACAGTTACAGCTGTGTCTCCAAAAGCGAACGACCCATATACTTATATTTTGACTCTGGATACGCCAATTTCGGTTGACGCGGTTCATGTTTATACAAAATATACTAAAGGGACTGTGGTTTCTGCCGAAGGCGGTATTCTTGAATCTTTCGACTTCCAGCTTACAGAAAAAGTTGTTCAAACTATCAACTTCCCGAATCCGGGAGACAAAGTGTACGGAACACCGGCATTTGCGGGCGGTGCAACGGCGTCTTCAGGTTTGACTGTTACATACTCTTCTTCAGATTCTTCAATCTGTTCTGTAAGCGGTTCTAACCTTGTTCCTGGAAATGTAGGAACAGTTACAATTACAGCAACACAGATTGGTAACGAAAACTACGCGCCTGTTTATGCAGTTCAGACTTTTAATATCACAAAAGCTACTGCAACTGTAAACATCACTGACTTGATTCACACTTATGACGGATCAGATAAACCCGCAACAATCGGCACAACGCCTTCTGGTTTGACTACCACTGTCACTTACAACGGAAGTTCTAACCTGCCTGTAAATGCCGGTGATTATACAGTTGTAGCTACAATTGTGGATGATAACTATCAGGGGTCAAACACTGAAACATTGACTATCAATAAAGCACTTGCACCGGTTACAATTACTAACCTGACTCATACTCATAACGGGTCACAGAAACATGTTACAGTAACAACTAATCCTGAAGGGTTGAACTACACATTGACTTATGCTGGGAGCACTACTGCCCCAATAGAAGTCGGCGATTATGAAGTGATTGCGACAATCGTTGACAACAACTACTATGGAACGAAAACAGAGACCATGAAAATCGAAGTTTATACTGCTGCAGTTAACATGGAGTTCTATCAGGATGGTGATAAACTGACTTGGGTAAAGAACGGAGAAGAGGACGTCGAATCATACAATGTGTACAAAATTGTTGACGGAGAAAAGATTCTTCATGATACATATCTTGCGGAAAACGATGAGTATGTCATTGATGTAGCAGATGTTGAGGCTGACTCATGGGTTCTTGAAGTGAACATAGTTGGTGGTGAATCTTTCACAATCGGCGCTTCTGATAGAAACAAAATCTCTACCACAGTTTATCTTGTAGAAGGCTGGAACCTTCTAGGAGTAAGCGGTCGTCAGGAACTATTGTCGGCACTAAAATCTAAAGGTTATGATAACTTCTGGACTTGGAATGCCGGAGTTTATAAGCCTACATCTGTTGTAGATAATGAAGCTGGATTCTGGGTTTACTCAGCCGCGGCAGCTAACTTGAGTTTTGTCACTGATAAAGTTACTGCTCAACCAGCGCCTGCTGTAGAAACAGGATGGAACCTCTCTTCATTCCCGGCTGAAACCGTACTTGATGCTGCTGACCTAAACATCTTCAGTTACATCGACAGCACTTACGAAGAGGTAAAAGTTGATGACACACTGAATATCTTCAGTGGTTACTGGATCTTCTCAGTAAATTAATAAGTCTGCTTGATATATAGAATGAAAGCCCGCTCTCAAACCGAGAACGGGCTTTTATATTTATACGGATTCAATAAGTTTCAGCTTAACGGGGCTAAAGCTTTACGAAACTTATCTCAACATCCGCTTATCTAGACAAAATTTTATATCAACTGATCAAATGTGATGTCTTTCAGCTGGTTTTTCATTAAAGTCTGAACTGTCGCCATCTTCGAATGGATATTGCAGACCTGAGTACGATCACAACAACTTTCATCCATGTGACAACTATTTAAATTAACCGACTTGGGATCAAACAGCTCTAAAATCTGTAGGAGAGAAAGTTCCTCCTTCTTCTTGATCAGAGAGACTCCACCGCCTTTTCCTCTTGCCGATTTAACTATATTTTCATCCGCGAGCTTTCGAACAATTTTGCGAAGAAAGCGATAGGGAATATTCATCGACTCGGCCATATCTGCCGTCGAAACCACCTGTGCTTCCCCGCTTCCCGCCAGAAATAAAACTGTTCGTATCGCGTAATCTGCTTCTTTTGTAATCATGCAACCTCCGTAATGACACTGCAAGGGTATCATTATAAGGCAAGAATTCAATAGAGTTTGAAAAATTATCAAAGTTGGAGGGGGATTAAACTACTGAACCGGAGCAAAAGTCAGCGAATGCCGCTTGATGAACTCGATACATTTGGCGTTAAACGTATCCGCCTTATCCACATTGCAGACGTGTCCGGAACCGGTGATTACCTGAAGAATCGACGAGGTGTGTTTCTGCACAAGCTGTCGAACCTGTGGCAGGAACATGTGATCCTGTTCTCCCATGATATAAAGCGTTGGTAAACCAGTTTCTTTCTTTGCCCACTTCAGCAGAAACGGCTGCATGTCGCGGGCAATTAGTCGGTACCACTTTACGAACTCCTCATGGCAGGCCTTCTGTGCCTCTTTGATGAAAATACTTCGCGACTCCGCATGTGCCTTCATCGGCATCACAATATAAGCAAAAAGTTTATAAAGCCACATATACGGCATAAAGTGTCGTACTACATTACCGAAATTAAACAGAAATTTAGACTTGGTATTCAGTTTGGTAATTGCACCGCCCATAATCATGCTCTGAATACGTTCCGGTTCCATATCCGCAATCGTACGAATCACCACCGTACCGATGGAGATACCCACAAAGTGCGCCTTCTCGATATTCTGCTCATCCATTACTTGAATCACATCTTCCGACACATCATGAAGCGTGTAGTATTTTTTCAGCATCTTCGGAGAATCCTGAGACTTCCCGTGACCGCGAAGGTCAATCAGCAACACATTAAACTTCTGACGGAAGTCACGCAGCTGTTTAAACCAGATTGAAGAACTGCCGCCGACGCCGTGAAGAAAAACCACCCATTCGTGGTCATCAGACTTAAAAAAGGCTTTTGAATAAAGCATAAAATATTTCCCGCAATTGAATTTCGATTGCCAAATCTATTTAAAAAGCTCGAAGATTCAATGCGTTTCGAGCTGAACATTATGATTTTCTTGGATATTCGTGATATAACAATACGCGGGTACCGACAACAATCTTATAAAAACGATTGAAATCTATCGCTTCGCTCTCTAGTTTGACGCCGTAAAACCAAAAGGCTTCAACAATGAATTTACATGAAACTTCCGCAATTTTAGAAAGCATTTCAGACGGCGTATTTACCGTCGATGAAAACTGGGAAATTACATCTTTTAATCGTGCCGCCGAGGAAATCACCGGTGTGAAACGGAAAGATGCAATCGGCAGTTTCTGTTCAGAGGTTTTCAAATCCAGCATGTGTGAAACCGGTTGCGCGCTTCGTAAAACGTTGGAAACCACCAAACCGATTATCAATAAAAGCGGATTTATTATCAACAACTCCGGCGAAAAGATTCCCGTCACCATCTCAACTGCTGTGTTGAAAGATGAAAACGGGCACGTTATCGGAGGAGCTGAAACATTCCGAGATCTTAGAGAAGTGGAA
Source organism: Lentisphaeria bacterium UBA2565 (assembly GCA_002340265.1). Taxonomy (GTDB): domain Bacteria; phylum Verrucomicrobiota; class Lentisphaeria; order UBA2565; family UBA2565; genus UBA2565. Next base: position 1,083 of record DDLT01000252.1, on the reverse strand, counting down.
GCTTTGAAAAACGAACTTCGCGGCGAACTCTCCTTTGGCAGTTTTATCACTCACAGCAATGCGATGAAAAATGTGCTGGAACTTGCCAAAGCGGTGGCTGATAGTCCGAGCACAATCGTAATCTCTGGTGAAACCGGAACCGGAAAAGAGGTATTGGCCAAATCCATTCACTCCATGAGTTCCCGCAAAAATGAGCCGTTTATTGCCGTCAACTGTGGCGCGTTACCCGACACTCTGCTCGAATCAGAACTATTCGGATACAAGAAAGGGGCATTTACAGGCGCTGATCGTGATAAAGAAGGACGCTTTGCTCTGGTGAAAAACGGCACACTGTTTTTAGATGAAATTGGTGAAATCACGCCCGCTTTACAGGTACGACTTCTTCGTGTGTTGCAGGAACGCAGTTTCGAACCGCTCGGTTCCACAACATCCGAACAGACCAATGCCCGAATCATTGTCGCGACCCATCGTGATCTGGCAAAGATGGTTGCAGAGGGAAAGTTTCGACAAGACCTTTTCTACCGAATAAATGTCATGTCGCTGCAGTTGCCACCGCTTCGTGAACGGAAGGAAGACATTCCACTTCTTGCCGAGCATTTTGTGGAAAAACTAAACCTACTCCAGAACCGTAATGTCCCCGGAATTACTCCCGAAGCTTATGCCGTTTTTATGAATCACAGCTGGCCGGGAAATGTCCGCGAACTGGAAAACCTAATTGAACGTGCTTTTGTGCTTTGCGGTGACGGAATGATTGACTCCGCACACCTTCCGAACGAGTTGACTCTCTCTGATTCAACAGCCGAATCCGGCAACTTCACAGATATTGTCCGCAAAAGTGAACGAGAGGTGTTGATTGCCGCACTTCAGAGAAACTCTTACAACTGTTCTGCCACAGCGAAAGAACTGGGCATTCATAAAACCACTCTTTACCGAAAAATCAAAAAGCTGAACATTACGCTTTAATCATTGGCCATGTCCCAATTAAAGGTTGTTGTTCCCCATAACAGCTCCCTAGGAGCTCAGACTGTGGACAAACCTCATGTTTTTATAAAAAGGCAGCAGTAGAGCCACTTCTCCGAAGTG
>DDLT01000017.1 GCA_002340265.1 Lentisphaeria bacterium UBA2565 | reverse complement strand
GTGACTGAGCACAAGATGGCGATTGCTATGGCTTGTCAGGGCGGAATTGGTGTGATTCACAAAAATCTTAGCCCTGAGGCTCAGGCGCGTGAAGTAAGTCTTGTAAAACATTACCTGAACGGTTTGATTCCTGATCCGGTGACTTTCAGTGAAGATATGACAGTTGCAGAACTTGTGGCGATTCAGAAAGAGCGTGGCTACCAGTTCAGCGGTTACCCAATTCTTGACGGTGCTGGTGTTCTGAAAGGTATTGTTACAAAACGCGATATTAAGTATGTGACTGATAAGAGTGTGAAAATTGCGGATGTAATGACTACTGACGTGATTACCGGTGCTGAAGGTACGACTCTTGAAGAAGCGCGTGAAATTATGCTTGAGAAGAAAGTGGGCAAACTTCCACTTCTTAACTCTGACGGCGAACTTGTGGGTCTTTACAGTTACCACGATGTGAAAATGCTTCTGGAGAATAATCAGCCAAACTTTAACCGTGATGACAAACACCGTCTGCGTGTTGCTGCGGCTATCGGTCCTTACGACTACGAGCGTATTGAGAAACTTCTTGAAGCTGATGTGGATGCATTGATTGTTGATACAGCTCACGGTCACTCTAAAGGTGTAATGGAGACTGTTAAGTGGTTGAAAGATAACGGCTGTAAAGCTGACGTTATCGCCGGTAATATCGGAACTAAAGAGGCAGCTGTTGCGCTTTACGAAGCTGGAGCTGATGCGGTAAAAGTTGGTATCGGTCCTGGTTCTATCTGTACAACTCGTGTTGTTGCCGGTGTAGGTATTCCACAGCTTTCTGCTGTTTATGAAGTGGCACATGCTTTGGAAGGAAAAATTCCAGTAATCGCCGACGGTGGTATTAAGCAGTCTGGTGACATTGCGAAAGCGCTTTCTGTAGGTGCTTCGACTGTGATGATGGGTTCTGCTCTTGCTGGTACAGATGAGTGTCCGGGTGAACGTATTATTCAGAACGGACGTAGTTTTGTGGCATATCGTGGAATGGGTTCTCTTGAGGCAATGAAAACTGGTAAGGGAAGTCGTGAGCGTTATCAGCAGTCTGATGTGGATAGTGATGCGAAACTTGTTCCTCAGGGTATTGAAGGCCTTGTGCCTTATCGTGGAACTCTGGAAAATATTCTTCACCAGCATATTGGTGGTTTGAAATATTCTCTAGGTTACGTAGGTGCAAGAACTATTGATGAACTTCAATCTAAAGCTGAACTTGTTCGAGTTTCTTCGGCTGGTCTGCGTGAGGCTCATCCGCATGATGTGAAAATCTATAAAGAAGCACCGAATTACTCGCTTCATAATTAATAGTTAGACTATTTAAAATCCCGTGCTTGGGGGAGTACGGGATTTTTTGTGAAATTTTAGATATTTATATTATTTTTGCAATAGTCATTGTAGCTCAAAAAGGTTGTGCTAATTTTTCCTGCGTTACTAAACAAGGGTACTTAAAACAAGGAAAGGGAAATATGAAAAAGAGAGCAATATCGGCATTGGTAATCGGGGTAGGTTTGTTTGCAGTTAATTCATTCGCACAGACTAAAAAAGTGCCACCTCTAATCATAAAATATAAAGACAGCAGCAGAATTACTATCAATAAGGTACGTGCACCTGAATTAAAATCAGATCGTTTGAATGGTGCGACACGTCTTTCTCGTGAAAACTGGTTGCAGATTCATACCGCTTTCGGGATTAAAGGTGGTGATAGACAGACTTGGGCTGATAGTCTTGAAGTTGAATGGAAAGTTTTTATTCCAGGTAACGTTCGAGAAAAGCAACGCCCTATACTTCTTGAAAAAACAGTTCAATATCTAGAGTGTCCTAAAGAAATCAACGACATTCCTCTTACGCTATACTTCCGTCCATCTTTTGTGGAACGTTATCTAAAAAATATTGAACAGAAAGATATCGCTGTTTCAATCTCTGTTACAGCAAACGGTCAACCTGTTATGGTGACAAAAACTAGTTCTATTAAAGTTTTAAATGCCGGGGGAAAAGTTCCACCAAGAACCTACTGGGAGTACCCAGAGGATAAACAGCATAAAATTGAAAACAAAAAGATGGCTCTGCTGAATAAGGCGGAGACTCCATTTGAAAATATTGAAGCAGATAAATTTCTGACTATAAAAGAAGAAGAATAAGTAAGGGGTTAAAATGGGATCTTCCAACAGAATTCTTTCTATTGACATAGGTGCCGGGACTATTCGTATGGCTGAGTTTGAGTATAGCTCTGCCGGAATGACTCTGCACACTTTCGATTGGCGTAGCTTAGACTCCACCAGTGAAAGTGATCTTGATCGCGCGATGCAGATTTCTGCCGCAATCAAGGATATGTACACGTCCAATAAGTTTACTGTAAAGAATGCCAATGTATGTGCATCCGGTCAGTCAGCTTTCGTTCGATTTGTAAAACTACCTCCTGTTAGTGGTGGTGAAGCACAGATCAAAAAAGTCGTTCAATATGAAGCACAGCAGAATGTACCGTTCTCACTTGATGAAGTGAGCTGGGATTATCAACTTCTTAGTTCGGGGGAAGAAGGTGATGAGCTTGAGGTAATGCTTGTTGTTATTAAGAACGAAATTATTACTGAAATTACCGGGTCTGTTGCCCGTGCGGGACTACAATCTAAACTTGTTGATATTTCGTCGGCAGCATTGCTGAATGCTGCAAAAGCAAACAATATCGGTTCTGAAGAGTGTGTAATGCTTCTGGATATCGGTGAGCGTTGTTCCGACCTGCTTTTTATTGACGGGAACCGTTTCTTCTCTAGAACAATTCCAATTGCCGGTCATACAATTACTCAGCAGGTTGCTAAAGAATTTAAGATTGGCCTTGAAGAGGCTGAAGATTTAAAGCGTCGTCACGGTTTTGTGGCACTTGGTGCGGGATACGAAGATCCTAAGTCGGAAGTCGCGGCTGTGATTTCTAAAATCGTACGTAATGTGATGACTCGTCTTCACAGCGAAATCAACCGTTCGAAAAGTGTGTACTGCACTCAGCAGAAAGGTGAAAAGCCGGTTAAGCTTTATTTGACTGGTGGAAGTTCCATGATGCCTTATACTGATGTGTTCTTCAGTGAGAAGCTTGGAATGGAGACGTTATACTTCAATCCGTTTGAAGCTATTCGACTTTCTCCAAGAATTCAGCCTGAAAAGCTTCAGCCTATTGCACACACCTTCGGTTCTGTAATTGGTACGGCGCTTCGTAACATGAGCCAGAGTCCTATTGAAATTAGTTTGATGACTGATGATGTGAAGCAGAAGCTTGAGATGGCGCCTAAGAAGAAGTTCCTATATGCGAGTATGGTTGCGCTTATTCTTACCTTTGTTTTGATGTTGATTGGAAATCAACGCCAGCTTGAGGTTTATGAAAAAGTGGCAGATCAGAACAGCGGCGTTGTAGGTGACAAGGTTAGCTTAGCTGAAGAGCTTGAAGAGAATCTTGAAACTTATAACATCATCAAAGCGCGACAAGCGGCATTGGCATCAGTTGTTAAAAATAAGACTGCCTGGATTGATTACATCAATAAAATTCAGGAACTTGTTCCTGCAAACGTAACAGTCAGCGGTATTACTCCTGTTTACGCAGGAAAGATTGATCCTAAAAAAGAGAGTTCTGATGAGGGAGAAACCTCTAGAGGTGGACGCAATGGACGTCGTCGCGGCTACAGCGACGAGGAAGAGGATATGGACAAGCCTAAAGTGGAGCCTAAACCGGCAAATATCTATGAAGCAAAACGTGTTTCAGCATTGCGTATTTCCGGATATGTAATGGCGATGTCCGGCGGTGAGAACAAGTTCCCTAGTGCACTGTTCTTAACAAGTCTTAAAAATGACGAAATATTTTCTTCAGCTAAGTTTGTTAAAGCTCCAGGAGCTATTAAAGAATTTAGAAATGTCAAATCTTTCGAGATCGAGGCAGTTTTGTCTGAACCTCTTTCGCTTATTAAGGAGTAGTTAGATGAACTTTTTTAAACAAAATAAAGATATTTCAGTCGGGCTGGTAATTGCATTACTTGTGTCGGGTTGGCTTTTCTGGCAAGCACTATCTGTTTCCGGAGATCAGGAGGATATTGTTATCACCCTGCAGGACGAAAAAGATCAAATTGAAGAGCTACAGGAAAAAGAGTTTGTAGTCAGTGAAGAAAACGCAGAGGTTGTGAAAAAGAATGTGGCACAACTTACAGCAAATGTTGATGAGCTGAAAGCAGCTCTGAAGAAGTATAATCTTGTGGTTCCTGAATCAATGGAGGTTGTCCCATATACTACTAAGCGTGACGACGACCTTGAAGCGATGAAGAAAGAGTTGGCTTCTAAAGGAATTACGGTAAATAGTAAATTTGTTGAACTTTCTCTGAAAGATATGAAGGAGAATACTCAGCCTTCTGCAGAAGATATTAAGAAAGGACTGTATCGATTGGCGATTTTGAAGGAGGTTATCAGTCAACTTCCTGAGCCGTCAGTTGATGTTTTGCATAGTTCTGTTATTAACTCTATCGAATACTTTAAGTGGGATCCAAACCTGTTTGTAGATTCAGCAAGTGGTGATGTTCGTTATATCCCATTTGAGATTCAAGTAGTCGGTGATGAAAAAGCAGTTCGTCAATTCACAAATGGTGTGTGTGCAAATGAGTCTCTCTTTGCGACTGTTCGAGCAATTGAATACAGCAATCTTGTTACTTTCGGTTTAATCAAGAAAGATGACAAGAAGTTAACTCCAACAGCTCCAAAACTTGACAAAGACGGTAAGCCGTTACCTGCTGAGCCTGTTGTAGAGTATAAAGAAGATCGTCAGGTTGTGAATAATAATAAAGTTGTTTGGAAGATTTACTTCGACTTTGTGCAGATTGTTGATCAACCGGCTAAAGATATCAATTAAAGGGGTGGAACGTGGAAACATTAAAAAATCACTATGAAAAAGTAGTTTTCGGGGCAATCCTGATTTTTATGCTTTTGGTTCTTTATGGTTTGAGATCAGATATGCTGGATGTGAAAGATGAGGCTGCTGATTTTAAAGTACCTTCGGAATTGAACTTCTCAGATCGTGAACTAACTGATGCTGTTGGGGCTGATGAACTTGTTGAAGCTTCACTTGTGGAAGGCTCCAAAAACATCGTATGGAAAGAATCTCTTGATGGAGGATTTACCGTTCCTCGCTATATTGTATGTAAGGGTGAGGATTGCAGTAACGTGATTCCATTTAATACAAAAGTATGTCCGACATGTGGAACACATCAAGGTTTGTCTAAAGTTGAAAGTACTCTGTTGAAGGATGCGATGGCTGATACGGATGGCGATGGTATTATAAATGCAATTGAGGATCACTTCAATTTTCTTGATAGAAATGACAAGTATGATGCTTATCTTGATTATGATGGCGACGGCTTCTGCAATATTCAGGAAATTAACGGTGCTCTTTCTGAAGTCGAGATTCAGGAGAATTATCTGGCAAAAAAAATGTATCAGTTTAATCCCGAAGATATTAACGAGTCTCCGGAACTTGCGACTCTTCTTCGCATGGAAACAAGCAATCAGGCTAAGAAAATGGGAATCACCCTCAAGTCTGTAAGTGAAGAGGAGGAAGATAAAAAGATGTGGTTGGTCGCATTTAATGCTGAAAAGAGCGGTCGAGTTAAGACTGTCTTTAAACGTCTTGGTGGTGAGGTTACTACAAATACCGGAATGGTCTTGACTATCGAAAACATTGAGAAAGAGGTCAGTGAAAAATATAACCCGCGACTAAAAGAAAATGTTAAAGTTGTAGATTATACGGTCTTCTTGAAAAATGCGGAAGGGCAGATTTATCAAGTAAAACGCAATGAATTTGTAATTCATGGTAGCAAAACCGCACAATTCGTCTACTTTAATCATCATTCTTCTAGAAGACTCCCTCGATTTGAGGTTGAAGAACGGGGTAAATTTGAGCTTTCAGTAGTGAAAGACGGCAAAATTATTCGGGGCGAAAAATTCACTTTAACAAAAATTGGATCAACTTCATCACAGATAAAACGCGATGGAGATGGTAAGAGTTTTACTATTGGAATGGCTTCTGGTGCAGATCAGACAATCCGCCAGAAACGCTATGAAGCGGCCAGAAACGCTTCACAAAATAAATAGATTATAATGAGTGGGGATCTCATTAAATTTTTAAACGAAAAACATTAAGCTACAGGAGCTGACAATGAACCCAAAACGTCGCAGACTGAAGTCGAGCACGATCGCAAGCTTTGCGCTTATTAGCTGCCTTACTCTTGGAGTTGGCTATGCACAAAGTTCATTTGCACAAACTGCTGATGATCAAGTTGTAGAAAGTATTGCGAATGATAGTGACGCTGTCGATAGCGCACTTAGCGAGGCTTTCGGCCTTGAGGAAGTTGCGGAAGAGGCGACCGAAGAAATCGCTGAAGAACCTGAAGTTGCAAAAGTGACTGAAGAAACAGAAGAAGCTGTTGAAGAAGTTGCGGAAGTAACTGAAGAAACAGAAGAAGCTGTTGAAGAGATTGCGGAAGTGACTGAAGAAACAGAAGAAGCTGTTGAAGAAGTTACGGAAGTGACTGAAGAAACAGAAGAAGCCGTTGAAGAAGTTGCGGAAGTAACTGAAGAAACAGAAGAAGCTGTTGAAGAGGTTGTTGAAGAAGCTCCTGTTGAAGAAGTTGTTGAACTAAGCCCGATTGAGCAAAGTGAAGTCGCTCGTCGTAAAGCTCAAAAAGCTGATGGTATGGCTGCATACCAGCGTGGTAAAGAAGCTGCTTCAGCTGATGATTACGAGAAAGCTGTAACGGAGTTTCAGTTTGCACGAACTCAGCTTGAAAAAGTAAGTAAACTCGATGATGAAGTAGTTACTACACTTAATTCAATGTCTGATGAACGAGCTGAAATCTATGAAGATTGGGCGGCTGAACTAGTTGATCAGGCTCAAGACGATTTGTCAGTTGCGAAGTATAATTCAGCAATTGAGAAATTGACACAGGCAAAACAGTTTAACCCTGATAAAAGTGAAGAGTATCAGTCTGCGATCGACGAGATCAAAGAGGCTAGCCGAGGTGCTAAATATGTAGAAAGCATCAAGGCTAAAAATGTTGACCCAAATAAACAGTCTCGTGATGAAAAAGAAAAAACTTATTTCGAACAGGCTAAAGTTCACTATACTAACGGTCGTCTTGAAGAGGCAAAGAAAAGCCTTCAGAATGTTCTTAGACTGAACCCTTATAACAGAGTTGCTAGTCATTACTTACTTCGTGTTGAAGAAGACATTATTGAAGTCGGTAAAAAGGCTCGTAAACATGCTGTAGCAAGTTTCAAAAGTCAGGTAGAATGGGCATGGGTTCCACCACTACCACACGTTAACGAAGTGATTGAAACTGCGGTTACAACTCCTATTGAAAAAGAGCAGGATGATGTATTTGAAAAAATGCATGATAAACTTGATACTATTATCATTAAAAAACTTGATCTTAATGAGGCAACTATCAACGAGGTTGTAGCGCTACTGATTGAGAAAAGTGTTTTATATGATGAAAAATATCAGGAAGGTGTAAATATCTTCCTTGATCTTGGAACAAAGAAAGCAACCAAAACGCAAGCGCCAGCCGATGAGTTCGGTGATACTGAAGACGAATTTGCCGATGAGTTTGCAGATGACGAGTTCGCAGAAGATACAAGCGATGAGTTCGCAGATGACTTTGGTGATGAGTTTGCTGAGGATGACTTTGGTGATGCTGCAACCCCAGAAGCCCCTGTAGATGCGGCTGCTGGAACTATCACATTTAGCTTTAAAAACATGCCGCTTGGTGACGTTCTTGGATATGTTTGCCAAACTGTTGGTCTTAAATGGCGTGTTGATAAACATGCGATTTTGATTGCAAAAGAACTTCCTCCGATTGAAGACACAGTTACACGCTATTTCAATGTCCGCCCTGGATTTGTTCAGGCTATTCTTGCAAGTGCAAGCGCAGCAGGCGGCAGTAGTGACTCTGGTTTTGGTGATGAAGAAGACTACTCTGATTATGGTGATGATGATACAGGTGGTGGTTCTTCTGTGTCGGCTTCTCCAGATACTCTTAAGAAAGGTTTCCAGAGTCTTGGTGTTCCATTTGATTTCAAAGGTACACAGGTGTTCTACAACAGTCATATCAGTAAACTTGTTGTGACTCATACTCCTGCAGCTTTGAATAAAATTCAGGAAATTATCAACCAGATGGATACAGGTCGTCCACTTGTAAACATTACAGCAAAATTTGTTGAAGTGGGTGCAAGAGATATTACAGAAATGGGTATGGAGTGGTTGATTACCAATTACACTGGTGAACATTCTAATTTCAATATTGTTCCTACAGACGGTGATCCTATCGATTTGACAAGTGGTATTAGTGAGTTATCTGATTTCACAACCTCGAATATTTTAGGAGCGGCTGCTGGTGATGTATTTGAATCTTATATCACACTTGGTGATGTAGAATTCAAAAATACGATCCGTGCTTTGGACAAAAACCAGAACCTTGACATCCTTTCTTCTCCAGAGGTGACTACTCTTAGTGGTGAAGAAGCATCTATTAAAAGTATTACACGTCGTTACTTCCCTGAGAGTTGGACTGAGCCAGAGCCAGGTAATGGTAATAGTGGTGGTACTGTTGAAATTGATGGTGAAACCGTTGCTGTTACAAACTCAACGCCATCAATTCCTGAATTCGGTGATGCAACAGAGCTTGGTGTAATCCTTACAGTAACACCTACTGTAACAGCTGGATCAAAAGAAATTGAGCTTTCACTTTCGCCAAAAGTTAGTAGCTTTGTTGGCTATGATGAAGAGATTCAAATTCCATTCCCTGGAGTTGGTGACTATTCACCTAAAATGCCTATTATTGATGAGCGTATTCTAGAAACGCGCGTTATCTGTGATGATGGTGAAACTGTTGTTCTTGGCGGTCTGATGACTGAGAAAGTAACATCATACAGTGACAGAGTTCCTCTTCTTGCTGATATCCCTCTTCTTGGAAAACTTTTCCAATCTGAAGGTGAACTGGCAGACAAGAAAAACCTACTTGTATTTGTTACAGCACAGCTGGTTGACTCTACAGGTCGTCCAATGCGCCGTATTGGAGAAAAGGAAAGAACTGGTAGTCGTGGTCTTCCAACTTTCGACTTCTAATTACCAGTCTTAGATATCTTTAAAGGGTACAACTTCGGTTGTACCCTTTTTTTGTATAAGTGTCGTGATATTAGCTGGTTTATGTTTGCCTTTCTCCAACTTTTCCTTTAAACTAAAACGTTTCAAAGAATGAGAGGTTACAATGTTTAAAGAGCAAGTTGAATTATTACAGAATATGGCACTTTTCGGTGGCTTGACTAAAAGTTCATTGGAGCTCATTGTTGATGCTTCCGATATAATACCTTTCTCAAAAGGCGATTATATTTATCGGGAAGGTGATAGTGGGAACACGATGTATGTGGTGGTCAAAGGCTCGTTTGTTGCCTTAAAAAGCCATGAAGGAATTGTTTACGAACTTGCCCGTGGTGGCATAGGTGAATGTATTGGTGTACTCGAAGCTTTGAACCCATCAGATAGGTTTTGTTCAATTTATGCAATTGAGGACTCTGCGGCGATACGAATATCTTCAAGTGATATGCTTACGCTTTATCATCACGATCTTGAGCAGTATACTTTGATGCAGATGAATATGGGGCGTGAAGTCTGTAGAAGAATGAGACGCTTCGAAGAGCTTCTTTTTGAACGAGAAACCTGTTTGGAAACTCATCCTGTATTTTCGTTTGATTAATCTTCTTTCAATCAAAAAGTCTTATCATTTGAACTATTGTTTATTTAGTATTATTTTGATTAAGACTATAACTTAAATATTCGAGGTGATCATATGAAAAACATTTTGGCTGCAATAGATTTCACTGATGTAAGTAACGAGATTGTAGAAAAGGGTGCTGAGCTTGCGAAAGCATTGGATGCAAAGCTGTGGGTGGTGCATGTAGCTCCTCCGGTAAGCACTCAACTTGATATGAATATTGTGTCCTACGACTTACCGGGACTTAACTCGGTTGGTAACAGTTTTTATTCAGAACTGTTGAATATCGACGAAGCACGAAAAACTGTTGCAAGTCGTTTAAAAGATGAACATAACTATATGCTTGATTTGGCAAAACGTTATAATGAGCAGGGAATTGATGTAAACTCTCTGCTTCTTGAAGGTTCTGAAGTTGACCGAATTCTTGAAAAGGCTGAACAGAAAAAAGTTGATCTTATTTTAATGGGATCTCACGGACATGGGCTTCTTCATAAAGCCATCATCGGCAGCATTAGTGAAGGTGTTATCAAGCGCTCAAAAGTTCCGGTAATGCTGATTCCGCAGAAATAATAAATTTTATATAAAGTATATTTTTCGCCGCAGTAAATACTGTGGCGAATTTTTTTAAAGGACGTTTTATTTATGGAAGTTCCGAAAAAAATCGGAGGATTGAGACGAATTGTTAGGGCAGGGAAGTTTTCCTGGCAGGGATTCGTTCACGGTTTGAAAGATGAACCCGCTTTTAGACAGGAATTTATCGTTTCTGTTTTAACTTTGCCTTTGTTATTCTTTATCGATGCACCACTTTTTGCGAAAGTTTTGGTATTGATTAGCCACTTATTTGTGATGGTGACAGAGTTGTTGAATTCGGCGATGGAGAAAGTGGTTGATATTGCAAGTCCTGATTATCATGACTTTGCAAAAGCAGCTAAGGATATGGGAAGTCTCGCAGTGTTCTTCTCAATTGTAGTTTGTGGAATTTGCTGGACTTATCTTTTCTTTGCATAAAAATATGTAAGTCTACCGCTATGAGGTAGATAAAGTTAAAGCCGGTAAATTTCTTCACCGGCTTTTAAATAGTATTGACCAATTAGTTCGAACTAACTGATCAACAAAAGATTAAGGTTAAACAGTTTCGACGTAAGCTCCGTCTCCTGAAACACAGATAATTGTCTCTGTATCCTTGCCTGTTTTCTCTTTGTAAAGCTTTTCGAGTTCGCTCGCGTAGGTTTCAGCTTTATCTTTTTCAACAAAGTGAACCGAAATACCACCGAAACCACCGCCACTCAAACGAGCACCGATGTGCCCATCTAGAGAAGTTCCTGCTTCAACGAGTGCATCAAGCTCCGGACAGCTGTTTTCAAAGTAGTTGATTGAACTGTCATGTGACTCGTTCATCAATTTACCGAACTCAGCAATTTTACCGGCTTTTAGAAGTTCGTTACCCTCAATCACACGCTCGTCTTCTCCTACAACGTGTTTTGCGCGTTTGTAAGCTGTTTCTGACAGGTCAGCCTTGGCTGATTCCAGTTCCACGTCTGAAACGTCACGTAGGTGTGTTTTAGAAGAATCGTTGGAGTTGAAGAATTCAGCAGCTTTCTCACAGCTTTCACGACGTTCACCGTATTCTTCCGTCAAATCGTGTTTTACAAAAGTGTTTGCAATCACCATTGCAAGGTTGTGTGGAAGCGGAATGTTCTGCACATCAAGCGTTCTGAAATCAGAGAACACAAGGTGGTCTTCTTTTCCCATTACAGAACTGAACTGATCAAGAAGTCCCGTATTTGCTCCAACGTAGTTGTTTTCACAGCCCTGTCCGATTTTTGCCCACTCAGCTTTTGAAATCTTTGCGAACACATCAGCGTCTGTATAAGTTTCGATAAGTTTACCAACTGCGAAACAAACTGCCATTTCAAGAGATGCAGAACTGCTCATTCCTGCTGAAAGAGGTACAGAACTCATGATTGTGGCTTCAAATGCCGGAACTGTGTAACCGCGCTTCTGCAGTTCAACAATGACACCTTTGATGTAGTTAGCCCAGTCTTTCGGCTGTTTCTCGTCAAGGTTTGATAGTGAAAACTGACGCTCACGGTCATCATTCAAACCTTCCACGTCAAGAGTCACAGAACATACATCTCCATCTACTTTGCGACAGGCGAAATAAGTTCCAAGGTTCACTGCCGTACTTAGAACAAAACCCTCATTATAATCTGTGTGATTACCCAGAATCTCCAGTCGACCCGGAGCAAAGGCAAAAACTTCTGGTTTTGAACCAAAACGTTCAGTGAAGAAGTTAATAACTTTTTCTTTCATTAATATTATTCCTTTCAATTGAGTAAAAAAAGGGCATCACAAAGATGCCCTTCAAATATTATTTGTAACTGAATTCTACCAGAAAACTACGTAAAGTAGAACTGTTAGGATACAAACTGCAATACCCCAGTTTAGAGCACCTTTAGATGGTGTCATATCCAGTGTAGTTTCTGAAGTGAATTCAACTCTTGGAGCTTTCCAAATTAATCCATAAACAAATAGGATTGCTAGAACAGCAATTAGTGAGTATGACATGCTGTATAGGAAGTGGCCAGTGTAGTATTTATTCATAAAGTGGTAAATCGCAGCATTGGCTCCGATTCCGATAACACCAGCCCATTTGCCAGAAGTACGGTTTAGTAGTCCGTAAATGAACACTGCTAAGATACCTGTTGAAACGTAGCCCTGGAATTTCTGAATGAATCCAAATACACTTGGGAAGTCCGCAAGGAATGGTGCCACAACACAACCAATTACCACAAATACACCAATACAGATACGACCGAAAGTGACGAACTCGAACTGCTTAGCCTCTGGACGAATATAACGTTGGTATACATCCATTGTAAACAGTGTTGATGCCGCATTAAGAACAGCCGCTAGGGATGAAATAATTGCACCCATCAAAGCTGCAATTACAAAACCGAGAATACCTTTGTTTTTTGGAATAAGCTTTGTGATTAGAAGCCCCATCGCAGAGTCGTATTTATAAGGGTTAATTGCCTCTTTTTCCACAGCCTCTTCGCCTACTCGTGCAACAACAGTTTTGTTGTACGCTGTAATTTCAGCTGCTTTCTCTGGATTTGCAACGGCATATTTCTGATCAAGTTCGAAGATTTTCTTACTAGTCGCATCGACTTTAGCTTCTTCATAAACTGTGAAAACAGTTCCATTTTTAATCTCAGCATTTGCTGCTTCTTCCATGTCAGAAGAGAACAGGTTGAATGCCACGATACCTGGAATGACGATGATAAATGGGATAATAAGTTTTAGTCCAGCCGCTAGCACAAGACCTTTCTGACCGTCTCCAAGAGAGGCAGAACCTAGAATACGCTGAGTAATGTACTGGTTAAGACCCCAGTAGTAGAAGTTTGGGATCCAGATACCAAGAAGTAGAATCCATCCCGGCATTGCGTCTGTATTCATGTGAAGAGCATCAGCATTAAGTGTAGAGAATTTGTCCATAACTCCTGTGGTCTGATCGATCACACCCTGTGCGGTCGCACCAGTTGAAGTTACAAGCTCTTTTACTTCACCAACTCCAAGAGCTTTAAGAGCATAATAAGCAATTACAGCACCACCAAGAATAAGTGCTGTTCCCTGAAGCAAGTCAGCCCAAGCACAGGCTTTCAAACCACCAAATGCCACATAAGCCGCCGCCATACCACCAAGAACCCAGCAGGCTACAGGTAAGGACACATCATATCCAAATTCAGAGAATAGACGAGTTAGAGTAATAGCACCAGCGTAAATAACACCAATCAGAGAAACACCGATAAGAATCAGAGTCATTGAAAGGGTCATAACAAGGCGAGCCCAGTGGTTATAACGAACCTCAAGGAACTCTGGAATTGTTGTAATACCAGTTTTCAAGAAATAAGGAAGAAGAACAAAGGCTACAACCACAAGTGTAATAGCGGCAATCCATTCCCAACTTGCAACAGAAAGACCTTCCATTCCGGCACCCTGTCCGGACATTCCTACAAACTGCTCGGCAGAAATGTTTGCGGCGATCAAAGAGAATCCAATCAGCCACCAGCTAAGACCACGTCCAGCCAGAAAGTAATCTTCAGCACCAACTTCCTCATTATGGGTGTCTTCACCCTTACTCTTAATGAGACCTACTCCAATTACAGCAACCATAAAACCTACAGCCACTAAGATGTCAATCCATCCCATGATTTTTCCCTTCTTTTGATTTTGTGTTATAAGGCTAGCACCTACTAGACTCAATTATCGTTTATCAAGCTAATCTCTTTTTAAAATCAGCAAATATGATAATTGCCCGTAAATATATTAAAAATGTTTGAAAATAAATAGTTACTTTCGCTAAATAGATGAAATTTATGTTAAATAATTACCTCTTAAAACAAAAAATCCCCTCAAACCAAGGGTCTGAAGGGATTTGTAAAATTTGAAAGTGGGGGTGATTACTTCTTCATTTCCGTAATCGCCACATCCATACCTTCCGGTGCGCGGAACGCCGCGGTTCCGGCAACAAGTACATTTGCGCCGGCGTCTTTTACCAGCTGAGCGGTTCCTGGTGCAATTCCACCATCCACCTCGATATGCGTGTTACGGCCGGTTGCTTTAATCATTTCACGAATCTCTCTGATTTTTGGAAGCTGATCCTCCATGAAAGATTGTCCGCCGAAGCCCGGCTCAACAGTCATCACCAAAACCATATCCAGTTGATCGATATAAGGTTTCAGAACAGATGCGGGAGTTTTCGGTTTGACCGACATGCCGACAGCACAACCGAGGCTTCTTATCTTATCGATAGTTTCCTGGCAGTCGCTGTCGCATTCTTCATGGAATACAATGATATCGGCTCCGGCTTTCACAAATGCCTCAGCATATTTTAGCGGATCTGTAATCATCAAATGCACATCAAGTGGTGCTTCAGTAATAGGTCGAAGTGACTTTACTACCGGAACTCCGATTGAGATATTTGGAACAAAGTGTCCATCCATCACATCAACGTGAATTATGTCTGCGCCTGAATCAGTCGCGCGTTTGATTTCCGGTTCAAGGTTTGCGAAATCTGCTGCCAGAATTGACGGTGACATCAGAATTTCAGAGTTTTTTAGTTCATTAAACTTTTTCATTGGGTGCCTTTAATTAAGTTTATTAGCAAGTGGTTGACCGACTTTTACCAAAGTCTCAATGCCTTCCTTGCTTTTTTCTAGTAAATCTTCGCAGAAACTAATTTTTCCGGTTTCAAACACAAGTACAACGGTTGAACCACCGAATTTGAAATAACCTTTTTCCTGCATCTTGGAAACTGTTTTATCTGTATAAGTTTGTTCAATTCCAGCGACGCCGAATGCGCCGACTTCTACATAACCTACGGAACCAAATAGATCATTCTTAATAATTGCCGTGTCACGTTTGTTTAGAATAAACACATCATTTACCGCATTCAACGCAACCGGATTCACAGAATGGTATTGTCCTTTTAAACTTTGCTGATTTGTTACTTCTCCTGAGCATGGAAAATGAAATCTGTGATAGTCAGCAGGGCATAAACGAACCACTGCTACATCGCAGGTATTGAATTCTTGAACAGTTTCCCCGAAAAGTTCTGAAAGTCGTGTTTCGCAGCCTTTTACTGGAAAAGTTGTATTTTGATCGGCATTAGGGTAAACCAACACACGTCCGTCAGCTGGACTGCAAATCTCATTTGCATCTTCATTAAACGGGCGAACATCGTCTTTCAAATGACGATAAAAGAAGTCGTTGAACGAATCGTATTGATTTATCGGGTCGGTTTCTCCGTCTTTTAAAAGAAACTCGGACGTATTGATATTTAGGTCTTTGATGGTTTGTGCAACTTTCTTACGGGAGCTTTTACTGTCGAAATACCAGCCGAGCAGTCGTGAAAAAAATGAAAGGCGGTAAAGAAAAAAGTGACAGAGTTTACCGCTGAGTGCGTGATATGCCCATTTGATAAACGCATCGCCCATCACGTTTTCCCTGCACATCTCTTTTTTTTCACGGTCGTAGTAGTAAATTTCTTTTACTTTATTAGGTTTGGACTCAGACATATAAATCTCTTTTTGCGAGTGGTTTTAAGCTAAAAAAGCCCGCGCAGCCTGGCGTAGTCTCATTAGCCTCGGGTGAAGAAAACTAGTTTTCGTAACCCGTGGAAAAGAATTGCGAAAATAGCAAAGTGCCCGCAGGGTACGAAGTTGCTCATTACGGCGGTAGATTAATATGATTTTAGTGATTTTCAATGTGATAGGCGGTAATAGTTATGGCTAAACAATTTAAATATCTCTTCGGACCCGTCTTTTCCCGACGTCTCGGCAAAAGTTTAGGGATCGATCTTATTCCGTTCAAAACTTGTAATTTGAACTGTCTTTACTGCGAATGCGGACTGACGACCAACCTTACATCCGAACGCAAAGAGTATATCAAAGTTGCTGACGTAATTGACGAACTTGAACAGTTCCTTGCTGATAATGGTGATGTAGACTTTGTTACATTTTCCGGCTCAGGAGAACCAACACTAAATTCCGGAGTTCTGGAAATTGCGAAATATATCAAAACAAATCATCCGAAATTTAAGATTTGTCTGATTACAAATTCACTAACCTTAACTGATGAACAGTTTTTCAAAGAGTTGGTAAATGGCGGGACTTCTGATATCGATCTGATAATTCCGTCACTTGATGCGGTAAGTCAGTCGGTCTTCAAGAAAATCAATCAACCAGCCGCAAACTATCAAATAGAAGAGATTACTAAAAAACTGATCGAATTTTCGCACAAATTTTCCGGTAAGATCTGGCTCGAGATTTTTGTTCTTCCGGGTGTAAATGATTCGAAACAGGAACTCGAATGGTTCAAACAAATTTTACCGAAAGTTAAAGCCGAAAAAGTGCAGTTGAACTGTCTGGACCGTCCGGCTCCTTATGACTGGGTGAAAACTGCCACAGAGTCAGAAATGAACCATTTCTACGAAGAGTTAACTTCTGCGGGAATTGAATGTACAATTGTCGGAAAAGTGAAACACGACGACTATGTTTCGGAAAATGTCGATCCAATCACAACAATCGTCGAATTGATCAGCCGCCGTCCTGCAACTATTGAAGACATTTGTGGCACTTTAAACTGTGGTAAAGAAACCGCTGAAAGCTATTTGAATGAAATCTCACAAACCTATAACCTTCAGAAAGAAGAGCAATCACGCGGCACTTTCTACCGAGTTATAAAGTAGGCGGTACATGGTGTACGGTGAGCAGTCACAATAAATATAAAAAATCCTGCATTGAGAAATCAACGCAGGATTTTATTGTGTAACAGGATCGTGTGTTTATTTCGGTTCGAGGACTAAGTAGGTTGGCAGTCCTAAAACGCCAAACTTGTCCTGAACATATTTAACGGTTTCGTCACTTGGTTGTTCAGCTTGGAAAAGTAAGAACTCATAGTCGTTCAGCTCTTCTATCACTTTTTCGTCCTTAAACGTGGTCTTTTTCATCTTGATACAGTTGGTACACCAAGTTGCCCAGAAATCCACTAGAACAGGTTTTTTCTCAGCCGCCGCCTTCTCAAGACTTTCAGTGAAAGCAACCAGTTCAGTTTTAGGATTGAACACTTTTGTAACGCCGTCAGTTTCAGTAATAGAGCTTTTTGGTAACAGTGTGTATCCTAGATATGCATAGGACGCAGCAAATCCGAAAATGATGATGCCGAATACAACTTTGACTTTAGACATCCACATACCAGGTTTAGGTAGAACTCCAATTCCGGCACCTGCCAACGGCCAAGGCAACGCCATTCCGATTCCAAGAAGGAAAGGAAGAAGTAGAGCAAAAGTGTTGCCAGCACTAAATTGCTGAGTTGAATATAGAAGCACAGCAATTACAACTGGTGCGACACAGGCCCCTGCGAGAAGTGCGGAAATTGCGCCAAGTAGGAATATTGGAATAAATCCGCCGCTTTTTGCCTTTGTGGCACTTTTGTTACTCTGAAATTTGCTGAGGTCGATGATAAATACATCCATAATTGCTAAACCTAGGACGATAAAAACGACCGCAATTCCGAAGTTGAACCAAGGAGAAGAGTTCAGTGTTCCGAATGATGCGCCACCTAGTACAGCCGCAAGTCCGAGAATCCCGTAGGCAAAAGCGATACCGATGCCGTAGAATCCGCCTCTCATAAATCCGTGCCATTTGGAGTCTGCTTTCACTCCCGCTCCAATAATTCCGAGGTTGATTGGAATCATCGGTAAAATACAAGGTGTGAGATTCAGTGCCAATCCGCCGAGAAGAACGGTGATAACCAATGCAAAGAAACCAAGACCTTCCAGGCCTTTCGGTTCAGAATCGGACTTAAGAAATTCTATAAATTCTTCTGCATTTTTATAGCCGGAGTCACTTTTAATCACATTGAACTTTTCGAATGCTTTATCAAAAGCCGCTAAACCTGCGCTTTTTGTCAGTTCTACAGGTTGTTCGGTTGGTGGGGATTCAACAGCTTCTTTGGTAACTGCTTTTGAAGTTTCACTGGAAAACTTGAATGTGTCAGTTCTTGGAGGAAAGCATAGTGCATCAGTACAGCCTTGAGTTTGAACCGATAGCTCCCATGACCAACTATCTTTGTCAGAGAACGGTTTAAAGATTGTTATCACACTTTTCCCCGCATATACATCGGTTTCAACACCAGTGAAATCTTTGTATTTTTTTGATTTTGGTAAAGTGATTTTACTTTCACCCAAACCTTTGACTTCAACGTCATTGATTTCAAAGAACTGTTGTGTGTAGATATGTATCGATTCCGGAATATCCATTGTGACGGAAACGGTCACACCGTCAGGCGATACAATTTCTTTTGCGGTTAATTTGTAATCTTCCTGAGCGAAAATTAATCCGCTGAAAAGGAAGAGTGTAAGAAATAGTTTTTTCATGTGAGCCTCCTGTTGCCACTTATTGGAATCTATTTATCTTCTTTATCCGTGAGTGATAAGAAAAGTGCCGGAGAGTTTTCCCCGGCACTTAAAAATACTTTTATTTCAATTTTACTCAAGCAGCGATTTTATGTGTTCTACATATTTTTTAGCTCCGCCGTCTTGATAACCGGTTTGTGCAACTTTTTTCCCTTCGCTATCCAGCAAGATTACTGTAGGGAAACCTCTTATTGAATATTTCGCTTTCAATGCGTCATTTTGTTTTTTAAGTTCAGCAGGCTGCTTTACTTTGCTTGGTGTGTCCACAAGCACTAGAACTACGTTTTCTGCGGCATAGTCTTTAAATGCTTTTTCGTGGAATACTTCTTTGTCAAGTTTAATACACCAGTAGCACCAGTCTGATCCCGAAAAGTTCATTAGAATTGGTTTTCCGCTGTCTTTTGCCAATTTCTGTGCTTTTGCAAAATCAGTATGCCATACAGCTTCTGCCTTTGCTACACCAGCTTTTGCACATTTTTCAGTGCATTTGCTACCTTTATCAGCACAAGCTTTTGCGCACTCTTTTTGCTTATCACAAGCTTTTGTTTCTCCACTTTTTTTTGCTAGAGCTGCCGCTCTGCTTTTGGGACTGCAACCTTCGCATTTCTTTGCTTCGGTTTTTTCTTCCGCTTTTACCTCAGTAGTTTTGGCATCAGAACAGCCGCAGCTTGCACAAGCGAAAGTAAGCTGACTTGCGAAAAACAGCGTTAATATTGACAATAGTGTAATTGATTTAGTTTTCATAATTCACTCCTTGGTTGATCATTAGTTCGTAAGTTTTTCTTAAAAAATCGAATCTTACATGTGTACTACGTTTCTCTTTCTTAGAATATTATATCAAATCTTCACATTTTTTTGTGTCAAAACGATAGAGTTTCCATAACATTTAAACCGCATTAGGCATGCCAAACTTACAGGGTTGCTGTTAATTTATTGAACTGTAGTAGATAATGACTTTTTGAGAGGAACTATGCACTGTGCAAAAACTGTCTTTTAGGTATATTTCTGCGCAAAACCTGCGCACTAAGCTTGTTTGTATTCGCAGTGATATTAGTTTGATAAAATTTGACTATGAAGAACTCGTCCTGTATGAAAATGTATGATAATTGTAGGTTTTTTTGAGTTGTTTAATGGTTTAGTTACAATTCAGTTAATACATTACCTTAGCTGAAATCGGTGTTTAATTATTATACAAAAATTGAAGGGGATTTCTTGAAGTTAATAGTATTCTTTTGGATTTTATCGGGTGTATATGTGGCTGGAGACAATATTCCGCTTGAATTATTTACAGAGTCGGAGTTACGATACCTTTCTACACACTCTACAATCAAGGTTAGTAATGAATTAGATTATGCTCCTTATGATTTTGCTATTAATGGAGAACCTTGCGGTTACTCTATTGATATAGTGAAAATAATAGCGGAGCATGTTGGTTTACAGGTTGAGTTTATTAATGGATACACATGGCATGAGCTACTTGAGCTTTTCAAGAATGGTAAAATTGACTTAATGCATTCGATAACGAAAACTGATAAGAGGGAGCAGTTTGGGTTGTTCTCGGTGCCATACTGCCATCACCCTACTCATTTTATTGTACGGAAAGACTCTGAAGATATTGATGTTATAACTCAGCTTTACGGTAAAAAAGTGGCTGTGGGCAAGAGTTGGGCGGTAGAGGACTATTTAAAAAGGAATCACCCTGATCTACAACTTGTCCCGATGGATAATATTGAGATGATGTTGGATGCCCTTTCTACTGGTAAGGTAGACGCAGTTATAAACGGGAGCCTGACTACAGAATTTCTTATGCGAAAGTTAAATTATGGTAATATAAAAGTTTCAGGACTTTTTAAGGAATTTGCTCAATATAGTTTAGAAAAATATCATTTTATGGGGAAGAAAAGTTCGCCTGAGTTGATTTCAATCTTTAATAAAGTCTTCTATCAGTTACCAGTGGCAAAGGTTGAGAAGATACGAGCTAAGTGGTTCGGTGAAAGTGCTAACCCGTACTGCTCCAAATTGAGTTTGTTTTTAAGCTTTGAAGAAAAAGAGTACCTGCACCAAAAAAAAGTTCTTAAATACTGTGTGGATCCTGACTGGATGCCTTATGAAAAGATTACTAAAGATGGCGTTCATATTGGTATTTCAGCTGATTATATTGATCTTTTTTCAGAACGTCTCGGAGTTGAATTTCAACTACATGAAACGTCAAGCTGGACGGAGTCCATGCAGGCACTGAAGAATACAGATTGCGACTTGATAGCCTTGATTACTCCTAATAATGAGCGTGAAATTCTTTTTGATCTTACTAGTTCATATGTCAACTTCCCTACAGTAATTGCGACAAGAAATAGCGATTCCACATCCAACGATATTAATTTTTACTTAGATAAATCACTGGCTTGTGTGGAAGGTTATTCTGCAGCTTCCCCTTTCATGAAAAAGTATGAAGGAATCAAACTGTCAAAAGTGAGCTGTTCGGGGGATGGATTAAGGGCGGTAAAAGAGGGTCGATTTTTTGGTTATATAGATCTTCTACCGTCAATTATGTATGCGTCGAGAGTTGAAGGAATTGACGGGGTAAAAGTATCTTGCACACTTACAGGGGCAGGGGGGAATGCTTTGGCTTCGCGTAAAGATGAACCTGTATTAGGAACGATTCTGCAGAAGGCAGTAGATAGTTTAACGGAAGAAGATCATCAACGGATTAATAACAAGTGGTTGGCAGTTACGGTGAACAAAGTTGTCGATTATTCATTGGTTTGGAGAGTTGTAGCTTCCGTTATAGTTATTCTGGCTCTTTTTATCTATTGGAATCGCCGTTTGAAGCGAGCTAAGTTGGCAGTTGAGCTGGCTCTTAAGGCTGAGAAGGAGGCTGTTCAGCAGAACCTTAACTTTATTGATATGATTTCTCATGAATACCGTACGCCTCTTTCGGTTATCAACTCTTGCCTTGATGTTGTGGAGAGAAAATATAGCATTGATAAATTTGGTGGCTTAGAGGCGCATATTAATAATATTCGTGAGGCTTCCATACGACTTTTGAACATATTTGAATCTTCTTTAAAGAAAAATAACGATTCATATGGAGATATCTCTGTAAATAAAAAAAATCTTAATTTAAAAGAAATAATTAAAGCAACTGTTACTTTAGTTCAGTGTGCATACCCTAAACATCAATTTTTAGTAAACTACTCAGGGAGTGATTTTCAGGTCGTGGGAGATAAAGAGTTATTAACTACTGTATTTTCCAATATTTTAGACAATGCTGGAAAGTATTCCGATTCAAAAAATAAAATTATCATAGAAGTGAGGCAGACTTCCAATAAGTTCTACATAAGTGTGAAAGATTCTGGTATGGGGATTGCCCCTGCTGATATTAAACAAATATTCGGCAAATATTATCGCTCACAGCACGTTGGGGAAAAGCGTGGTGCGGGTGTTGGATTATTTCTGGTGAAAAAAATTATTGATATTCACAATGGAGAGGTTTCAGTGAATTCCGAGTTGGGTCAGGGGTCTATTTTTCGAATCACTATTCCAGTGGGAAAAGTAAAGGATGAATAAAAGATGACTTGTAAAGTTATACTGGTTGAAGATGATGATATTCTTTTAAAAAACAGTGTGGAAATCTTGCAGTTAGATGGAATTGATGCGAAAGGTGTGTCATCAGCATTTGATTTCTTCCAGCTTCTAGCTACTGAAGCTTTTGATGTCGCTGTAGTCGATGTTGGTTTGCCCGATAAGTCCGGTCTTGAAGTGGTAGGATATTTACGGAAAAAGACTGATATGGGGGTAATAATTCTGACCGCAAGAGAAACGATAAAGGATAAAATCAGCGGTTATGATGCTGGAGCAGATCATTATTTTGTCAAGCCCGTGGATAGCCGAGAGTTAACTGCGGCTATAAGAAACCTTTGTACACGCCTTGCTAAAAGTAGTCAAGTTCCGACATCGGTAAAACAGTGGTGTTTCGATACTGTAGCTCGACTTCTTGTAAGTCCAGCTGGTACTAAAATAGCTTTGACTATTAAAGAACAGAATTTTATAGAACACCTTATTCAGAATGATGGAAGTCCAGTTACGCGTATGGCTTTGCTCTCGACACTGGGGTACAATCCACATGGTCCTTATGGAAGTCGAGCATTGGATGTTATGGTTGTCAGGCTTCGTAAAAAAATTAAAATGATGACTAATGAACCTTGTCCTATAAAAACCGTACATTCTTTTGGCTTCTCTTTTCAATCTGATGTTACTTAGATGTAGACCGTCTCTGCAGAACGGATATTAACTTTCTATAGTTAAACTGGTTATAATATGAATTTTCCAGATTTGTGTACAACAAATAGCCTCTAATGCAGAATTTGCTCTGCTTTTCGTCAACTTCGGCTAACAGTCGACTTAGTCTCACTACGTTCGCTTAGCTAATCAACGCCACCTTGTTCCTTTAATCAGAACTAAATTCTGAATTATTCAGTGGACACTAGATAGATGGTTGTTTAAAATCTTTTGCTTTACATCTACTTTTCACCTGTTTCTTTCGACTACTATACTAGGTAATTTTAAAGATAGATTCCCTCTGTAATAGAAAGTCATGTGAAATGAACTGCTTTTATAGACGGCCGGTAAGTTCTCGATTTACTTACGGCTGGCATCATCTAAATTGTGAGACTCCTATTACACAATATTATTAATGGACTACTTCAGTTGCCATTCTTCTTTTTTAGGTTAAAAATCGTACATTTTAGGCAGTTTTTTCCGTGATGGGAATATTTTGTTAAATCCTTAGTGCAGTCACTTTTATTTGCAATGTGTTCGAGTTGCACCTTCTGGTTTAATAGAAGCGTTTCATGATTTTCTTTCTTTTATCTATGCCTCTGTAGTGTCTTTTTTATCTCTTTAGAACTTAACTGTCTATAAATGGCACCTTGTAGGTGTCTTTTTTTTGAAAATGTAGTAAAAGTGTAGTATTTTTTTTATTGTAGTGATTCTCATTTATGATACGTTTTACTCTCTGAGCGTCTTGTTATTGAGACGTTTTTTTGCTTGATGAATTTTCTAAGTTTTAGTATTTTTGAGGAGATTGCGAATCTCGGGTTTTATCATGAAGTAATATAGGGTCAACCTGCCTTTTTAGTTAAACTCATCCAATCAGTCAAAGAGTTTAGGACAAAATTTTTCTGAATTTCAACTTATTTTAAATGTATTAAAAAATATACAAAAGAGGGTATTGCAATGTTAAATAATGAACGAAGTCGACAGCAGATTGTCAAGCAAGTAAAATGGTTCCTACTATTCTTAACCTTTCTGTGCATGAGTGCGTATAGCGCTACTATTACAATTGATACGATTGCGGGCAATAATCATATCAACAAGGTGGAGGAAGCCGGGCAAGTAACAGTATCAGGAACGGTTGATGCCGATTTTACGATAGGTGATACTGTGACAATAAGCACTAATGGGACTAATGTTACGACCACAGTTAGCTCGGGGTTAACATACTCAACAAGTATTGCGGGGAGTGCATTGACGGCTGATCCTAACCTTACCGTAAGCGCATCGGTAGTGGCAACTTCTGACGGCGCTACCGCAACGGTTTCCAAAGTATTCTCTACAATACTTGATGAGGGTTACGCGACCGTTAGTAAACTGACGGTTGATGAAGATGGCTTTGGTACCTTTGGGACGTCAGTTGTGTTGGGAGACCGTTTTAATAATGATGACGCACTAAGAAATTTAATCGGGACAAAAGTCGCCTATCTTAATAATAGTGCCGCTGTAATTGATGATAACTCTTCTATTTCTACGACCTTTGATTCGAATGCGTTTAAACCTGTTCCTCCTGCTAACTCCGAGGGGACAACCCCAAATGGTATTCGTTTTACGATTTATGGAACAAACTCAACCGGAAGTTCAAAAGTACTAGATGAGGAGTTTCTTAACTGTACAATTGAATGTGACCTTGAACGTAATATTTATTCCGGCTTTCTAACTTTCTTTGATGATAGAGATGCAAACCCTACACCAAACTTGATGTCATGGAACGCTCAGGAATTCGGAAAGTCTGCAAAAGATACTAGTACACTGCGACCGAATAATCCATATGAGATTTCGGGAGGTTACGCAGGCTCTCAGGATGTTAAGGTCTCTGTTAATAATAGTGGTATAATCACCTTGGAAATCTTAGGACGTTCAGGTAATCACTTTGCGATAATGGCGGAGTATTTTGAATCAGAGGATGGTAGCTTAGAGATTGTGAATAACAAATCTGCAGAATTCTCTAAGAATTCTGCAGTGACAATTCCTCTGGAAAGTGAGACTGTGGAAGTTGAACTTTTTGTCACGGCTTCGCAGGCTAAAAACCGTACTTCTTTCTCTCCTGAGGAAGACCACGCTTTTACTAAAATTCGTCTTAGTAAAGAATCAAGTACTTGGATGGCAAATGGAGTGGTTGCAGTAGCTTATGGGGCAGGGGAGAATAATCAGCAAACTTATATAATAGAGGATGAAACTATTGACGGGTCAAACTCTATTCGTTACTCTTCAGGAGATAATAGCTCGGGTAATCAGGATGGTGCGGCTTCGTCTATGGAGTTAATTTTAAAGATTGTGGGTTCTGATTTGACCATACAATTCCCGAATAATCAGGCTCTAGATCATTTAGTTTCAGCAACTCAGTATGAGCGTACAGGTATTGGTGTGGCTACTGCCGCGACCTTCCTGTCTTCGCATAAGCCTTCCGCAATTGACGGTGTGGTTCCAAAACTTATAATGAAGGATGTCGGTGATAATACTGATATGACTTTTTATATTGATCCCGGAGCGAAAGTTATGGTGATTCGGTATAGTGGATTGGCGATTGCCTCTGCCGGAGAAAATCAGAATTCGGCAGTTGTAGAGATTTCCGTTGATTTAGAAGACGGGTTGAGCTCAGGTCGAATTACTGGTACTAGAATTAGCAACCCTGATTTGGTGTCTTGGAGCGAACTTCCCCTAGGAACACCTCTTTTTGATTCAAGTGGTGTTCCAGACTCTCGAATTACGACCAATTTTAGTAACTTGTCGGATGCGGTAGACCCCAACCTTGTCGGCTTAACGATTACTCGGGAGACTGATATTATCGGTAATCCATATATTCGGGTGCTTTCCCAACCAGTTACGACTGTATGGCATAACTATGATTTTAGTAATGCCATGGCATTCTTTGACGGTTTTGAGCCGTTGCGAATTGTAAAATTGCAACCGGGTACGACTATCACTGGTCCTGGAGCCATTTACGAATCGTCTTCAGAATCTTACCTTGTGGATCCAAATGCCAACTTTGGTGATATACATATAAATCCGCCGGATAACTATAATGGCGAGTATATTTCGTGTAGCGTACAAAGGGCGTTTGATTCGTCACGAGAAACCGAACTCGTTGTAGAGGTGCGCTCAAATAAAAATCCACTGTTTGATGGGAGTCAACCGCTCCTTGAAGCAGAGAGCTTGAAGTCCACATTTAATACAGCATCTGTTGATAACGGAACTACCGTTCAGGAAATTTTAGCGACCTCGGTACAAAGTCCTACGCGTAAAACTAACGGTATCGCTGTTGTGGCTGTTGATGATAAAGGTCTTGGTAAATGGCAGTATAAAATCGGATCAGGTTCTTGGACTGATATCCCTGTCGTTAATATAAAAAATGCATTACTCATTGCGAATGCCGACTCATTACGATTTACTGGAACTGCCGGAAAGACAGGTTCACCGACAGTTACTTATAGTGCATGGGATACCAATGTGGGTAGCTTTACCACTGGATCTCTGGTTGATATTGATGGCCTAATTCATCAGGTGCAAGCTGACCCACTCTTCTCGGAGGATACGGACACTGCTTCAATTCAGGTAAGAGATGGAGCGACCTCTATTAGTATTACCGATGATGCAGATAATGATGGTTACATAAGTAATGGAGAAGGCGCTACAAATAGTAAGATTGTAACAGAGGTCATTCTTCCTGCGGGGGCAGTGACAGGAGATATAATCACAGTGACTGATCAAGGTGGTACACCAAGCTCAAAAACAGTTACCAATGCAGATGTAGTTGCTGGGAAAATATCTATTGATGTAGATAATCCTGGTAATGGTAATGAATTGAAGGTTACTGCCACAATTACAGATAGTAATGGCAATGTTTCGGTAAAATCTAATGAAGACTCAGCTACAATTATTACTGGAGTTGTTACTGCAAGTTTGAATCCTAAAACAGTAATCTACGGTGATCCAGCAATTTCAGCCAACAGTCCGACAGTCACCAATGGAACAGTGTCTAAAACCGAATATTCAGTTGACGGAATTAGTTGGAGCACGACCGTGCCGACGACAGTGGGCACTTACGATGTACGCATCTCTGTCACCGGAAATAGTGGATATGATGACAAAATCTTCACCTTCTCCGACAGGCTGATCATTAACAAAAAAACGTTGATAGTCTCAGCCGAAGCACAAAACAAAGTGTATGACGGCAACACCAACGCTACAGTAAGTCTAAACAGTAACAAAGTACCCGGCGACACCGTAACCCTTAACCATACAATGGCGACCTTTGACACCGCCACTGTGGGAACAGGCAAAACCGTCACCGTCGGTGGAATTAGCATTTCAGGTGCCGACGCGGCGAACTACACACTGGCGTCCACCACAATCACCACCACAGCGGATATAACTAACGCAAATCCAACTGCAAGTTTGAACCCTAAAACAGTAATTTACGGTGAGCCAGCAATCTCAGCCAACAGTCCGACAGTCACCAACGGAACGGTGTCTAAAACCGAATATTCGGTTGATGGAATTAGTTGGAGCACGACCGTGCCGACGACAGTGGGCACTTACGATGTACGCATTACAGTAGACGGTGCCGCGAACTATGCAGACAAAATCTTCTCCTTCTCTGACAGGCTGACCATCAGCCAAAAAACATTGACCGTTTCAGCCACAGCCAAAAACAAAGTGTATGACGGCAACACCAATGCTAAAGTAAGTCTAAACAGTAACAAAGTACTCGGCGACACCGTAACCCTTAACCATACAACGGCGACCTTCGACACCGCCGCTGTGGGAACAGGCAAAACCGTCACCGTCGGTGGAATCAGCATTTCAGGTGCCGACGCGGTGAACTATACTTTGGCTTCAACAACTGCGTCAACTACTGCCAACATTACAGAAGCGACTTTGACAGTCACAGTTGACAATAAAACTAAAAAATACGGTGAAGAAAATCCTATATTGACGGTTACTATTACGGGTTACATGGCGGGAGAAAGCGCAAGTGATCTTAGCACTGTGCCAACTGCAAACACAAACGCTGTGGCATCAAGTCAAGTTGGAGATTATTCGATTACTGCATCCGGTGGTGTCG
>DDLT01000298.1 GCA_002340265.1 Lentisphaeria bacterium UBA2565 | reverse complement strand
TAGGTAGAGATATTGAAAGTGCGTTGAAACAACGCTTTCGCTGTCACAGATGTAAAATCACATTCAAACGATAGGAGAACAAAAATGTTTAGAGTAGCCATTGTATTTATCGGAGGAATAATCACTGGAGCCTCGTTAATTCTAGGCCTAAATGACAAAGACGATTCAGCCTGGGAAGAGTACCGAGGTTAATAGATCAAAACAAACATAGCGTCACTTACAGCCATAAAAAGCTGTTTGTGGACGCTTTGTTTTTTTAAGTTGTCACTAAAAAAAGGTAAATTTCCAGAAATAGGAAAAGAAGGGTCATGAGGATTTTACTCAGCAGTAGGTTTTTCATGAAAAAATTGGTAATCTGTTTACTGGAGACACCCGCAAGTGTGACAGCGAAGATTGCCAGTAACGGCATGATAAACATCAAATTGTACAGAACTAATAAGCAGAATGCTTCAGAACTTCCTCGTTTTACCATGATGGCGATTGTCGGCAGATAAACCTGACCTGTACAGAGCGACTCCAACAACGAAACTGATACACCTAAAAACAACGACCAAAACCAAAGGTGATTCTTACGCATTTTCGTATAGATTTGACGGTTGATGATTTTGCGGAATGATTTCGGAAGTTTTAGTTTAAAATCGGCTTTCTTAGTTTTACGAAACTTCATGACATCCAGCAGACTTATATATCAGCCACTTTCAGTGATTGGCTTAGATTACTCCATTCAGAAGGTTTACCATCTGCTGAGTATATTTTATGTGTATTAAGTGTCTTCATATTTTTAGAGGTTGTTCTACAGCCACTGAATATGGTCAACAGGCTCATAAAGGTGATAAAGAGGACTGATTTCATAGTCTTACTCAAACTGTGTTGCTTTCTGATAGAAGTAACTTAGTACCTGTTTGACGTATATTAACTTTCTACAGTTAAAGTTTTTAGAGCACTAAATTTGTTATTTCATGCAAGTTTTTTGATTAACTAAACTTAAAGGCTTACACTTCACAGAACAAAATAGCCTTTAGAACAGAAATGTCCCTACTCTTTGTTAACTTCGACTAGAAGTCGACGCAGTCTTACTGCGCTCGCTTAGCTAATACAGTGTATCCTGTTTCCTAGATTAGAACTAAATTCTGAATTATTCAGTAGGCACTAAATTAATAAGGGTTGCGACTGAAAGTTTGAGGAGCAAATCCAAACAGTCAGCCGTAACATAAAACTTAAGAAGTTAGTGAAGCCAACACTCTTTTTGCAAAAGTTACGGCATTTTCAAGATCTTCGGTGTTTGGACGTGTGCTTGCATCTTTCCAACGGTTAATACGTGACTCATTCGGAGCATGTGGATGGTCAGAATCCAGCTGCTTCATCCACTCTATAAGTTTAGGATCAATAGCCCCCTGACAGATATAACTGTCTACAACTTCACAGTTTTGTCCAAAACAGGCGGCTCCATTGACGAGACTTTGCTTTGCATGTTCAGAGTCAGGATATGCACCGAGTGTAACAAACTGGGCGACCTTTTTACCTGTAATGGTTTTCATATAGTCAACAGCCTCTTCATCGGCAGTTCCTTTATCAATCCAATACCCCATAAAAATAAAGTCAAAGTCAGCCGCATTCGGCTTTTCGTTTACATGATAAACAGCACTGTTTTGTGGAAGTCCTGATAAAATTGCATCAGCAACTTTTTGGGTATTGCCTGTTTTACTTGAATAAATAACACCTATTTTCATTTGTATTCCTTTTTATATTTTTTGTTTAAATCTAAAATAAAATCACACGAGTCTGCAATTAGCTCCAAGTCGTGAGTAATCACAATCACACAGGTCCCCAAACGTGAGATCTGTTTTAAGGTATGTGAAATAATTAACATATTTTTGCCGTCTAAGCCACTTGTCGGTTCATCTAAAATTAGAATCTCAGGCTCTTTCATAAGGGCGCAGGCAATTACAAGACGTTGTTTTTGTCCGCCTGACAGCGACTGTGGATGTGCATCAATAAAACCAAGCATATTAAAGTGTCTCAGAAGGTTATATGCTTTTTCTCTAGCTTTTTTTCGTCCTAAGTGTCGCCCAGAAATTAACAGTTCACGTTCTACACTATTCATGAAAAGCTGGTGATCTGAGTTTTGAAAAACTAATCCCGCTTTCTTCAAAAGCTGTTTTGCTGTAACCTTTTTGTCATTAAGAAATATTTCCCCCGATTTAACTTTATTAAGCCCTGTAAGAATTCTGGCAAGAGTTGTTTTGCCTCTACCATTATAACCTTTTACAGCAGTGACATAACCCATTGGAAAGTGAAACGTATCGTTTTTAAACAACATTTCCTTACCTTTATAACCAAAAGTCAGATCCTGAATGACAACTGATTTCCCATCCCAGCTTTCTGTTGCTGGAATGCTGTCGATTTCATCAGATAAATGATTGACGTCAGCATGACGAAGTCCATACTTTTCACGAAGGTCACTGTTTTCTAGTAATGCAAAAGTACCATTTTCGACGACTTCACCTTCACTTAAGACGTACACTTTGTCAATTATATCCTTCAGCCAGTAAAGTCGGTGATCTACAATCACAACAGTAATGCCATTTTTTTTCAATTCTGTTATAAACTTTCCAAGCTGAAGCGTCGATTGATGATCTAAATTTGCAGTTGGTTCATCCAGCAATACAGCTTTAGGGTTCAAAGAAAGAACAGATGCCAATGCAGTCTTCTGCTTTTCCCCTTCTGAGATTCCGAAGAGAGAGGATTTTAAAATATGAGTTATATTAAGTTGCTCTGCGACTTTCTTAACAATTTTATTAATTTCCTTAGACGCTACCCCGCGTTGCTCATGACTAAAGGCAATTTCGCTTTCCACATCAAGTGTAAAAAACTGTTGCTCAGGATCCTGAAACAGAGTTCCGACTTTCTGAGATATTTGAGGGATTGTACTATTCTCGTTTTTTTTACTAAAAACAGATACTGATCCAGTAGTGGAACCTCGAAAGAAATGTGGTATTAATCCATTTGCTACCCTAATAAGCGTTGACTTCCCGCAACCACTTGCTCCGGTAAAAAGAACAGCAATTCCCTGCTCTATTTTACAATCAACACCTCTAAGAACAGGCTGCATCCCCCCAGGATATGTATAACTAATATTTTTGAACTTTATCATTTTTCATCGCCTTTGGCTAACCTTGGACTTTTAACAGAAGGTGACTGTGATTGCATTTCAGACTTAGTTCCCTTATTCAATTCATTTTCTTTCATCATTCTTTCTCTTATCCCGAGGGCTTCCGGAGCGATACAGTGCAGATATACAGATCCTGCTACAAATAGGGATGTTAGACCAATCATACCTATATCAACCCTTTTAAATGAATTTGTTTTAAAAGATGTCACATTATGATAATGTCCCACGCCTTTCAACTCGGACGCAATTGCCAAGTCATCCGAAGATCGAAAGGCGCGGAAAATTAAGGGAAAGACACTACAACGCATCGTTAAGATCGGGTGCGTAAACATAGAAACAATCGAAATTTTCATACCACGTATTTTCAAGCTTTCATTAACCTGCTTTAAATCATTTATAAAAGTAGGTACAAAACGCAGCATTATCAAAACCGGTAAATATAAAAAACGCGGAAGTTTTACTGATTTCAGATTTATTAAAATTTCCTGTGGACTGGTGGAAAGAGCAGTGACAACAATAACCTGCATCACTATTATCATCCTCATAAAAGGAGCCATCATTGTGGAAAGGTCGTATTTGCCCATCATAGGACTAACGGAATTCATCACCTGTGCAATCAAATATGCCCACCCCATTGAAAAAAGACACATAAAGGCGATAATCAGGTAGAGGAAAAAGATAACTTTGAACTTTAACTGAGATATGGCTAGAATGGCACTGCCTGTGAGTAGGACACCAAGTGCAGACACATCTTTTATAAAAAGTGTAATTATGGATGCCAGTGCACAGAGGCCGATTTTAGTCCAACCATTAAGTTGCAGTGATACTGAATCCTCTGACTTGTGAAATTTAGTTCCGAACAATCCCGGCATGACGCAACTCCTTTAGAAGTAAAATCCCAAAAGGAAGCCCGACTACACTTCCTATTAAACCGATTGAAACGACAATTAACGGAAAAACCATCAACTTTAAGTCTTCACGACTATATAGAATCGCGATGGCAAAACCGGAAAGCTTTGCAGTAAGTTCATAAAAAACGACAGCGCTCAGAACAGCAAACTGCTTTTTCCATTTTCCGCCATAAAATAAAATTAAATCAGCTAACAGCGCACAGGTAAGCATTGTCGGAATACCTATATGCACACTCCCGGTAAGAATCATTGAAAATAGGTATGTTACGCTGACATAAAGCGTAATCACACCAAATTTATTAACTTTATAACAGAGAACGACCAGCAGGCAGGTAATCATAATATTTTTCAAAATAAACGCCAATGGGTTGAGCCCTCCTCCGCAAATTGTAATCAGGTAACCTGACACTCTGATAAGTGCGGCAAAAGTCCCAATCGTTATGAGATCAATGTTTTTCCAGCTCCGGAAATATTCTTTTGTCTTACGAATCATCTTTGTTTCCAATTATAATAGTCAAGAAGGTTTTGTGACAATGTCGGAAAGTGAAACACACCGGCATCCGTTAACATAAGCAGTCCTGTAGCAGCATTGTAGTTTACCATCCCTGCATCAGCCCACTGCCTTAAAAGCGGTTCAAGAAGCTCATTAAGGCCGCTTTTCCCTGTCTTCCGAGAGAGTTCTTTCAAGTTCGTCCCCAGACTCAGACTTAATTCTCCATTTAGTAAAGCGATTTCGGTACTCTTGGTGGAACTAATAGAAGCCATTGCAATCGGTTTTTTACGGTTCTTAACTTTTTCCGCATAGTTTTCAAGCGACATCCTCTGCATAACACGATATTTCCCAAGATTTCCACCTGCTCCACACCCTACAGGAAGGCAGGAGCCACCATAGGCCGAAATAGAATTATAAATACAGCGTTCACGATTGGTAAAAGACCAGTGAGTTACGCCTGTTCTCTTCGCATTAATAGTTCTGAAATAGTTATTTGAAGCTGAAAACTGTTGAGCCTGCTTTTCAATGGTCGCAGGTTTTGAAAGAATCCCTTGCTTTACCTGTTGCACAATCGGCGAACTATTCATTAGCTTTAGTCGATAAATACTTGCTGAGTCTACTCCGCTCTGAACAACCGACTGCATATCATCCAGCCAAATTGCATCAGTTTGTTCAGGAAAGCCATAGATTAAATCCACCGAAATATTTGCCTTACCTGTTTTAGTTAAGCACTTCAAACGGTCAAAAAGTTGTTCCCTTTTCATCACCCGCCCCATTTTACGGCGAATTTCGGTATTAAAAGACTGAACCCCGAATGAAAAACGGTTGACTCCATTATCAAGACATGCGGCAATTTTATCATCATTAAAACCGAAAAGTCGCCCTTCTACTGTTATCTCGCAGTCATTAGCCAGATTCCAATACCGATTAAGATGTCCAAGAATCTGCATAAATTCTTCAGGAAGCAAGTCAGTCGGAGTACCTCCTCCGAAATAAACAGCGTGAAAAGGAGCTGTCTTTGCATAGTTTGATTCGGCTATCATTTCCAATTCTTTCATTAAATATGTAACATAGGAACTGATTGCCTGCTTATCAGTTTTGGAATGATAAAAACTACAGAACTTGCAACGCGCCAGACAGAATGGAATATGTATGTAAAGCGCTCTTTTCTTTGCTGAGTCGTCAGTAACCGAAACTTTCGGCCATATACCAGCAAGGTCATCTACCGGAGACATATCACACATTCCTGCATGGGGGCCTTTATTCTGGGTGTAAAAGCCCGACAAAATCGGAGACCGATCTGTTTTGGCATAAAAACTTTCAATATTTTTTGATTTAGTTTGGCTCGACGGCATCATTTTAGCACGAACTTCTGTTAGAAAATCTGACGTAATTATTTTTTTATTTAAAGCTCTCGCACGCTTCTCGACCTTCCGTCTTACCATAGGTTGAATCATACGCGGAATTTTACGGATTACTGCCTCCGCATCTTTTTCCCAGCTTACAGTTTTACTCATATCAAACATCCATTTTTTTATTAAAGTACCCGCCGGAACCTATGACTTTAATGGGATTTCCGGCGGGTAGCAAAGGAAGAAATTATGCAGTTTTCTTTCCGTCGTTAAAATTAAATAATTTT
>DDLT01000297.1 GCA_002340265.1 Lentisphaeria bacterium UBA2565 | reverse complement strand
ATCAAAAGATAACCTATTTTTCATCTTGGCAACAACCGATGAAAATGATGGAGCACGTCAACTTTCTGTTTCTTATGGTCAAAAACGAGCCGTAAAAATTAACGGAATGCCATTGGTGCGCACCAGCGATTATATTGGAGAAATTGTCTGTATTGTCTTTTCTCCCGAAGATATCGAAATGATAACCGGAACCGGCAAAGTTCGTCGACGATTTCTAGATATCGCCCTTTCTCAGCTCAGTAAACGTTATCTTCAGGCACTTCAAGCCTACAAACATATTCTGAAAAATCGCAACAATCTTCTAAAACAGAAAACTGACAACTCGAAAATTATCGCTTCATTCGATAAACAGTTAATTGATTATGGAGTCATAATTCATGCGGAACGCCTTCAGTTTTTTGAAAAAATAAAAACACTACTTCAGGAGAAAAGTGCCAGCTTCTACAATGGTGAAAAAGACTTTGACATTGAATTTTCTTCAAACACGGCTCTTCTTCAGTTTGAAAATGAAGATGAACTCAAAGAGACTTTTACGGAAAATCTCCGCAATTCCATGACAAAAGATCTGGAACGTGGAATGAGCCATTGCGGACCGCATCGTGACGATTTTGTAGTGACATTGCAGGGAAAAAAGTTACGATCATTCGGTTCACGAGGTCAATGTCGTTTAGCCTCACTTTTATTGAGACTTTGTTCTTCAGAAATTTTTCTAGCAGGCGATAAAGGTGAAGAGGTAATTTTTCTGGTTGATGATGTCACAGGCGAACTGGATGACAGCGTGAAAAACTCTTTTTTCACACTTTTAGAAAAAGGTACACAAGTCTTTTTTGCGGCAACAGAAATTCCCGAAGTGCTTAAAGACAAAAGTGATATAAACATTTTTTCCGTAAAAAACGGCCAAATAGATCAGGAGAATCTTGATGAATGACGGGGTTATAATTTATGAAGGTAGTGATGGACTAGCTAATATTTCTGTTCAGTTCAAAGATGAAACAGTCTGGCTAAGTATTGATCAAATGGCAGAACTTTTTGACAGAAACAAATCAACTATATCACGTCATATAAAAAACATTTTTGAAGAACATGAGTTGGTTAAGGATTCAGTTGTTGCAAATTTTGCAACAACTGCCAATGATGGTAAGGTTTATCAGGTCGATTATTATAACTTGGATGTCATTATTTCTGTTGGTTATCGTGTAAAATCAGTTCAAGGAACTCGTTTTCGTCAATGGGCGACTAAAAGACTAAAAGAGTATTTGATTAAAGGGTTTACAATGGATGATAACCGCCTTAAACAGCTTGGTGGTGGAAGCTATTGGAAAGAACTGCTTGATAGAATCAGAGATATTCGTTCAAGTGAAAAAGTAATGTATCGTCAGGTTCTTGATCTTTACGCGACTGCAACTGATTACGACCCTAAAAGCTCGGAAAGTGTTAAATTCTTTAAAATTGTACAGAATAAACTTCATTATGCTGCACATGGAAATACGGCCAGTGAAGTGATTTATTTTCGTGTCGACAGCGATAAATCGTTTGCTGGTCTAAGCAACTTTAAAGGTGAGCAGCCTACACAAGCTGAAGCAATGATTGCAAAAAATTATTTGAGTGAACAGGAACTAAAGGTTTTGAATAACTTGGTTTCTGCATACTTCGATTTGGCTGAACTGAATGCCATTGAAGAGCGTGAAATGCGTATGAAAGATTACGTTAATGAGCTAAATCGTATCTTATCTTCAACAGGTAGAAAGGTTCTTGAAAATGCGGGTAAAATATCTAATCTTCAAGCAAAAGAAAAAGCTAAACTAGAGTATCGAAAGTATAAGGCTAAAACACTTGATTCTGTGGAAAAAGACTACCTTGATACTATAACAGCTTTAAATAAGCAGGCTAAAAAAGAGAGTCGAAACAAAAGGTCAGATAAATGATTCTTGAACATTGCTTACAATTTTCAGTTCTGATTTTTCTTTTAGGGCTGTCGGCATTCTTTTCCGGCTCTGAAACAGCGCTTTTTTCGCTTTCTCAGCATAAATTGAATGAAATTAAGAACTCCGGCACCAAATCGCAGAAAATTGCGTCAGAGCTTCTTAAAACGCCTTCTGAACTTCTCGTGGGCATACTTCTCGGAAACTTGGTGGTAAATGTACTTTTCTTCTGTATTTCGGCCTCTCTCGCGGTGAAAATCGGTCAGAATAACCCGTTTATCGAAGTGGTGTTTGGGATTGTGATTCTGGTTTCTGTAATTATTTTCGGTGAAGTTCTCCCAAAAGCGGTCGGAATTAATCACTCTCTAAAATTGGCTGCTTTAACGGCTGTTCCCCTTAAAGTCTGGATGAAATCTACACTGCCTTTTGCAAAAGTTGTGATTATGTTTATGAATCTGATTGAAAAGAAGCGTGATAAAAAGTCGCAGAATATTACAACCGATGAACTTAAAATGTTGTTGAATTACAGTGCGGATGGCGGGGAGATTAGTGACTTTACCAGTGAAATGATTGAAGATGTGATGGAGCTTTCATGCCTTAAGGTAAAACATGTGATGACGCCGCGTGTCGATTTGGTGTTCTGTTCAAAAGATTCCACAATTAACGAAGTTACCGAAATCGGACTGAAAAATCGTGTTTACTTTCTACCGGTTTATGATAAAAATGAGGATGATGTGGTTGGACTTGTCAGTATTCGAAGGCTTTGTTTTACAGAATCTTATAAAACTGATTTGTCGAAATATATAATCCCGGTACGGTTTATTCCTGAAAACAAACTTTGCGGTCAGCTTCTTGATGAAATGATTTCTGAAAACCTCCGTACAATGGTTGTGGTGGATGAATATGGCGGTATTTCCGGATTGGTGACTTTAAAAGATCTGCTACGTGAAATCGGTGGAACTTTCAATCCGATTGTGGATGACGGAAAAGGTGAAAAAGTGATAAAAATTGATGAAAGTCACTACCGTGTACGTGGTTCGCTTCCGATTACCCATTGGGAAGATTTTTTCGGTGATCCGATTCGAGATAACATCAATAGCACAATCGGTGGATTCGTAATTTCAAAACTTCGAAGAATGCCGGTCATTGGCGATGTGGTGCAGTTCAGCAATCTTGAAATGAAAGTTGCAGAGATGGATCAAAACCGCATAATCTGGGTGGAGGTGACCATAAAATGATTTTTATCTTTATCGTCCTTTCACTAATTTTTTCAGCTTTCTTTTCCGGAATCGAAACAGGTCATTATACCATCGATCAGGTAAAACTTTACTATAAAGTTGAAAGTGGCGAGTCGCGGGCAAAACGTCTTCATAATGCGATGAAAAACTCACAGGTTTTTATCTTTACTATTTTGATTTGTAACAACTTGGCGGTTTATATCGGTTCTATTGCCATGACCACGTATTACACTGAAAAAATGGGATCCGATATTGATATGATTTTCAACGTCTTTCCGTGGTCGGCGGAAACCGCTGCGACAGTGACATTGATGCTTCCGTTCTTCTTTTTCGGCGAGGTTTTGCCAAAGAATATCTTTCAGAAACGAAGCAACCTTTTGTATAAAATTACCAAACCGGTTCAGTTTCTAGTCTGGCTATTTTTGCCACTGACGATTCCATTGAGTTTTGTCGCCAAGGTTTTGACAGGAAAAGCAAATGATTTTGGGCACGAACTCCATAATTTAACGCTTCAGAAACTACGCTTTTTTATCTCAAAAGGTCGGAAAGGCGGCGTGATTAATTCAAAGCAGAATGAGATGATTGATAATCTTATAACTCTTTCTAGTTTAAAGGTTAAAGATTTGATGATGCCTTTACGAAACTTGAAGTCAATCGAGTTGAATTCGACAAGCTCAGAAGCGCTTGAATTTATCAAAAAGTATAAAGTTAATTCCGTACCGTTGTTTAGTAAAAAACGACAGAATATTGTCGGAATTGTCCGTTTTTTCGATATTATGGAAGCGTTGGAATCCGGTAAAGAGCTGGAAAGTTGTCTTGTTAAACTGCCACAGATTCCGCTCACTTGTAATATTCAGCAGGCGTTTGCAGTAATGCAGAAGAATAGAGTCGATTTTTTAAGAGTAATCGATCGCCATGGTCGTACCAGAGGTTTGCTGAAACTTAAAGATATTGTAAAGCTTATAACGAAATAGGATCACGCGTGGTACTCTTTATATTATGCTAGTGCCTACTGAATAATTCAGAATTTAGTTCTGATCTAGGAAACAAAACGATGCTGTATGAACATACTGCTAGTCGAAGTTGACAACGAGCAGGACAAATTCTGGATTAAAGGCTATTTTGTTCAGTAAAGTGCAAACTTTTAAGTTTAATTAATCAAAAAGCTTGCATAAAATAATAAATTTAGTGCTCTAAATAATTTAACTATAGAAGGTTAATAGCCGTTCAGCAGGCACTAGGCTAAATTAATGCTTTAACTACTTAAAATTTATTAAGGAAGTTTGTTTTGTTCGATATAAAAGAAAATGAAAAGAAGGTAGAGCGCGCAGTTTTAATTGGAATGCGTCCTGATGGAATTACCGAGGATGAAGTCAACATTTATCTTGATGAGTTGGAGTTACTTGTAGAAAATCTTGATATTCCGGTTGTGGGCCGAAATGTAGCACGACTTCGCAAACCTCAGGCAAAGTTTTTGGTAGGAACTGGAAAGGCTCAGGAAATTAAAGAGATTTGTGAAGATCTAGAAGCTGACTGTCTAATTTTCGATGAAATCATTTCTCCTTCTCAGCAGCGAAACTGGGAACAACTTACCGGAATCTGCGTGATTGATCGCCAAGAAGTGATTCTTGACATCTTCTCAAGCCGTGCTCAAACTCGTGAAGCCCGTCTTCAAATCAGTTTGGCAAGAGCTAAATATAACCTTCCACGTTTGACGCGTGCATGGACGCACCTGTCACGTCAGCGAGGCGGCGGCGTGGGTCAGAAAGGTGAAGGAGAGCAGCAGATCGAGCTGGATAAACGAATGATTGGTCAACGCATTCGTAAGCTGGAAAAAGAGCTAAAAGCCGTGCGTGTTCAACGTGAAACACAGCGTAAAAAACGTCGTAAACTCCCAGTTCCAAATGCCGCAATTGTTGGTTATACCAATGCCGGAAAATCGACGATTCTGAATCACATGACTGGTGCGGAAGTGTTGGCTGCCGACAAACTTTTTGCCACCCTTGATCCAACCACAAAACCAATCATTCTACCAAATCAACAAAAGTTGTTATTGACTGACACCGTTGGATTTATTCGAAAGCTTCCACATCAGTTGGTCGAATCGTTCAAAGCTACATTGGAAGAGGCGGTAATT
The DNA here is from genome assembly GCA_002340265.1 of Lentisphaeria bacterium UBA2565. Classification (GTDB taxonomy): domain Bacteria; phylum Verrucomicrobiota; class Lentisphaeria; order UBA2565; family UBA2565; genus UBA2565. The sequence continues at coordinate 3,272 of DDLT01000297.1, read as the reverse complement.
GCCGACTTCTTACTCCATGTTTGCGACATCAACAGCACCCATTTGTACGAACATTACGAAACCACCATCGAGGTTTTAAAAGAGATTGGCGTACACATAAAAACCATGATTCCGGTCTTCAACAAAATTGATATTCTGGAAGATAAATCACGTATTACCGAAATCAAAAGCCGTTATCCGGATGCGGTATTTATCTCATCAAAAACAGGTGAAGGAATCGACATTCTTCAGGAACGAATGGCTAGAATTTTAGGTGAAAAGCTGACCGATATCAAACTGGAACTTCCACACACCCGTTTCGATCTAGTCTCACTACTTCACCGCACTTGCGATGTGAAGTCAGAGAAATACGAAGACGACATCATTTACATCACAGCCGCAGTAATTCCATCAGTAATGAGCGACATCCAGGAGTACATCGTCCGGTAACTACTATACAAAGCCCTGATTGTAGGAGAAGAGATAATGGAAAACAAAGCTAGAGATCAAATCGGTGAGCTCATCATTTATCAAGCCGAGGATGGAAAGTTAACCTTAGATATAAAATTCGAAAATGAGACTTTGTGGATGACACAGGCTCAAATGGCTGAACTTTATCAAACCACTCCGCAAAATATTACAATTCACATGAAAAACCTTTATAAAGAGGGTGAGTTGCAAGAAAAATCAACTTGTAAGGATTTCTTACAAGTTCGTCAAGAAGGGAAAAGGAAGGTGCAACGTAAGTTAGCTTTCTACAATCTGGATGCTATTATTTCGATTGGCTACAGAGTAAAAAGCCGCATTGCTACACAGTTTCGAATTTGGGCGACACAACGACTGAAAGACTATCTGATTCAAGGCTACGCCATTAATGAAAAACGGTTGAAGCAGAAAGAGCAAGAGATTAAACATCTAAAAAATGGCATTCAAATTCTCCATCGTGCCGTGGAACATGAATTGGACAACAAAGAAAATCCAACTCTTGCACTTTATTCGAAAGGACTGGCCATTTTAGATGACTATGATCACGAAGAGTTGGATGAAAAAGGCATAACGAAGAAGACTACTATTTACCCGACAACAGAAGATTACTTGAAACTTATTGAAGATATGTACTCTGACTTTAAATCCGATGTGTTTGCCAAACCGAAAGACAAGAGTTTTGACAGTTCGGTAAATCAAATTCATCAATCTTTCGGAGATAAAGAGCTTTATCCGTCATTAGAGGAGAAAGCGGCGACACTTCTATATCTAATCGTAAAAAATCATTCATTTGTCGACGGCAATAAACGCATCGGAGCTGCTTGCTTTCTCCATTTCCTTGAACAAAACAGTTTACTTCGAAATGACAAAAACGAACTACTTATCAGCAATGAAGCATTAGCATCTCTGACTTTATTCATCGCCACAAGCCAACCTGATGAAATGGAAACTGTGAAGAAATTTACAATGACAATTTTGAATAGGCGGGATAAATAAGACCATGGAAAAAGTTAATTCTAAAACTACTGTGTTTACCTTTGTGCAGGCTGCTAAGCTTTTTGCTCAGAATCCGTCGCTTATGATTTACGGAGTTGTTAGCTTCTTGCTTACGCTGCTTACTTTTGTTGGAATGATTTTTGTCTTGATTTTTTCGACTGAAGTTATTATTGATACCCTTTTTTCTTGGCTGAGTATCGAAAGTTGGGGATTCTGGGCTAAGCTTGTGACATACCCCGGACTCGCAATCGGTTACTGCCTTTTTGCATTCTTTACATTTGTGGCTGTGGCGGGGATTATTTCTATTCCATTTATGGATATGATGAGTGAAAAAATCGAACAGATTATTCGACCTCATGATGAAGAAGCTGACTTCTGGTTTGGACTTAAACACGGCTTCATTTCATCGTTGATTGTGCTTTTGAGAATGTTGTTTGTGATGACAATTTCACTGCCGCTTTTGTTGATTCCGGTGGCGGGAACGGTCGCCTATTTTCTGATAAATTCGTGGTATGCCGGTTTTGGTTTTCTGGATATTCCGATGGGGAGACGCGGCTGGAGCTTTAAAGAAAAAAAGTTTTTTTTACAAAACTATAAATATTCTCAGCTTTGGTTTGGTATTATTACTAATGCGTTTACGATGGTTCCGATTTTAAATTTGCTGATAATTCCATGGGCAACGGCAACCGGAACATTGATTTTTATTAGAATTAAAACAGAGAATGAAAGTTTGAAGTTAAATGTTGCAAGTTGAAAGTTTTTTGGTTATTGGACTTTTAACTTAATAACCTGCAACTTACAGGGCAAAAATCTACTAAAACCTGCAACTTAAAACTTGTTAACTTGTAACCTTGAAGGTGAAATATGGAATCGTTAAGAGAACTTTTATGTATCGGAGTCGGCCCTTCGTCGAGTCATACAATGGGACCTAGAAAGGCGGCAAATGCATTTAAACGGCATACTGCTGAGATTGCGGCCAGTTACCGTGTGACACTTTACGGATCGCTTTCAGCTACCGGAAAAGGCCATTTGACCAATACTGCGATTGAGGATGCACTTTTACCTTTTGAAACAGAAGTGATTTGGAGTAAAGAGTCACTTTCCCAGCATCCTAACGGGATGCTTTTCGAGGCGTTGGATAAAGATGGAAAGTCACTTGAAAATAGAATTTATTTCAGTCCCGGCGGCGGTGCAATTGTGGAAGCCGGACAGTCACATGCTTCAAAACATATCTACGATTTAAATACATTTGATGAGATAAAAAAGTGGTCTGATGAGGCTGGAAAACCGATCTGGAAATATGTCGAAGAGTGTGAAGGTGAGGATATTTGGGAGTACCTTCGTGAAGTTTGGCTGGTGATGAAGGCTGCTGTAAAGCGCGGTGTACAGACTGAAGATGTACTTCCAGGAGTTTTGAAGCTTCAGCGTCGAAGTCGTGGTTTTTTCCTGAAGTCAAAATGGAGTGCGGATCACTTAAAAAGAACTGGACTTTTGGCTTCTTACGCTTTGGCTGTTTCTGAGGAAAATGCGGCCGGAGGAACAATCGTAACGGCGCCAACTTGTGGAGCATGTGGTGTGGTTCCCGCCGTTTTGTATTATCTTTTTAAAACATTGCACCTGACAGAACATGAGATTCTTCGTGGACTGGCTGTCGCGTCTGTGATTGGAAATGTAACTAAAACTAATGCGACTATTTCCGGTGCGGAAGCGGGCTGTCAGGCGGAAATTGGAACTGCCTGCGCTATGGCGGCAGCTGCGGCAGCGCAGCTAATGGGGGGCTCGAATAAAGAGATTGAGTGTGCGGCGGAAAT
>DDLT01000133.1 GCA_002340265.1 Lentisphaeria bacterium UBA2565 | reverse complement strand
TGTCCGTGTCCGTGTCCGTGTCTATGTATGTTTACATTCATCAGTAGCATCTGACCACGCTACAGTTGAGATTCATTTCTGAGTCTTTGTACAGTCACTCACGAAAGCTTATCAAAGACGAGAGAAAGAAGTAACGAGTCAGTACCTGGTTCAGCAAAGTAAGGTCTTAAGGAACAGTTCTCAGTCGTGACAGTGACGTTATCGATTGCTACATTCATCTCGTCATCAAGAAAACCTTCTCCCTCAAAGATTATCTACAAAATACGAAAAAGAAAAAAATGTGTCTCATAGAAAACTAGACGGTGATTGTCAACCATACAAGGTCTTAGTGACATTCATTTCAAAAGCTATTCACACCCAAGGCCTTAAATGACACGTGAAAGCGAAATTGTTCACGAACCTGAATTCCTACAGCGCCTGGCCAAGCCACTTGAGCATCTGACCATTCTTTACCGTGGTACCCAACCATCTGCCACACTAGTACCGATATTTCTCGTTTCGTGTCTCTGAGGAAAACCTTTAAATTTGATTTTGATTTAGTGGGCATGAGGTAACTAAACCGCAAACACACGCCCACAGATTGATGGAATGGTTTCCATGGCAACAAAGAGCTTTCCAAACGTGCTTTGTACGACTTATCAACATAAGCAAAACTACCTGAAAGAAGAGACATTGTTTCGATTAGTCACATACTTTTAGAGGTAAAAACGTATATATTTTTGTTCTTAAGGCTCAGTCAAACGTACGCAACACATTGCAACATTGTTGCATACGTTCGGCAATCTTGTTGCAATATGTTGGAACGTTTGTATGGTCCAGAGTGGCCAAATGTGTGCAAGCATAACCTCCTTTGAAGGTACTCCACCAGTGGGTCAGTCGCTTTCCATGTGAGATGATTGATTGTATTATATCTTGTCATTCATAACGCTCAAGATATAGCCTAGGGTAGCCAAGTCTTAAACAGAACAAAAAGTCAACCTCATTGTACCTTACACTCTAGATCATCAACAGAGTTTACGGCTCATTTTTTCAGTGTAAAGAAAGTTATTAATCCAATTTACAAGAAAAAGGTTTGTTACAGAAGAACACAATTTTTTTCAACTTGAAGGTCAAAGCAACAACAGGAGAATGAACGTTCCACACAAACACAAGTGCAACAATATATTTATAGATTCAATTGTTCAACTTGCCTGGATATTGAATGAAGGCGCTGTTTAGCGATAACTTCCATTTGTCTTTCTCAACAACGCTGGTCCAACCGCAATATCCAAGGTCAAAAGAACATTCTTCAAGTGTTGCAGCTGACAACGAAATAAACCGGGTGCATCATGTAAGACCAGGGAGTTTCTTCCCTATATGTCAAACTCTGGAGGGAAACCGTTTTTAAGAAAGAGCAGAACCAGACAGATACAATACAATCACAATACAATACAATCCTTTATTTATCCACGTAACATTTAGGAGTAATAAAAACTCGTTAAAACATGTGCGTGCTAAAAAATGGAAACAATAAAATATTTATTAAACTTAACTAATACAGGAATTTACTTTCCCAACGTCGTCAATAGAAATCGTTTACCTTGAATGTGAATATGTCCTAGCACTCTCTCGCCAATAATTTGCTGTGAATTGTTGACAGATGAAAAACTGACCTGTTAAAGAAAGTTAAATCCGAAACGAATGAACACCATGCGCATTCAGTCTCCTATGTTGCGCTCACTTATAATTAATTATTCACCCTATTACAGTATCTACTCTCTTTCTGTAAGCAACATGCAAATAAAATGCAAACAAAACAGGGACGAAGAATAAAAGCAACTAAACCCGTAACTCTTGATCATGACTTTTGTATTCTAATAACATCACCAAAGTTGTTCATCACCTTTTTCATACTATTTTTCCACAAATCGTACTGGGTTTCGTAAGCTATCTCAAGATGATCAAGTCGGAAATTCTCATGACCAAGTTTATTTTCTATACAACAACAGGTAATGACAGACCTTTATTGCAGAATATCCAGGTTGTCGGTCCGTGTTAAAGGTAGTTGTGAATGATGTGTTTACACAAGAAAAGTTAAGCGCCGAATTCAACGTTACATTTTCTCCAAGGGTTGAGATGTTCAGTTCCGACGGGCAATTCGGGCAATATACACCTTCACAGCAGAACTGGTAAAAACCTGTTGTGCAAAATAAAACGATAAGACACGACATGGGTTTTATATCTCTATAATAATGTCTGACGAATACTTTTAAATTTTGAATTGAACTAGAACGTGCAAAAAATCGAAAAGTTCAAAATGAAGGTCACTGGCAAATACAAGTGTTAAAGAGTGAAATTCTTGTTATCAGTAAAAGAGTGGTATTGCGCTCTCCAGCACGAGTATTATTATCTGAGGAATCTTAGTTACAATTCTACAATTAGAACAATTAAAAAGAATTATTTAGAATATTCGGCCTTGGGCCTCGTCAACTAACACCTCATAGAAATTGACAGCGAATAACCTAACTGTTAATTATTTTTTTCACTTCAATATCTACAGAAGTCTTACTACCTTTGATGTTAAAGACGCAACATATCGTTAAAATTTCTTCCATCGTTTTATCAATTTATGTTTGACTGGTCTGGTTTGCTCTAGGGAACTAACCTGAAATACGAAACTTTGATCCAACGACAGCAGACAAAGGCGTTTCATTATCCTGCAGTGTCACCCTTAATCTGCGTGTTCCTGTTGAAAATTCAAGTCCAAAAGAGAGTTATCGAAAAAATGACATAGTTGGGTATGCAATTGTACAGAAAACCCTCTGGAACATTGCTTAAAAGACCTTATATAAGTTAAAAAGTGGCAAGATATTGTATCGAGAAGACCTTTCTCCATCTGTGCAATTCCTCAACGAAAACTAAACTTGCTACGTGGATTGGTTTCTTGAAACGCATTTTCTTCAAAAAAGTATATCACTAAATTCATGACAGCCAAGATTTTCCTTTCTCTTAATAATGGTAAATGCATTGTACATTTTAAAATAAGAACCCACAGCAATGTTACCTGGTTGAGTCCGAAACAGTCTTGTTCCAGGAATAGGGCGTTCATACTCTCCA
>DDLT01000276.1 GCA_002340265.1 Lentisphaeria bacterium UBA2565 | reverse complement strand
GTAGAACTGCCAAGCTATCTAGGTAAACTGAAAGACAGCACGTCTGGTTTACCGGTAGCAGAAGCTGTGGAAAATCCGCTTAACAGCGCACAGAAGTAGTTTACACGTGTTGCGTAGTGAGTATTGCGTGATGCGTTAGAAATTCAAACTCCCCGTTGGATAACTCTGACGGGGAGTTTTTTATACCAAAATGGAGAGAAATATGAGTTTAGTGGACGAACTAGAAAAACTTGGAAAACTTAAAAGTCAAGGTTTATTGTCTGATGAGGAATTTCAGAAAGCAAAATCAAAGTTATTAGATAAACAAGAGACTCCAAAGAAGAGAGTAACAACACAAAATTTTAATAACCGTAAGTCATTTACTCCACGTAGTAATGATTTAAAAAATTTCGTAGAAGATAAAAGCTCACTTGGTGAAGCGGCAAATAGATATGTTACTTTTCAAATTATTATGGGTATAATAGGCGTTATAGTTTTTCTAATTTTTGCGTCAAAGATGTTTTCCTCTTCTCCCTTTGGAAAAAGTACACCGTCTTTCCCGCATACTATTCAGCTTAAATAAAGAAGGATGGTTCTTCGAGTTTTTTGTGATCTGTCCTAGGAAAGGCTTGAACTATCAATTCGGGTATTTCAAATGAAAAATATTGATTTGAATGCCGAATTAAAAATCTAGATTGGAACCGAGCCGGTTAGTAATAATAAGTTTAACAAACTGATACATATTTACTATTAGAGCCAACTCAGATGTCTTGTGTCTTGTAATTTAGGCATTTGATATGACTCTTTTTGAGTTAACTCTTAGTTGTTCTTCTTATAAAAGATACTGTTTGCATGTCGGTTCTGGTCTGTGTCTCATATTTGTATTTTATTAACTGAATCTCATTAAAATGTAGAAATTAATTTGTTACAGCACCCAATCCTCTTATCTTTGCCTATAAGTTGCTGTCAGGAAGAGCTTATACCGTGCGTGTTAGATTTGTTGCATTTAATCAGTCCCGCTGGAGTGTTTGCAATGTAAAAATGTTTAATAGCCTACAGTATATACTATAATTAACTTTATTGCGAAGGGGAGTTTATGTTACGTTGTGCATTTATGATGGTGGCGTCAGTAACTGTGTTGATGGGGACGGTTTTCTCGGAAGAGGATGATTGGGAAGTTTGTGAATGCTGTGCGCAGCAGCCACGGCTCGCATCATTACCTTCTCTTGATGGAGCTCAGAGGGTCGCTGCACCGCTTTCATCGGGTGCGTCTCTCAAGTTTTTTAATTACAAAATGCCGAATAATGTGAAGCTTAGGGCAGATGGTATGCCTATTCTGCATAGCTCCCCGACTTCGAACGGTCAGCTTTATATTGACTTCGATGGCAACCCTTCTAAAAACCAGAAGCCAATAGACTTTGATGGCGACCCTACCTCTTTTAATGCTTATGAACAGGAGTTTATTTATAACTATTGGGTCAGTACAGCCGCTTATTTCTCTATGTTTGATATTGATGTCACTACGGTGATTGACTTAGATCGACCACATAGTTGGACGGTGGTGACAGAGCGTGATGGTCCAGGTGTGGCAAAGTTGAATTCTTTCGGTAACCGCAAAGTGTCGGGTGCAAGTGTTAATTTGGCTCTTGGCCCATATACGACTGGAGTTGCCCATGAAGGTGGGCATACGTTCGGACATCCGCATGCGGAGCTGTTGGCAGATAACGGCAAAGTTATTCAAAAATATTGGCGGAGTCCAGATTACCTTCGTGGCTGCACAATGGGTACTGGAGACTATATACAGAATAAGTTCGGAAATCGTTTTTATTACGGACGTGCTATGTCGTATTACGATGATATCTCTCAAGTAATTAATAAGATTAAACAGTTTACACCATCCAGTCGAGGATGGAGAACCGACGATCACAGTGGAGATTTCTCATCACCTACCGCATTGACGGTCGACGGTGACGGCTTCCAAGGTGAGGGCGTTATTGAGCAAATGAACGACGTAGACATGTTCTCATTTACTTGGAAAGGGGGGCAAATCGCTGTACGGACTTCTGCTTTTGGACTGTCGCCGGTAAATTTGGATTTTACCTTGTATGACAAAGGACATGCTATGGTTGCTGTAGTCGAGAATGGGAAAAACCATCAGACTTTTTCGGGTGTGTTGCCCGCAGGGGACTACTATTTAAAAGTGGAGTCCGCGGGTCGTTTTAGCGACTTAGGCGCTTATCGTGTGGCGGTAAACTCTTTGCCGGATGATTGGCAAATAGGTGTTGTAGGCGGTGTTAGAGTTATTAACATGATATCCCATGACTCTAGTCTGAAAAAATGGACATTTGATGCTTCCGGAGAGCGGCTTGGGGGAACAAACGGAGACCATTTCGTATTTGCTTACCAAAAAGTTTCAGGATTTAACGAGTTAATTGTTAATGTGGAGTCCCAAGACGATTTGAATGGTTCTGTGAAATCTGGTCTGATGATTCGTAAGAGCCTGGATCGAGATGCTGTGAATTTTGCGGTGTTCTCGACTCCAAATAAGAGTTTTTATATGAGTCACCGAGATACGGTGGGTGCACCTACTTCAACCCGAAATTTACGGACATATTATCCATGGATAAAAATTTTGCGAAAATATGGAAAATTTGTGATTTACGGTTCTTCCGATGGAAAAGACTGGCGTTACCAGTTTGCAAGTGATATAACAATGTTCGGGGATGTTTACATAGGAGCTTTTCATAATTCTGCGAGCCGGAGAAGTTCTGCGAAAGCGGTTTTGTCAAATTTGTCAGTCGTTCGTAGCTCCTATAGTACCGAGCTTGATTCGATTGCGGTGCCTACAGGCTTAAAGTCAAATTCAGTATCTCATAATTCCGTCAGCTTAGACTGGAAGCCTGTCAGTGGAGTTGTTTCATATCAATTAGAACGTTCTAGTGATGGTGTGAATTTTGATAGCCTTGTTGAGGTAAAGGGAACTAAATATGATGATTTGACTGTGATAGGAGGACGTTCTTATGCATATAGGGTGAGAAGTGAGCAACAGGGAAGTGATAAAGTGTCCAAACCTTCAGCGCCTATTTTTACGGTTACTCGTGCAGGGACTGTCACAGATACACAACTTATTGCCTGGGATCCCAATACAGTTATTTTGTCTTGGTATGAACCATTTGGAGAAACTGGTTTTCGGATTGAACGAGCGGAAAATGGGGGTGCTTTTACGGAAGTCGGAACACGTCCGGCTGACAGTGCAAAGTTTGTCGATAAAACAGTACAGACCGGCAAAATGTATAAGTACAGAATCTTTACTCAAGACCATTTAGGGGATAGCGGTTTTGTTGAGCTGTCCTACTTATCGGCTGTGTCAGACTTTACTGTTGCTTCAAAGACAAACAGTGATGTTTCTCTAAGTTGGACGGCACTTGGCAGTACGGCATCTTATCTTCTGGAACGTAGTGAAGATGAAGGTAAAACATGGGTTGAAGCGGCGAGCTTGGCTGCCGGAAAAACTTCTTATACTGATACGGGTCTAAAAGCGTTTACCTTTTATCAATATCGAATAACAACTAGGTCTAGTGGATCCAAGATGGGCGGAGCTGTCATGTTACAGGTGTTGACAGAGGGGGTTGGCTTGGGAAATAGCTGGAACTATGAAGATATTGGTATGAATACAATTGGGATAGCTGAGCTGGATAGTGGAGTAATGAATGTAAAAGTTAAAGCTGGAGATATATGGGGTACAAGTGACAGCTTGAGTTTTGTATACAGACGGCTTGATGGCGATGGGCAGATAATAGCTCGAGTAAACAGTCTGACAAACACATACAAGTGGACGAAGGCAGGCGTGATGATGCGTGACAGCCTGCTGGTTGACTCGCAACACTTTTATTCGTTTTTCACAGCATCAGGGGGCCTAAACAACTCATTTAGGTCAACAACAGGGGGACGTTCATTTAATAAGCAAGTCAAAGGTATAGTCGCACCTTATTGGTTACGTGTTAAACGAAAAGGAGATATGTTTGAGAGTTATTACTCTCCAGATGGTAAAGGTTGGACGTTGTTGAATAGTACTTTCATTAAAATGAGTCAGCGTATTTATATGGGATTTGCAACGACTAGTAACAATTCAAATACCTTTGCGGAGGTGAGCTATGATTCCATCACATATATAGGTACAAGCCCTGCTATAGGTCTTGTACTTACTCAGACAGATAACATACTGGCCTGGAGTGTGGAAGAGGAACGCGACGTCAGGCAGTATCAGGTTTTGCTAAATGGTAAACTGTTTCAGACAATACTGGCAAAGGGCGATCAGTACTACAGTGTGCAGCTGCCTAAAGGCAAAAAGGCGACTTTGCGTGTGGTTGACCACTCCGGCTACAGCCAGAGTTACAGTCCGAGAGACGGGAATCTGGTGACCACAATTTACAGCTTGTCGAAAGGCTGGAACCTGATTGCGGTTACATCGCAGAATAGTAGCCTGCAAAAGTTGAGGGCTAAGTTTAAATCCCCGATTTGGAAGTGGAACGGTTTGGCTTATGAAGTTGTGACTTCGGCAACGCCAACTGAAGCGGTCTGGGTTTATGCTGAAGAAGATCAGACAGTTCATGTAAACGGCCGAAAGTCCAAAGCCGAAGTAGTGCTGGAAGCCGGTTGGAACATGGTTGGGCCAGTTGAGAATGAGAACATCCCAGATGGTGCAGAAGCCGTTTATAGCTGGGATGGTGTCTACGATCAGATTGTTGATGAGCACCATACACTTATAGGTGGAAAAGGGTATTGGATCTTCTCTTTCTGATTGCTCCCAGTGACTTTTAAAGCTTCTTGGTGACTATTCTCAGGAAGCTTTAATTAGGGCTTTCACGGTAGTTTAAACAGTAAATGTCCCGCTTTTAAAGATTTTTATTAAAAAGCCTTGCGCTTTAATCTATAAAATACGCTGTAACTATCTGAAAATGTGTTCATCAATATTTATTCAGAAAGTCCTGATTAAACAGTAATTCTTTTACCGATTCTACGAAATCCTTTCCTAAACGTATGAAGGCTTCGGTGTCATAGTGGGCACGGCCGGAATAGGTGTAGTTGTCGTTTTCGGTTAATAAAATGGCGTTGGCATCTTGTTCGCAGAACTCTTTCTGATGGCGACGGACAATTGCACCGTGCTTCCACACTCGGTTTTCTTGACCGAGGCGGCGATCGGTCATTTGAGCAACCACAATTGGAAGTTTTGGGGAGTTGAATGCTTCACGCATTTTAGTCATTAGAGTTTTAAGGTGTGCTTTGTATTTGTGAGCCACTTCCTCTTTTACCGAAGCATCGCTTTCTCCCTGTAACCAAAAGATTGCAGTCGGAATTAACTTATCCTCTTCGCCATCACCATCAATATCTTTGACTGATAACGCATTTTTGACTGTCTGGGCAAAGTGATCATATTGATTGATGGTTTTGAATTCGCCGTCACCGGATGAAAACTCCACTTGCCAGCAACCGAATTTACGTGCCGCTTGTTCATCGATACTTGTCCCACCGCGCGCATATTTTATGATAGCAATATGGTCATTGGGAAATAGTTTCTTCAATTCTGTTCCAAGTGTCAATTCACATCCGAACATGTCAGAGTAGGTGTTGGTTTTCCCATCGGAAACAAAATTCTTACCATGCCCAGGCTTTAGTTTGCTCCACACACCTTTCCCGTCGACGGGTACCTTATCGGGACTTGTATTGCCATGAAAAATGCGAACGGATTTCGCCTTTTCGATAAGTTCCGGTGAAAGTATTGTTACATCTCCGAAACCCTCAGAATTCGCCTGACCTCCAAGGTAGAACAGTTTGTACTCTTTGGCGAAGCTGTTGATTGATATAATTAGCAAAGTGGTGATACAAAATTTATAAAATGACATAATTCCCCAGTGGTTTCGTTTTTTCGGATAATGTTCAAAGTATCTAATTTGGAGAAGTTTAAAAGTTAAATTAGTTCTTTTAACTCTACAGATTGCATCCTGTGTCGCAGATAATATTTTGAACGAAATTAAACAAAAGGGATCTTTATGGAAATTATGATTGTCGGCTTTTTTCTGGGTATTATCGGGTTCGGCTTTTTCAGTTATGGAAGAAAACAACAGGCTCCAGTTCCACTTTGTGTAGGAATTGCCCTTTTTGCATTGCCTTACTTTATCAAAAATATACCGCTTTTGATAGCTTCTGGTATCAGTTTGATGGTACTACCGATCGTGTTACGTAATCGGTGGTGATTTGCCGAGCTGGAGCTGGACGTTCCCATTCTTTAGTAAATAATAACTTTGTTGCCTTTGACTGTATAGCTGCAACCAATGGTTTGGCAAAGGTAGAGAAGTGTATCGTCTAATGGCATGTTTTTAAATGTAAAAGCAGTGTGACCACACACCACTTCACCTGTCCCTTCAATAGAGTTTTCCTCTTCGAAGTTATCATCGAATTCATCTTCAAATTCATCTCCAAGCTCTTCGCTTCCCTCGTAAGTGAACGTTCCCAACTCTTCGTCAGTAAAATAAGGCTTAGTAGCAAGTTCCTTGCGCTTCTTGTGTAATTCGTTGTCGAATATAAACTCTATGTTATGACCTGGGTAATCTTTATCCATTGCTTTTTCGAGGCGTACAAGAGCTTCTTTGAGGGTTATATTTCGATCTACAACCTCTGAAGGGCGTTCAATGATATATTTGCTGAGATCAACATTTGGGGGACGCTCTGAAATGGTGATTGTGTTTTTCTCAACCGAGTAGTCGCACGCAGTTGCAGAACAAAGATATAAAATTATATCTTTCAAAGTCATGCCTTTTAAATTCATTCCGCCAATTGTTCCCTCTGCAACGTCTACTCCAGTATCATCAACTTGAGAGAAGTCATCCATGCTATCACTTGTTACTTGCTTTCCTTCAGTTTGATTGTGACTATTCGTTTCAAGGTTAAGGTTTAATTTGATTTTTATTTTATCCTTTGGGTAGTGCCTGTTTATGACTTGTTCAACTATATTAAAAACTTCGTCAACTGTTTTCCCATCAACAAAGCTGATGTCGAGCTTCTCTTTTATTTTGTATTGGTTTAGGTCAATGTTTTGCTTCGTTGCACTGCATGATACGAGGCATATTGCGATGAACAGAAGTATGTTTTTCATGAGGTTCTCCAGTAAATTTGTTTGTGACAATGCTATGCTTTTGTTAGCTTTTCCACCAATTGTGTAAATAAATCACAAGAACAGTGATTTGAGTTGTAATCCACATTCCACATTCCGAAATCTGCAATCACATCAATTTATGGATGAAAATTATCAATTTCGTGGCAGATTACAGCGTGATTAAAATATAACCCTAGAATTTGAATTATGGATTTATCGAATATACCTGATGTACTGCTGAAGATTGTTGATACCAAAAAGGTTGAAGTGGCGGCGCTTTATGAACAAGTCGGCCTTGAGAAGATGAAAAGTCTGGCAGAAAGTGCTGATACATCTCGTGCTGTTTCTTTTCGAGATGCGTTGGCGGCTGACGGCTTGAGTGTGATTGCAGAAGTGAAAAAGGCTTCACCTTCGGCTGGAATTATCGATCCTGTTTTTGACTACATGAACATTGCGCGTGCTTATGAAAACGGCGGTGCGGCGGCGATTTCGGTTTTGACTGACGAGGAGTATTTCAAAGGTCATTTGGATTATCTAAAAGAGATTAAGGCTGAAATCAATATTCCAATTCTTCGTAAAGATTTTATTATTGATCCGATTCAGATCTATGAAGCAAAGGCGGCTGGCGCGGATGCGTTTCTGCTTATTGCGGCAATTTTGACGACTGAAGAAATTGCGGAGTTCTATGCGCTTGGTAAGTCGCTTGGTCTGGATGTGTTGACTGAGGTTCATGATAAGGAAGAGCTTGATAAGGTGCTGGAAACCGATTGCGATATTATCGGTGTGAACAATCGAAATCTTCGTAACTTTACTGTTGATCTGACGCTGACGGAACAGCTGATGGAGTTTATTCCGAAAGATAAGATTATTGTCGGTGAAAGCGGAATTAAGAAGCCGGAAGATGCGCAGTACCTGCGAAAAGTGGGTTCGGATGCGGTGCTTTGCGGTGAAACGCTGGTGCGTCGCGGTATCGAGAAGTGCGGCGATGAAATTGCGGCATTTAGGTTAGAAGTTTAACGCCTTGCTCCGCATCGGAAGTTTAAAAGTTTACAGGAAAGGGTGTTTGCTGAATTTAAGTAAAATGCATAATCCCTTCGAAAATGAAACCTTGTAAACTAAATGCGAAGCGAAATAACCTTATAAACTTTTTAAACTGACTGTTTACTGCTAACTATTTACTGATAACTACTTACTGAGAAAGAGATGTCCTGGAAACATATAGTTCCTAAATATAAGAAAGAGATTGTGGATGATCACGTTGGCGAGACTGGTGTGATTGTCGGTCACTATGGCGTGGCGGTTGATGTGCGTCTTGAATGTGGCGATGTGGTGATGGTTCGCGTGAAACGTAAATCGGGCCATGTGGTTGGCGACGAGGTTGAGATTGCGCCTACGGGCTTGGTTCAACATGATCGTAAGACGGAAATTAAACGCATTGATATCAATGGCCGCGAACGTGTAATTGCGGCGAATCTTGATGTCCTTGGTATGGTGATTGCTCCTCAGCCAGTGACGACTTTTGGTTTTATCGATCGTGCGGTTGTGGCGACGCTTGCGGCAGACGTAGAGCCTTTCATTGTGGTAAATAAGAGTGATATGGAAGGTGCGAAAGAACTTTACGATCAGGTGAATGAACTTTACGGTTGGCGTTTTCCGGTTTTTCTGGTTTGTGCTGAGACAGGTGAGGGGGTTGAGCAGGTTGAAGAGTTTCTTGGAAAAGGTCATCGCGGCGCGTTTATCGGGACTTCGGGTGTTGGAAAAAGTTCGCTTTTGAATGATTTGTGTCCACACATTGAATTGGAAACCTGTGAGATTAACGAGGATGCTGGTTTTGGTCGTCATGCAACGACTGCGGCGACTTTGCACATTTTGCCAAATGGTGGTGAATTGATCGACACTCCCGGGTTTCGTGATTTTCGTGTTGTGAATATTTCTTCAACTGATATGGCTTGGTTTTTTCCTGACTTTCAACCGATTTTCCAAAAGTCGGAGTGTCGTTTTCATGATTGTGATCATTTGAATGCGCCGGGTTGTGTGATTCTTGAGGCTGTGAAGAGTGGTGAAATATCTCAGGAACGCCACGATGTGTATCGCAAGATTTTGGAAGATCTGAAAATGGTCGAGGAAGGCCGTTTGAAGGATGCGCGAAAGAAAAGACGGAAGAAGAATTAAGAATTACGAATTAGGAATTAAGAACTTTTAGAGGACTAACAATGAAAAGTCATAATATTGTACAAGAAAAAAGTTATGCATTCGCAATTCGGATTGTTAACCTTTATAAATATCTATGCCATGATAAAAAAGAATTTATTTTGTCAAAGCAAGTATTCCGTTCTGGAACCTCAATTGGTGCAAACGTTGAAGAGGCAATTGGAAGTGTCTCTGAAAAAGATTTTATTCACAAACTAAGCATTTCCTACAAAGAGGCTAGAGAAACAAAATACTGGTTGCGGTTACTCCATGATACTGGATATATCCAAGATGATGCTTTTGAATCAATAATCCCGGATTGTGAAGAGCTATTAAAACTGATTGGTTCAATTATCAAAACAATGAAAAGCAAGCAGGGCTGATAATATCAAGATTTTTTAATTCTTAATTCTTAATTCCTAATTCCCAATTAAATAGAGAGGTAGTTATGAGCTCAATTGGAACGCCGATGAGTGCTTCGGCAAAAAAAGTGATTCTTTGCGGTTCCGGTGAACTTGGCAAAGAGGTGGCAATTGAACTTCAGCGTTATGGCGCGGAGGTTATTGCGGTGGATGCGTATGAAAATGCGCCGGCGATGCAGGTGGCTGACCGTTTTTATGTCTGTTCGATGCTTGATGGAGCTCGTCTTCAGGAGATTATTGAAACTGAGAAACCTGATTTGATTGTGCCAGAAGTGGAGGCGATTGCGACCGATACGCTTGTGGCTATGGAGGCAAAAGGTTTTACTGTGGTACCGACTGCTAAAGCAACTCAGCTTACGATGAATCGCGAAGGAATTCGTTGTTTAGCAGCTGAAGAACTTGGTTTGACGACTTCTCCTTATAAATTTGCGGATTCTAAAGAGTCTTTTGTAGCGGCTGTCGCTGAAATTGGTTTCCCATGTGTTGTGAAACCGATTATGAGTTCGTCAGGAAAAGGGCAGTCGGTTCTGAAGTCGGATGCCGATATCGAAACTTCATGGACTTATGCGCAGGAAGGTGCGCGTGGCGGAGCAGGCAAGGTGATTGTGGAAGGTTTTGTAGATTTCGATTATGAGATTACGCTTCTGACTGTTCGTCATGTCGGCGGCACGTCGTTCTGTGCACCAATTGGTCACCGTCAGGAAGGCGGAGATTATCAGGAGTCGTGGCAACCGCAGGCGATGAGCGATAAGGCGTTGGCTTCTGCTGAGGAAATGGCGAAGTCTGTGACTGATGCGCTTGGTGGCTTTGGACTTTTTGGTGTGGAATTTTTTGTAAAAGGCGACGAGGTGATTTTCTCGGAAGTATCGCCGCGTCCACACGATACTGGAATGGTGACTTTGATTTCTCAGGATCAGTCGGAATTTGCACTTCATGCTCGTGCAATTCTTGGTTTGCCAATCCCATCAATTCGTCAATATGCGCCGGCGGCTTCAGCGGTAATTACGGCGTATGGCACATCGACTAACATTGTGTACTCAAATCTTGCGGAAGCGCTTCAGCAACCTGACACGCAGATTCGTCTTTTTGGAAAGCCAGCGGTGGATGGCGAGCGTCGCATGGGTGTTGCAGTTGCACTTGGAGAAGATGTCGAAGAGGCGCGTACAAAAGCGTCGAAAGCGGCCGATCTAGTGAAAGTTACTGTATAGATTTATCACTCTTTAGAAAAAAGCCTCGGTGTTCTGCCGAGGCTTTTTGCGTTTTCAGAATTTATTTCCGAACCAGTCAGGAATGT
>DDLT01000026.1 GCA_002340265.1 Lentisphaeria bacterium UBA2565 | reverse complement strand
GAAACTTCAACAATGTATTTGTATTTAAGCTCTGATTCCCAAAGAATCTCAACGCCTTTGATTTTCTGAACTTTGCCCAGATCGGTTGAGATCCACTGTGGAACACTTCCGTTCTGTGCACACCAACGGGTGTTTTCTTTGCCGTCGAAGGCGTTTTTGATGTTGTTACCTGACTGAACTGAAGTCGCGGCGTATTTTCCTTCACGCACAAAATCGTCTAAACTTTCGACTTTGTCAGATAGGTCCGTGAATTTCACTGGAACTGCCTGTACTGAAGCGTTAACCAGTTTATCAACTGACTGACCAGCACTGATTGGACGCATACGGTAAGAGTATGTGTAAGTTTTCTCTCTTAGCTGATATTTACCGTGAGCAGTTGCTCCCCAAGAGTTGTCACCACCAACACCAAGCTGAATATGGTCGATGTTAAGGAAGATATCTTTAGAACGTTCCATCTGGAAAGAATATTTAGATGCTTCCATTGTCTCTTTGCTGTAGAACTTTGCGCCTACAGAAAGCGCCTCGCCAGCGGCTGAGAAAAGAAGTCCGTTACCAGCTTTATCTGTCATGGTCAACCAGCGTACATCCACTTTGTTACCGTTGGCCTGTGGACGCGAGTATTCGATCCACTGCTCATCAACAGTTCCACCGAATGTGCTGATACGTTCGAACTTACGGTCAATGTAAGTTGGGTGTGGACCACGTCCGTACCATTTCATGTTGTCCAGATTTGCAGGTACAATCAGTTCAGTTCCTACACGATGTGGTGATTTTACTTTGCCTGGGGCTTGAGATTTATCCAAGTTTACATCTACAGCAACTTCACCGTTACCGTAAACCGTGTAAACTGTATTGTAGGTAGAACCTGTAGTAGGAAGAACTGAATCAACTGTTACACGAACTGCATTTGCTGCAAGCTTAGACAGTTTTACATCAACAATCTGCTGATTTTTAACTGCATCACGCCAAACTTTGTTGTAAGCGCCTTTTTTGATCGGTGCTTCGTCATTATCGGTAAATGCACGCCATGTATCCAATTTAGGACCACGTTTTACAAGAGTTTTTCCTTTGTAACTGTATTTGGTCATTACACCTTCGGTTTTATCGAATTCTACAACAAAGTCAGCACCTTTAACTTTTACAGCTGAACCATTTTCTGAAACAGAAACTTTTGGAAGATTATCAGCAGCAACAGTTTTTGCCGGAGTTGCAGATAGTTTGAACTGCGCAAATGCCAATTCGTGACCGGCTTTTACAAGCGGGCTGTACTCTTTCTTAGCTGTGAACTCAAAATTCACAAAATATTCCACACCCGCTTTTGCTGGTGTTGAAGGCATGTTGATTGTGAATGTTTTTTCACTTTCACCTTCAATGTCTAATTCAGGAAGTTTACCAGAAGCAACAACTTTGCCGTTAGCTTCAACTTTCCAAGAACCTTCTACCAGTTCTTTCAGATTTGTGAAGTGGAACCAGTTTTTGATTGAGAATTTACCAGCTTCAAGATCAAGAGCTTTCACATGAACATTGCGGTAAGCATATTTGATAGCGAAAAGACCTGAATGTGGAGTCCAATCTGAAGCAATCAGACCATTCATACAGAAGTTGCCATCGTGGTGATATTTTCCCGGTTCGCGTGTGCCGAAGTCCACATCCCAGTTACCGTAAGCAAATGCGTGGTCGTTTACCGGACCTTTACCGATGTTTTTTTTGTAAGGTGCAGGAATTGGTTTGCGGATACCCTGATCCATCCAGTCCCAAACAAAACCACCCTGAGCAGCATTGTCTTTGTAGATTACTTCGTCCCAGTATTCAATTAGGTTACCATTAGAGTTACCCATGGCGTGCGTATATTCACAGATGATGAAAGGTTTTTTACCATTTGCCCAGCCTTTCAGGCTACCAGGCGTAGTGTACATCATACTCAAAAGGTCATTGTTTGTACGTGTACGGTCGTATTGAACCGGACGACTTGGATCGATCTCTTTCATCCACTCATAAGCAGCTTTGAAGTTGATACCATCACCAGCTTCGTTACCCATAGACCAGGTGATTACAGATGGCTGATTACAGTCGCGGTAAACCATACGGCGAATACGGTTGAGGTGCTGCTCTTTCCATTCTGTTTTTTTAGCTAAAGACGCGCCGCCGTAACCCATGCCGTGGGACTCAATATTGGCCTCATCCCAAACGTAGAAACCGAATTCGTTACAAAGATCGTAGAAAAGTGTGTTATTTGGGTAGTGACATGTACGGATCGCATTGATGTTGTTTTCTTTCATCAAAACAAGACCTTTCATGATACTTTCACGATCGGTCATCTGACCAAGATCCGGGTGAGTTTCGTGGCGGTTTGTACCTTTCATCAGTACTTTTTTACCGTTTACAAAGTAGTTGTTGCCTTTTACATAAACTTCACGGAAACCCACTTTCTGAGAAAGTACTTCCAAAGTTTTGCCGGAAGCATCTTTAAGTGTGATAAATGCGTCGTAAAGATTGGGAGTTTCTGCATTCCATTTTAGGGGATTTGTTACAGGAAGTGAGAAAGACACTTTATCAGCCGCTTTCTTTGACGCTTTTGTCACTTCTTTCCCTGCTTTATCTTTAAGGACAAGTTCTACTGAACCAGCCGGTTTTGTGACAAATACGTCGACATTAAAGTCTGCATCAACAAACTGTTCATCAAGATCAGTTACCACTTTAAAGTCATTGATAAACTGAGGAGTTCTTGCCTGAAGTGTCACATCACGGAAGATACCTGAAAGACGCCAAAAGTCCTGATCCTCAAGGTAAGAACCATCACACCAACGGTAAACTTCTGCAGCCAGTAGGTTTTTACCAGGCTTCAGGTATTTAGTAATGTTGAATTCAGCAGGCGTACGGCTTCCCTGACTATAACCCACTTTTTCACCGTTGATCCAAAGATAGAACGCAGAGTTCACACCTTCAAAAGTGATGAAAGTCTCTTTTCCTTTCCAGTTTTTAGGCGTAGTGAATGTAGTACGATAAGAACCGACTGGGTTGTCACTTTCAGGGATAAAAGGCGGCTTCTTAGGGAATGGATAAGGGACATTGGTATAAATTGCTGTACCATAACCCTCAATTTCCCAGTTTGATGGTACAGGGATAGTTTTCCATGAGTTATCATTGAAGTCTGTTTTGTAAAACTCTTTCGGGCGATCCGCCGGTTTAGGAGACCAGTTGAACTTCCAGTCACCATTTAGAAGTTTAAAATTTGAAGATTTTTTACGGTCAAAGCTTTTCGCAGCCTCTTCATTCTGAAATGCCGTCATTGTTGCATGCGGCTTTACCGTATTAACTTGAATAACTTCAATGTTATTCCAATCATTTTCTGCGATAGCTGCCGATGCCAGAGACATCGCAAGCGCACTAACCGCTCCAATTCTAAATAGTTTCATAGAATTCTCCTTATTTTGATTTTGTGTCTATGAGATGCCAAATGGCAGCCTGACTACTTACATAAACACCACAAATTGACAAAATTGACAGCTACGCTGAACATTTAGGCAAAATTCACCAAAAATAACCATTTATAACAAACAAAAAGTTAAAAAATAAAGAGAAATGTATTATCTGACTACAACTTTAATTTGCCTTACACTATCTGAAACTGACTCATCCTGCAGTTGATCTCGTGAAACAACAAGCTGCTCAAGCTGCGGCAAATGTTTATCAACACCTCGGCAGGAGTTCACCAAAGTGTCACGGATATCAAGCTTTTTAATCTTCAAACCGCTTAACTCACTGAGATCAAAAAGTTCACTACCTCGTAAATCCAGTGATTCAACTGGTAGAGTTTGCACAAGGTTAATCTTTTGCTGTTCGAGCCCAAGTCCCATCGTATCAATTTTCAGTTTAAAAAAACCTTCGCCGCTAATCGAAAGTTTCTTGGCTAGTTGATTATATTTTAAAGAATCATTTTCCCATTGCGGGTTATAAATTTTTAAAAGTGCATGGACTATTTGAGTCTGATCTGTCACCGAATCCCATTGCTCCTTGCTATGCAATTCTGTAATCAGATCCTGAATACGAGTTTTTAATTCACTTTCTGAAATCGGCAGCTCACTCTGAGTTTTATAAAGCTCAAAAACACGTTCTGCTCGTTCCTTTTCCTTTACGGCCTGCCATTGATTAAATTCTGCCTCAAGACGATTCTCATGCAAACCATTCATAAAAAATGTAGTAATAAACCCGATAAACAGAAGTGCGTAGAAAATTACCAGTGAAAGGTGTCGATTACGTTTATAGAAAAGTTTGAATTCACGAATAAATCCAGCTTTCTCAGCGATTGTAGAATACCCCGTCATAAACTTATGTACATCTCGGCGTAAAGCCAAAACACTGCTGTAACGTTCACGTGGATTAACCGCCAATGCTTTCATGGTCACAGCACTCAAACTCGGATGGACTGAACATTTTTTATTCCGCTTCTTCGGCGGGTCAATTTCCCCCATACGAGTTCGATTCAACACATCATCAAGTTCACCTTCAATCGGCGGATACCCGGTAAGAATAGAGTACAAAATCGCACCAAGCGCATAAATATCAGACTGTTTATACACACGTTTTTTCTTCACCTGCTCAGGAGACATAAACCCTGGAGTCCCGCGCACCTCATCTGCACGTGTCATATTATTCAAAAGATCCGGATTCAAAAGCATTCGATCAAACTCCCAACTGTCATAATCCGGACTGCCAATCAATTTTCCCAAACCCCAGTCACAGATTATCACCTCACCGTAAATCCCAACCTGAATATTCTCAGGCTTCAGGTCAAGATGTAGCACTTTCTGGGAATGTGCATAAGAGACGCCATCACAAACTTTCAGAAAAATTTCAAGAAGCTGATTTAAAACCTCTTCGCCGTCACGACGTTTTTTGACAAATTCATCAAACCCCTTCCCCGACTTTAGCTCCATTGTAAAATAAGGCGTTGAGTCTCTGTCGAGGCCGATGTCATAAATCGAAATAATATTCGGATGGTCAAGAAGCGCCGTAAGTCGGGCTTCACGTAAGAACGGTTCGAAAAGTTCCGGAGGCGTATTTTTATGAAGCTTTGCCATCGCCACATAACGGCCGGTTTTACGATCGAAAACTCGACTGATGGTTTTCATTCCACCCACAGCAATCACTTCAGAACTGATGTAGCGAGGCTCCTCCTTCTTCAATTCATAAATCAATGGCGAATCATCAAGAGAGAATTCACGCGTCTCTTCGACCATATCAAAAAGAGATTCAAGATTTGATTCGAACTTTTCTACGTTCTCAAAACTTTCCATGGCTAAAGTTCCTCAAACTCGGTAATCAGGCGCTGAACTTCCGCCATATAGCGACTCTTAACACGACTTTTCAATACTTTGACTGAGTTCTGACCAATTCCCAACTTCACGCTAATCTGCGCACTATCAAGACCTTGAAGACTCATTTCGAAAACTTGAACAGCCTTACCGGAAAACAGCTCTTTAATGGTAGCCATCGCCATATTTGACACATGTAACTTCCACTCGCGTTCAATCATCTTTTCGACTTCCGTCTTAGAGGATTTGGTGGATAAACTGTCAGAAAACTGTTCCAGCTTTTCCACATGAAGATTCTTTTTACGAAAAGAGTTAATCACAATATTGCGAATTACAAAGCTAAGCCAAGAACGGAAACGCGCCTTCTCAGGGTCATAGCTTCCAAGCTTCTCCCAAAGACGAATCAGCACTTCCTGCACCATATCATCAAAATCGTTCTCATTTACGTTCATTCTATTAAGAACATGGTAAATGAAACGTCTATACACTTCAACAAACTCTTCCCACGCATCCTGATCGTTTCGATTCTTAGCACGCATCAGAAGAGTTTTACGAGTTACATATTTATCATCATTCATAAAAAAGCTTCTTTATCCCTTTTGAGGTTCAATTGCTTAGGATAATACGATTTTTATTTATCACAAGAATTATTAACAAGATCATAAAGTTTCAACACATTTATTTAACATAAAAAATCGATAGTTCGGTTTGGCAAACTGTCAAAAAAAAACTACTTTGTCAGACACGTTTTCTATATTTACTAAACTTGGTGACTTTTAGGGGCAACTAAAACCTCTAATCACCAGCAACCAAAAGAGGTACATTATGTCCAAATCAATAATTGGTACAGAAACAGAAAAAAACCTGCTTAAAACCTTCGCAGGTGAATCTCAAGCACGTAACCGTTACACTTACTTTGCAGGTCAAGCCCGCAAAGAAGGTCTTCGCCAGATTGCTGAAATCTTCGAAGAAACTGCAGATCAGGAATGTCAGCACGCAAAACGCATGTTCAAATTTCTAGAAGATGGCGGATGTAAAGAAATTACAGCTGCATACCCTGCTGGTAAGATCGGAAAAGACACAATGGAAAACCTAAAACACGCAGCTGACGGTGAAAACGAAGAGTGGACTACACTTTACCCAACTTTTGCTGACATCGCTGACGAAGAAGGTTTCCCTGCTGTTGCAAAAATGTACCGTGCAATTTCTGTTGCTGAGAAACAGCATGAAAAACGCTACCGCGATCTTTACAACAACCTTGAATCCGGTAGAGTTTTCAAAAGAGACGGCGTAATTACATGGCGTTGTATCAACTGTGGTTACCTTCACGAAGGCATCGCAGCTCCAGACGTGTGTCCTGCATGTCTACATCCAAAAGCTCACTTCGAAGTTCTTGGTGAAAACTGGTAGAATTTACCCTGTTTGAAACTTCAAAGCGTCCCGAATTCCGGGGCGCTTTTTTTGTGCCTGTACACCTATTCATTCAGTTCTAACAGTATCATAACAACATAACTCATTGAAAATCAGCAATTAAATGATACATTTTTGGTCGCATTAAATAATCTATAAATAAGACTTATTGGTAGAAATAAAAATTTAATAAGTCAGGGCAAAAGAAAAATGAATAAAGACAGTGAAAGCTGTGAGTTTCTCAGAAGCATTCTCGATGCAAATCCAAATATAATCCTTATTTTCGATGAACAACTAAAAATAGTTGCCGCAAATAAGGCGGCAGATATTTTTATCGGTGAAAATCCAGCGGTTATGCAAAATCAAACTACTGGTGAAGCACTTCGCTGTTTTAATACCTATAAGAATCCGAATGGGTGCGGAGGCTACAGAGCATGTTCAAAGTGTGTGATTCGTAATGCAGTCGACAAAGCCGTTAAAGGTGAAACCTCCTATCGTCAAAAAGCTAAAATGACACTTGTTCTTAATGGTGAGCCAAAGGAGTGTTATTTCATGATTACAGCCTCCCCGCTGAACTACCAAGGTCAACAGCTTGCCCATCTGGTGATTGAAGATATTTCCGAATTTATGGAAATGCGGGAACTATTGCCAATCTGTTCAAGTTGCAAAAAAGTCAGGCAGGATGGAGAATACTGGGATTCTGTTGAAAGCTATATGCACAAATATTTAGACCTGAACTTTACGCACGGTTTATGTCCGGAATGTACAGAAGAGCTGATGAGCGAAATTGACAATCTTCCAAATTAAACCCGAAGCCTGTTGCCCCGAAACTATAATTCGTTATATTGCGGGGCAACTTTTTCCCCTACCTCATAACTAACGGCTAGCGAATGATCGAGATTTTATATTCCGACGACTATTATCATATCGTCAACAAACCTTCTGGTATTCCAGTTCACCTTTCTAAGATGACGACAGATGAAGTCTCTTTACTTTGCCTTCTTTCTGAGCAAACTGGTGAAAAACTTTATCCTGTTCACCGTCTTGACCGACCGACTTCAGGAGTCATCGTGTTTGCCCGCTCCTCCGAAGCCTGTGGCGCTCTCGGCAAACAGTTTCAGGAAAAAACAATTTCCAAAAAATACAATGCAGTCGTTCGTGGCTGGACTGATGAGAAAGGTGAAATCGATTATCCGATTTACAAAAATCCGGATATAAAGCGTCACAAAGTGGATGCCGTAACAACTTACAAATCGTTAGAAAAATACACTATTCCTTTTTCAGACGGTCGATTCGACACCTCGCGCATCTCATTGGTTGAAGTGTCGCCGCAAACTGGTAGAATGCATCAAATACGTCGCCACTTTGCTCACATTTCGCATCATCTGATTGGCGATACGAAGTATGGTAAAGGCTTACAAAATCGACTATTTCGAGATGAATTCAACTCAAATCGACTCCTTCTAGCAGCCGTAGAACTTACTTTCACTCATCCGTACACAAACGAAGAACTGACTATAAAAGCACCGGTAGCAGAGGAGTTTCAAAAAGTTTTAGATAGACTACGCATCCTCAACCAAAACAGTTAACGCTTTAAAGTCACTAAAGGCTTTAACGTCCTTAGGCCTAAAAACAAAAAAACTCCTCCCGATTGCTCGAGAAGAGTTTTAAAATATGTGCTTTTAATTACATCTCTTTCAGGTAGATTCCCTCTGGTGTCATAAAATTCCATTTACCATCCTTTTTCTCTGCAGAAACAAAAGTCCACTGAAGCTTACCTGCGGCATTGAAAATAATCAATTTCCCTTCCTTATTAACTCCCCATTCAGCTTCATTTTTGTGTTTATAGCCTGTTATTTTACCACTTGAGCTAAGCTTAAATTTGTTAGTGTGAAGCCTGTCATTGTCGCCAAACGCAAAGACTTTTCCTTTTAAAACAACAGACAATGCCTTTCCACTGTCAGTCATTTCACCACAAATAATGTTGACTTTATCAATAAACTCTTTTTTCTGTTCTGATAACTTGGTCGCCTCTTCCAGGCTACCTTTTTTGGTCAGACGCTTGATTTCGTCATCGAACACAGTCAGCACGCGTCTACTTTCAGACATCATTCGCTTTCTGAAGTTGTTAGTTGCCGACTCCACTCTACCGGCAAATGATGAACTAGCCACCAACACAATCGCAGCAATTAATAAGAACTTTTTCATGTTTTCTCCTTAGTTAATAATCTGAAAAAAAACGACTCTATTAGAAATAGTTCTATGAACATGAATTTCAATCTTTTAAACAAAAAAACTCTTCCCGATTGCTCGAGAAGAGTTTAGAATCAAAACAATAAAAAGACGAGAGATTACGCCTCTTTAAGTGTGTTGAACATATCAAGACCTTCCTTAGGAGTAAGTCCGTCGTGTACAACACCAGAAACAGCCTGAGCCATTGCTGCTGGATCTTCTGACTGGAAGATGTTACGTCCCATGTCAACACCAACCGCACCAGCGTTGATTGCTTTGTAGCAAAGATCAAGGGCGTCAAGTTCTGGAAGCTTTTTACCACCAGCGATAACAACTGGAACTGGAGTACATGCTACAACTTTTTCGAAGCCTTCACAGTAGTAAGTTTTAACAATGTTAGCACCGTTTTCAGCACAAACACGAGCCGCTAGTGAGAAGTAACGTGCGTCACGTGCCATCTCTTTTCCAACCGCTGTAATACCCATAACAGGCATTCCAAGAGGGTTTGCTTTGTCAGCTAGACGATAAAGGTTCTTAACTGTTGTTGCTTCTGTGTCTTTACAACCGATTGACAGCATCACAGCCATGCACTGAGCATTCATTGCAAGTGCTTCTTCAACACTCATGCACTCGTTGTCATTCATAGTTGTAAGAAGAGTAGTACCAGCGTCTGCACGTAGAGCGATTGGAGTTTCGCATTCTGCAGGAACTGTAGAACGAACCATACCTTTTGTACCCATCATTACGTCAACGTAAGGTGCAAGTGGTAGAATATTTAGATCAACACGCTCAAGACCAGAAGTTGGTCCCATTAGGAAACCGTGGTCGAATGCAAGCATTACAGAGTTACCAGATTTCTTGTTGAACATGTTAGCCATACGATTTTTAATACCAAAACCAGCGTTGTCATGACCTTTTAGGTAGAAGTTCTGGTTTGGCACAGGGATTCCGATTCCGAAATCATTACCTTCGCGGATATCATCAGCATCAGCCATTGTGATATTTCCTTATATTTAAAAGTTTAGTTAAAATTATAGAGCTTCTGCAAATGCAGCCCAGATGTGTTTCCAGCTTGTAGCACCTGCGTCTTGGTGACCGATTGCACGCTCACCCATTGTGCGGGCACGTCCAAATTTAGCAACGTACTCTTTAGTTTTCTCTGCACCAGTAGCAGCGGCTTCAGCAGCAGCAGTGAAAGAGGCTTTGATGTCGCCAGTTTCACGAAGTTTTGCAGCAAGCGTTTCAGTTGCCGGACGAAGTGCGTCCATCATAGTCTTGTCGCCAAGTTCTGCTTTACTGATGTCGTAGAAACCTGCAAGAGCAGCTTCGAAGAATGCAGCAGTCTGTTCTGCGTCAAGTTCGTCTCCGGCAGCAGCAGCGCCGAATCCCATGAAGTAAGAACCTAGAAGTGGGCTTGTAGAACCACCATCACACATCATTACTTTCATCGCAACCGCACCAGTAAGTTCGCCTAGAGGAAGTGCTGCGCTTTCAACAACAGCTTCGTCAACAGCTTTCATTGTACGGTTGATAGTTACACCGTGGTCACCGTCACCGGTAGCCGCATCTAGCTCAGAAAGAGCCACGTGTTCTTTTTCGATAACTTCAGCAGCTTTGCGAAGCATATCGATAAAGTTTTGTTTTGTGAATGTAGACATCTCGTCTCCTTTATACCACGCATGGTAAATTTATTTGTTATCTGTTGTAAAGATAATGCAAGGGTAAACCTTCTCCCTTCCACCTTATACAAAAGATGGCCTGTAGCAGAACTCTGCTACAGACCACAAGTTAAAAAAAAAGTTTAGCCAACTGTATAGTATGGCGTGTTACAAGGTGCATCCCAAAGTGTTTTAAGCTCGTCGTCCACTTTAAGTGCCATCATCTGGTAACCACCAGCTTCCTGAACTGTTAAAATCTCTTCAGCAAGTCCGCGAACGGCTTTGATACCTTTAGACTCGAAGAATTTCGCCGCATCACGGTAAGCAATTAGCTGCTCCATAACAGTAGTTTTACCAGAACCACCGATACAAAGAACAATTTCATCACCTTCAGTCAAACCAAGCTTAGTGATAATTTTACCTGCAAGAAGTTCAGCAGTCTCCTTAGAAGTGGCCATTGGCATTACAACACCACCGCCTTCACCGTGCTGACCTGCGCAGATTTCCATCTCGTCATCACCAAGTGTACCGCAAACACCACCAGTTGAAGGGTGAGTTGCAAGCTCAGAAAGAACTGCGATAGTTGCCATCTGTGAGTTAATTTTCTCTGCAAGCGCAGTAATTTCTTCAAGAGATTTACCCTGTTCAGCAGCCGCACCACAAATTTTGTAGATAAAGAAACATCCGCCAAGACCGCGACCTTCTTCCTCTTCAGTTGGACGAATTTCTTCAGTTGTAAGAATTTCGTTAACTTTAATACCTTTCATTGAAGCCATCTGTTTAGCCATTTTTGCGCTCATCACGTCACCTGCGTGGTTTAGAGTCACAAGAAGGATACCAGCGTCACGGTTAACTTTCTCAAGAGCAGAAAGAAGTGTAGGAGGACCCGGAGCCGCCCAAACATCACCAGCCGCACAAACGTCGATCATACCGTCTCCAACCCATCCCTGAAGTGCAGGCTCATGACCGGTACCACCAAGAGTTACGATAGCAACTTTGTCTTCTGATTTTGGATTTGCACGGCAAACAAGTTTACCGTCAAGAGTTACTTTCTGAGAGTATGCCATACACATACCTTCTAGAAGTTCAGCCGTGATGTTGTCTGGATTGTTGATAAATTTTTTCATCATTTTTCCCTTCTGTTTTTTTAGTTTATACTTGCTTTTGTATTGTCAAATTCTGCCGTAGGGTTACTGAAACTAACATGGTTATGATAAGTTGCAAATTCACTTATAATCGCCCCCTCTTCCAGTGCAATAATTCCATGCCATGATTCAGGATCTTTCAGCTCATATATTTCACCCGGACCGCGATCCGCGTAGTATTTAGAATTAAACCAAGGTTCGCCAAATCCGAATGGACGCTCGTCCTCAGGAAGCTCACTGATTAGTTTTTCATCACCAGCTGCAGGACTTTCACCGTAGAAACGCACTTTCCCATGGCGAACTAGCCAAGCTTCCATTTTTGGACCAAAATCTTCTGGACCACCCTCATGATGGTGTTCGGGTAGAGTCTGGTTTGGAAGAAGATAAATATCGTGACCTAGGAAACCGTAGCTATCACCTTTGTATTTACCTGACTCTTCTCCGTAAACACCCTTTGCGTTAATCCAGAACACTCCACCCATTCCTAGCTTTGTGGCATCGGCCTGCAAAAAGTCACATACCCAAAAATCGTCGCCTTTCAGCATTGCAGGAATCGGGTAATTATTCGCTTCCATTAGTTCATAGTAAGCCTGTTTATATACAGCTTCGTTTAGAGAGCCGTCATTATTGTAAAGCTCTTCTTTAGTATATGTTTTCAAAATAACTCCTCACAGTTACAAATTTCCCCACTTTTGGAAAAACAATTTTAAGACAAAACGGGGGACAAAAAAAAGTTTTATTCGACCTTAATGAAGACCATTTATTTTACATTTCAAACTAAGTTTATAAAATTTAAAATAGTTGTTAAGAAACAGTCTGTTTAATCGTATAAATCTAAGAAACAAATCTTGACGAATTCACATTCACAACTATTTATGTATTGTAAGACAACACTTAAAAGAGAGAGAGAAAAATGAGTAAGACTGTCTGTAAAGATTGCGGAAAAAAAATGACCGCAAAGGTAAAAACCTGCCCCTATTGTAACGGAGCAACCCAAACAAATTCATCAATATTGAACAAGTGCATTATTGTTTTCGCCCTTCTTGCAATAGCCGGTGTAGCAAATGTACTAATCGACACCAAATCAGATGCGGATCCAGAGACCAAACCGACTGAAGTGGCATCAGAAACAAAAGAGTCTCAGGCAACTGACTCCTCCAAAGGAGTGAGTTTGGCACAAGTGGTTGGCGGTATGCTGAAGTCAAAACCAATGCCGAACTTTTCCGACGACTCCACTCAACTTAACCAAACTGAAGACATTAACCAGATTGAAACTGTTGAAGAAACTACTTACGATGATTCTGCAGAAGATTTCAGCGAAGTTTCTGAAACAGACACTTTTGAAGACACAACCGATGCAGACGCTTTTGAGCAGGATGCTGTAGCTGAAAGCTTTGATGAGACTGAAGTTGTTGAAGAAGATTCAGAAAAAATTGCTCGTAAAAAATATTGGCAAGATTACTACCGCAAAAAATTCACACTGCCAAATGCAGGAACAAAGGTTTCAGTTCAGCTTAAAAACGGTTCGTTGAAGTCAGGGAAGTTTCTGGGTGTAGTAAACCAGTATGTAAAACTGCTTGTTGATGAGAAACTGGAAAATGTAAGTAAATCAAAACTTTCAAAACGTAGCCAGCTTCGTTATTTTTATTCAGACTATGTGAACTACTTCACAAACAAGAAGCTGACAGCCGAAGGTTTGAACTAATTTTCAACACTGTCAATAAAAAAAAAGGTCGCCCGAATGAGCGACCTTTTTTAGTTTATGAGCAATCTATTGCTTCGATTCAGGCTGCGATACAATATGAATATCTCGCTGAGGGAATGGTATTGAGATACCTTCCTTATCAAATGCCTTCTTCACTTTCTCATTAAAGTCAAAGAACACATCCCAATAGTCCTTCGCCTTAACCCAAGGTCTAACAGCAAAATTGACGCTACTTTCACCATGCTCTATCACACCAATAAATGGCTCAGGTTTATTCATCACACGTTCATCTGCGTCAACGATTCTCTTCAGAACCTTTTTCACATGATCAATATCATCGTCATAACCGACACCAAAAGTGAGGTCCAGACGAAGGTCATCAGTTTCAGTATAGTTAATAATAATTCCTGAAGTAACCGAACTATTCGGCACAATTAGGGTTTTGTTATCAGGAGTGACAATTTTGGTGGTAAAAAGATCGATTTCACGAACAGTTCCAACCTCATCACTGATTTTGACCAGATCACCCACTTTAAACGGACGGAACGTCACAATCAGGATACCAGCTGCAAAATTGGACAGCGCGCCCTGCAGTGACAAACCAATTGCCAAACCGATGGCACCTACAGCCGCAACCATCGAAGCCGTTGGAATACCCAATTTGGCTAAAGCTGCAATGATAACAAAGATCATTCCCACAAAACCGAGCAGGCTATGTGCAAATTTTACTAAAGTTTCATCAACATTTGACTTACGCATTCCCTTACAGATAAGAGCAGTAACAAGTTTAACAAACATTTTACCGAGAACAAAAATAGCAATGGCTATCAGAATATTCGGTCCGTACTGTTTTGCCAAATCAATTGCTTTATCTGTCATAGCTGAAGTGTCAAATTTTTCACTGGCCATAATTAAACCTCCTATAGTATTCCTTAAAAATTAACCTCTAAGCGAGAAAAGTAAGTTGTATCAAGGTACTCTTTATCTGCAAGCGCCTCAGAGTTATACTCGTGCCTTACACCTATGCGAAAATACCAGTCAGTATCACCAATTGGCAGTCGCAGAGCACTTTCATGGTCAAATCTTACCTTTGATGGATCTTCTAAACTAGGAGTTGCCACCAGGTCTGTATGCCAAGAGAACTTTTCAGGTAACTTATAATCCCAGCGAAGCCCGATATCTGTACCGTATGTATCAGAGTTTTCTACTGCATCGGTATAAGCTTCGTAGCGACTAAATAAACCTATACGTCCCCTCAGTTTAACATTTTCTTTTTTCATAAAATAATAACCATAACCAGCAGCAATTGTTGAACGAAAATCTATGCCTTCGAATTCATCCTTCTCAAGTTCAGCCCTCGCATACCAAGAGCTTCGTGGTGTAACGAGTCGCTCATAATCAAGCCCACCGACTATCTCTTCATCAGTCTCCACGTTATTGGTATATTCATTAACATATCGTAAATAAATACGAATTGACTCAATATCATCTGAAAGCACACCATTAAACTGCAACCCGAAGTTATCTTCATCAGTATTACCAGCCTTCTTCGTCCAATCACCTGATGCCGTAAACTGCCACTCTTTCTTCTTAGGTGCCACATAGTCCGGCGCATCCTCGCTAGGAAGCCACATCATATTCACTTCACCCTGTTTCAACTCCGATGAAGAATTTTCATCGTTTATAAGGATTTTCTCTGCACTTGCATCGACTACTCCGGTCAAGCGCTGCTTATCGTCTGTTTCAATCGAAACCGGCTTATCAGTTTTGATTGCAGTCACCTTCTCCATCTTAACACTGATATCCCCGGCGAATTCGGTTTGCAGCGTCATCACACCTTTGTGAATTTTAAGGATCTTACCCTTTAAAACCACCCCATCTGTAGTAGTAACCGTATCCGCAAAACTTGACGTAGCCACCACAAGGCCTGCCAGAAACGGTGCAGTTTTTGTGAACAATTTCATAATGTGCCTCTTGTTAGTTTTTATGCTTTAAATAAGAAAACGACTGAATATAATTGAAGAGATACAACTTTGCACTCATTTGAGTTGATATTTATAATTTTCATAGTGTCCCATCAGCAGAGCACACGAAACAAATAACTCTATTTTCCGTTGAAAATCGTTAAAAGATAACTATTTAAAGAGACATTAATAAATCATAAGAGGAGAAAAAAATGATTTCCGCCGTTTTAAAACTCAAAGGAACCGACCAGAAAGGTATTGTATATAAAATCACCAACCTTCTTTATGAAACCGGCGGCAACATCATCGACGCCCAGCAGCATAAAGAAGAACTTGACCAGCAATTCTTCATGTGGGTAAAATTCGACTGTTCCGAAATGAACTGCACACGCTCTGTTTTTGAAGAAAAACTGACAGAAGTTTCCGGCGAACTGGGAATGGACTTTGATATTTCCTACAGTGACAAACCAAAACGCATGGCAATTATGGTCTCAAAATATGATCACTGTCTAGTCGACCTGCTAATGCGCCACAAATACGGTGAACTTCCATGCGAAATCCCACTAATTATCAGTAATCATCCAGACCTAGAAGAACTAGCAATTCACCACCGAATCCCATTTTTCTACATTCCGGTAACAAAAGCAACAAAGCCGGAAGCAGAACTTAAAATGCTTGAACTACTGAAAAGTCACCAGATTGATCTAGTCATCATGGCACGCTACATGCAGATTCTTACGCCTACACTTCTAGACGCGTTCCCATCTGCAATCATCAATGTTCACCACGGATTCCTTCCGGCCTTCAAAGGAGCAAAACCTTACCACCAGGCCTACGAAAAAGGTGTAAAAATCATCGGTGCAACAAGTCACTATGCGACAGCGGATCTTGATATGGGACCAATTATCGAGCAGGAAACTGAACGCATCGACCATTCTCACTCAGCGAATGACATGGTAAGAATCGGTCGTGACATCGAAAAGAAAGTATTAGCAAGTGCCGTAAAAGCACACCTTGAAGACCGTGTAATGCTTTACAAAGGGCGCACAATCATCTTCAACTAATACATGTCATAATTTCACAAAAAAACTCCTGAATCGCAAAGGTTCAGGAGTTTTTTTCAGACTGTTGACAAAGTCC
>DDLT01000219.1 GCA_002340265.1 Lentisphaeria bacterium UBA2565 | reverse complement strand
CTTGTGGTCTAATCTCTCACGGTGATAAAAATGCTCCAGAGCGTGCACTTCTTGTGGACATTCTTGGTGACGAGGATCACTTCGGTGACATGGACTTTAAAGTGTGTGGTACACGTGAAGGTATTACTGGTTTCCAGCTTGACCTTAAAATCGACGGTCTTGAAATTGACTGCATGTACGAGGCAATGCTGAAAAATAAAACGTCTCGTTTTAAAATTCTTGATATCATGGCTGACTGTATTGCTGAGCCACGTGCGGAAATGAAAGAGTCTGCGCCTCAGTACGCACAGGTTAAGATTGATGTAGATAAAATTGGTGCCTTGATTGGTCCTGGTGGTAAAAATATTAAGGCGATTGTTGAAACAACTGACGCTAAAGTTGATATCACAGAAGATGGAACAGTTAACATTTTCGCTCCAAACAACGAAGCACTTGAGTCTGTGAAATCTCAGATTGACGGTCTTGTTGGTGAAATCGAAGTTGGACGCGAGTTTGAAGGTAAAATCGTGACAACTAAAGATTTCGGTGCTTTCGTAGAAATTGCACCAGGTCGTGAAGGACTTGTTCACATTTCTGAACTTGCACCAACTCGTATTGCTAAAGTTAGCGATGTGGTTAAAGAGGGTGATATTCTTCGCGTTAAAGTTATCGGCGTTGACGATCGCGGAAAAATCTCTCTTTCTCATAAAGAGTTCCACCCGGATTTCGACGGTGAGCCAACTGAATATGTTGATCCGAAAGCGGCTCTTAAAGAGCTTGAAGTTGGTGAAATCGTTCGCGGTACTGTGAAAAAGATTCTTGACTTCGGTGTAATTGTTGATCTTCCAAACGGTGCAAACGGTATGGTTCACATCAGCGAAATGGCTGACTACCGTGTGAAAGATATCCGTGACATCTGTACTGAAGATGACAAAATTACTGTTAAGATTCTAGACGTTGATCTAAATTCAGGTCGCGTGAAACTTAGCCGTAAAGCAGCAATGGCTGAGCTTGACTAAAGTCATTAAGTGATTTTCTAATGAAGATCACGCATGACTTTTAAATAAGTTGATTCCAACGCCGTTCCGTTTCGTATGGAGCGGCGTTTTTTTTATTTTAGTTGGATAGGAGAGACTGATTATGGGACTAGACGGTGTTGAGCTTGTTATGGCATTTGAGGAAGAGTTTAAGATTGAAATTTCTGATGCTCAGGCTGAAAAAATGATGACTGTAGGCGATAGTGTAAATATTATTTATGACCTGCTACGACCTAAACTACCGTCTGATCAATGTTTTTCGCAGTACTCTTTTTATCAAGTACGAAAGTTGCTAATGGAGATTTATGGATTACCACGTATTGCTGTAAAAGTTGACTCAAAGTTAGCAGATATAATTCCTATGGAAGATAGAGCAAAGAAGTGGAAAATATTAATGAAAAAACTTACTGGCCAATATTGGTTTCGTGAATTGGTTCGCTCTGAAAAGTTAAAATTGAGAATTTTTCTAATTTCAATAACCTCTCTAGTAGTTTCTCTTTCTCTTCTGCCGCATAATTTTTTAGGTTTATCACTGCCTATAGCTCTAATTGTTCTATACTTGTGCTGTCTATTAACTCGTAATTCCAAGAAAGTTTATTTTCCTCTGGGTTATAGAATGGTTAGAGACTTACTAAGCCTTGTTCCACATCCTGAAAATTGCCCACTTTCTAAAGAAGAAATTTTTCATAAAGTTGTTGAGTGTGCTGTTGATCAGCTCGGAGTAAGAGCAGAGCAGGTTAAACTAGAAAGCAAATGGGTTGATGATTTGGGAGTAGGTTAATTTTATGACAGTTGTTGATTTATTAAAATTTGTTAGTTCGAAGCTTAAAGAAGCTGATATTCAGTCACCTGAAGCGGAAGCAAAACTCATTGTTTCACATGTGCTGAAACTTGGCTTTACAGATTTGATTATTAAGGCTAATGAAACGGTTTTGACTGATAATATTGAAGAGGCTGAACGAATTGTAGAAGAACGTTTAACACATCGACCAATTCAATATATTCTCGGTGAGACTGAATTTTTCGGTCTGGATCTGAAAGTAGGAGAGGGCGTCTTGATTCCTCGACCTGAAACGGAAGTACTTGTCGAAAAGGTTCTGAACCTTTATCCTGGCAAAGGCAATATTCTTGACTTATGTACAGGAAGTGGAGCAATTCCATTGGCTTTGCAGGCTGAGTTACAGAATAGTTGTGAGATATACGCGGTCGATATTTCAGATGACGCATTGTTTTATGCCAATGAGAATCAAAAGCAATTTGCTAGTAAATTTCAGGAACGACCGGTTCATATTCTGAAAGGTGACCTTTTTGAACCTGTTGATGAAGACCAAAAGTTTGCAGTTATTACATCCAATCCTCCTTATGTAACTGAGGACGAATATGTAGTACTTCCTCATAATGTGAAGCACTTTGAACCGAAACTGGCGTTGACTGCTGATAATAAGGGTTTGGCAATAATTGAACGCATTGCTAAAGAGGCTCCAAATTATCTTCTTGATGGAGGTTTTGTGATCTGTGAAATGGGTTGGCAGCAGGGGGAAGAGGCAAAAGCAATTTTTGACCGCTATTTCTCTTCTGCAGAAATTATCAAAGACTACACCGGGCGTGATCGCTTTATTCTTGCCTATAAATAAAAAAAGAGAGTCAAATTAATGACTCTCTTTCAAAATAATCAGAAAACTCTATTATCGGTTGATTGCATAAATCAGGATAATAAGTAGTACAACAATGATTCCCACATACATCATTGTCTGTGAAGAACCTTTGCTTTTACGCTTTTTGGTAGAAGTTCTTCTTGAACCTGGACGGTTCATTCTTGGCGGTGCCTGAATTGATACTTTTGCTGTCTCTTCAGTTGGTTTTTCTGGAATCTGGAACTCCATAGCACACTCAGAACACTCTGCCAGTACACCATATAACTCAGAAGTAATTTCAAAACTACTGTCACATTTTGGACACCATACAGATGTCGCAG
>DDLT01000121.1 GCA_002340265.1 Lentisphaeria bacterium UBA2565 | reverse complement strand
TTTCATTGAATATTAAATAATTGATCAACTATAATAAAATTCCAAAAGAAAGAATAACTTCCTCAAAAAAGTAACTTACATTCTATTCTGAAGTATCAAATTCAAATACTCATTTGATTCATTATGAGTTTTAAATTGATACCTATAATAAACCAATTAAAAACTCCATTTCCTTAAACTCTTTACCGATATCTATTAGGCCGAGTTGCCTTATACAATTCCTTCTTATACCCTAAATCCAAACTCTTATTCCCTATAAAATTTCCAAATTATCTCTATTAAATAATACTAAAATTTTTCCTTGGTTGCTCCAAACTCTTATAAGTCCGATTTGGCTGTATAGCTTTCTTCTCAGAATACGATAATTTATCTCTTTTCAATAAAAGCGAACGAAGGTAGTCATGATTAAATTCAGCTAGTTTCAAAAGTATCCTCTCAGGAGTGGAGGGGTTTTGACAAAGACTGGCCTTTTTTCCCAAAGATAATGAATTTAAATCTACTGCAACCATAACAAAAACTTCTTCTGGACAATTTTCATTTAACAAAATTAACGAATAGTTTTGCCAATCTTCACCAAGTTTTTTTAAAATAGATTTCGGAGTATTGCTATTTAGAGCCAATAACTTATTAACGGTCTGATTGTTTTTAGAGTACAATGCCGTCAACAATTCCGGCGGAGTGTATTTATTATGAGCCAATTTTCTGAGAACTGAGATATTTTCTTCACTTTCCATCTTCTTAAAAAAACTGTTTCTTAACGAATCGGGGCAGTTGGAGTTAGAAATTAGCGAGAACTTAAGGTCGAGGTTATTAGAATGCTTATTAAAAAGATCAGTTAAAAGCTGGCGACTGCAATTAGTATGACCGGCAATTTTGTGCAGTATCTTGGGGTTGTCGACCCATGTAAACGAATTCAGAACTTCAGTTGATATTTTCGGGTTATTAACTAGTTTGAAAATAACAGCTAAATCTTTCTCATTAACAAAACCCTTTGTATACATCGGACTATTTCTTGTCGCCAATGCCAATCTCACGTATGTACTTTTATCTTTTGCCAGAGAACTTGCTTGTGCTTTTGTTAATGGTTGACAGGTGGCAACCTGTTTACGAACATACCAATCTTTATCTGCGATTAATTTATCGACTATATGGCTGTTCAAGCCTTCTTTTGATGCTAACCTTGCGCGCACACGCCAAGAAGAATCCTGACAAAAATGCTCAAGTTCTTTTAAATCAGATTCCTTCTCTATGTGAATGAATGTAAACGGTAAAAAATTCTGAGTCTGGAAAAACGTGGTAACATTATCGTCATCGAAATGCTTCTCCAACCACTCACATGCAGCACTAAATGAATTGATTTTATCCTCCGTAAGAGCTCTTACTTTTTCCACATTATCTTTATAAGAACTTTCACTAAGCAAGTAAGGGGTATGCTTAATCATTTGGACTTCGGGACGAAAAAAGTAATCATGAAGGGGGTATAGCAAACAGTACTCTAAGTCAGAACCAATACGTAGCAAACTATCCACAGGGGACTCACTACCACTATCGAAGTCTGGTTGAAAATGTAGAAATGAGCAGAATGTACCGTAATTAGGCCTAAAACTTTTACTAAAAGCGTAGCCATCAGAACGCTTTTTAAAAACCAGACTCACAAAAGATTGATAAGCTACTTCATCAGACAGAGAATCTTTACTATTTATCCTCACAAAGACAAGTTTATAAGCCTCCGGTAAAGTGTCATCGTTTACAGCAGGAATAACATTTTCTGCAGAAAACATTATATCAAATGACGTTATACGCGGACTTGATATAAAACCAGATACGACATGTAACTCCTCAACTTTCTTTAAAGTATGTATGTCTTTTTTTAGACAGTTCTTTAGAAACTTCATCACAGTATGAGATAAGCTTTTCCCTCGATAACTGGAATTTATAATTTCTGTTCGAGAATAGCGCTTAGCTATGAGCTTTAGTTTATAAGCCTTTTCCCAATCATAAACAGTTTTAACTGACTTCTGGTTTAGAAAAAAATCGATACTATCGGTGACTTTTTCACCACCGTCGGCAATTATTTTTTGGATAAACTGCTTTGTATGTTCCTTAGATTTTAACATTTGGATATATTCCATGACGGCACTTCGAATATCTTTTGATTTACTCTCAGAGAGAAGGTTTATCTTACCACTTCTGAAGTACCATATCGGAAAATATAGGCTCGAATTGTCTTCACTATAAATGCAAAAATATTTATTGGACTTAAGTTTTACTTGAAGAAACATCCAATCGCTATCCTCTAAATCTGATTCAAAGATAGTTTGAATTTTTTTCACATGACTTTGATGCTTATTGGGGCTATTAAATAAACTTTTAAACTGTGAGTATGTTTTTTTACTCTCTTTTCTCCATAGTTCAGCCTGTTTATCGCTAGCGATATGCTTATGTAATGATATTGCCTTTTCAATTTTACATTTTTCATCCTCAGAAAAAAGACTTAAACTAAGGAGAAATAAAAATAAGATTATATAATATTTTTTCACTTCACTGCCCCTTACCAACATAATGTTTCTTTAGTAGTGGTTGGATCTAAATCAGTATCAACCGCCTTCTCATAATCTGTTAGTTTGCCGTCATAATAAAAACGGTAAACATAAAATAAGACTCTTGTGCTATGAGTAAATGTATTAACAGCATCGGCTCTTGAACCTTTGTAAGAATAGTTCGCACCTAAACGAAGTAGTTCCAGCTTTATACTTGGGAGGTAGTCAAAAAGCTCATCTTCAAAAGTTGCCGTAAAACCAGTAAAATTTGCCAAGACAGATTTATTTCCATACTGAAATTCATTCCAAGTGGGACATCCTTCTATTTCTCTTATAAACTTCTCATGCTTCCAATCCCAGCTTGGTGTCACACTCAAAGTTCCTGCCTCAAGCTCTGCTGTCACATCTCCAATCCATTCAGAAATCATTTTTGAAAAAGTATCTGCATCACCATCTTTTACATTCTCACCGACTCCATCTACTACACTTGAAACAAGTGAAGTCCCGAGGCTTTTTATAGCATAACTATACTCAGTATTGCTTTTGTCTGTATAACGATCGTATTTTCTATGATACAAACCATAGCCTTTATCTAGTTCCTCTGTACAAATATACTGTTTAGTTTCCTGCCAGTGATGCTCGCCCAACGACACCTCAAAGTCAAAATAAGCAGCTACCGCACTTAAAATGTCACCTACTAAGCTTTCATTATAGTCTTCATGGTCATCAATAGAGATTTCTTCAATCATGTAGTCTGTTTGTCCCGCAGGTGTATTACAGGCGGAAAAAGTTTCTAGAGAGTTTGAGATTAGTAGTAGCATAAGCCAAAAATTTAGTCTTTTTTTTTCATTTTTTTATTCCTTGAAGGTGAAGTTAACATAGAATTTAATCAACTGGTTTGTGATTAAAATTAACACAATCTCCAGTGATATTTAAATTGGTGTCTACGTCAATACAGCCAACAACTTGCATTTCAAGAACTAACTAAAAACTATAATTTTATTTTGAATTTGAGTGTTATAAAACCATCTAATTCCCATCTTACTTATTAAAAACATCAAAGATTACGATATCATCAACTACTTACTCCAAAGAAGCGTTTGGCATTCTCTGTGGTCAGTTTTTTAATTTCGTCTTCAGTTTGATTGCGAAGTTCTGCAATCTTCTTCACCGTTCCGGTGATATAGGCCGGCTGATTTCTTTTCCCACGGTATGGAACCGGAGAAAGATATGGCGAATCAGTTTCAAGAAAATAACGATCGTCTGGAATGACTTCAAACGTGTCACGTACGTTCTGTGCTTTGTTGAATGTGATGATGCCACCGATTGAAAAGTTAGCGCCGAGCTCCACAAACTTTTTCGCCCACTCAGGTGTGCCCGTGAAACAGTGGAGGGTAAATCCGAACTTCGGAGGATTTTTTGTCAGAATCTCATAACAGTCCTCTTCCGCATCACGACAGTGCACCACAACCGGAAGTTCGGTACTGTTCGCAAGAGTAATGAAATCATTGAACACTTTTTTCTGAATTGCATGGTCAGAATGGCTGTAAAAATAGTCCAAGCCAACCTCGGAAACAGCCTTTACCACGTTACGATTTTTACTGATCAGTTCATTGAACGGCTCCATCGATTCCACTTTATCCGCATCGTGAGGGTGCACACCAACACCGCAGTAGACATTTTCAAAATCTTGCGACAAGTCACAGTAAAATGTCGAATCTTCTAAGTTAGTTCCAGCAAGGAAAAAGTAGTCGACGCCAACCTGTTTAGCCGACTGATAAATTGTACGAAAATCATCTTCTTCGTATAAGTGAAAGTGTGTATCAAACATGATTTATTCCCAAACTATAAAGAGTCTTCAACTCCTTCAATTTTCTGTAAAAGGCGACATTTCTGATGATACCAGCAACAGATAAAAAAGAGTATTGCCAGAATGCTAATAAATGTGCAGACTTTAGCAAACACATCGCCGTGTTTTGTATAAAAAGTTTTGGTAACTTCATTGGAATATGGTATTTCAAGAAGTTCCGCTTTGTCAATAAAAATTTCGCCGGCATCACCTTTGTAACAGTTTAACCTTTCTCCGCTCGGAGAGGTTACAGAGGTGTAGCTGCGGTTACCGCTTCGCAAAAAATGGACGTTGTTTTCAATAGCTCGAAAGACGCTGTTTGCGAAATGCTGACGTGATCCGACTGTTTCATGATACCAAGCATCATTGGTGATTGTCATCACAATATTTGCACCGCTCAACACAAACTTTCGGCTGATTTCCGGGAACACATCTTCGTAACAGATATTGACACCGAAATATGCCGGCGCATGTTGATCAAAAACCGTGAATTCTGTACCGGCTGTCAGGTTTCGTCCCATTCCCAGCATCTCGTTCAACTGGGGGAAAGTGTCACCAAGTGGCACAAATTCGCCGAAAGGAACCGGATGCGTTTTGTCATAAGTTCGCGTGTTCGTTCCCTCATTTGTATAATACATTGCCGAATTATAGCAAAGTCTTTCCATTGAAAAAGGCTTGTCGGGATTGCTGCGGTAATCGACATTTCCAATCAAAAACGGTACGTTCATCTCACGAACCAATGTCAGAAACGGATAGATATAGTTTCGTTTGTATCGCAGTGAAGCGGGAACCGCGGTTTCCGGCCAGATTACTAGGTCCGGTTTCTCGGCTTTAACCCCTGCCCTCGTCAAATTGAAATAGGTGTCGCGAGCATGTAAAAACTGTTCTTCGGTATAGTCACGACAAAGCGGAATATTTCCCTGAG
>DDLT01000012.1 GCA_002340265.1 Lentisphaeria bacterium UBA2565 | reverse complement strand
TGTAAAAGTGTCTTCCGACGTTGGAGTGAGGTATACAGACGCTCGGTAATTATCAAGCGTCTTACCAGCATAACCACCCTCTATCTCGTCTTCTTCTCTTTCTTGATACAAGCCCGTCACAGAGGCGCTTAAAAGACCATCAATGATCGGTCCCGCAAGGTAAAGTTGTCCTTGATAACCATTACCAGATTTGGAATTTTCTTGAAGCGTCATTTCTGCTCGCAAGCTACCATGCCACTCTTGATAGTCTTTACGTGTAATGATGTTAATCACACCACCAATAGCATCAGAACCATACAGAACCGATGCCGGCCCCATCATTACGTCGATGTTATCAAAGAAGTACGGATCAACCGTATTCCAGTACTGATTTGGACCTTCACGAAGAATTGAGTTATTCAATTTCACTCCGTCCACCATCAAGACGGTACGCGAAGCAGTGTATCCACGCAAATACGGAGACGTCATGCCGTGACCGGTTTTCTGAAGCATCACACCTGGAACACGATCCAATGCATCAATGAATGACTTATCCTGCAAGCGAAGCTGTAGATCTTCGTCCGTTATGCGATAAACAGTGTATGGAGCCTCTTTAATTGGCTGAGCACTTCCACTCGCGACGACAGTCAACTCATCAAGTTTACTAACATTTTCATTTGTCGTTTTCGTTTCTTCGGCCATACAGCTCATACCGAGCGCAACAGCCGAAACAGATCCTAAGACTTTTTTCATTTATAATCCCTTTATTTAACTGTAATTAATCGTCAACTGTTTACAGAGACGAAAAACCATTTGCTTTATTAATACTTTTTTTAATTTTTTTCTTAAACTCATCATTTCAAATACAAAACAATTGCATATATGTAATTATATAATTGAATTATCAGCGAGTTGTTGTAGTTTTTTGGGCGCTGATCATGACATGGGTAACCAGAATCAAACCAACAAGTTTCATATATGAAAAAAACAGATCAAAAGAAATACGCAGCCCCAGCTTTGGAACGCGGCATTGCCGTCCTTCAAGTTCTTGAAAAGCACGGACGGCTTCGGCTTGAAGATATTTCAAAATATACAAATTCACCAAAGGCCTCACTTCTGCGATATCTTGACACGTTACACGATTTGGGAATCGTTGAAAAAAACGGCAAGACCTACCGCGCCCTGATGAAGTTAACAAAAACAACAATTTCATCAACCGATCTGAACGATAAAATCCACCATAGCCTTTACACATTGGGTGAAGAATTCAATGTCACCACCGAATGGTATAACTGTCAAAGTTTTTACAAAAGCCAGAAATTAGAGATCGTTCTCAGCCAGAAGTATGAACCGATAAACCAGCCTGTAACACTACGCGCTAAAGTGGGCTTTCGACGCAAGTTAAATGAAGAGTTTGAAGCGACAACCCGCTGTGCAATCAAAGCACTTAGTTTACCACTAGATGATGTAACCTATTGGCAATGGGGATTTATTGACGATGAGTTTACACAATTGCCGGTAAAAGAACCCTCAAAGCTCATTGAGAAAACAGGTGTAATGGCAGATAAAAGCTACAACCTTAACGGTGTGCGACGGTTTGCAGCGGCAGTAAAAAACTCTGTAAATGGGGAACTCTTGGGAGTTCTCTGCATAGCCGAACACTTTCGACCGAACAACGATAAAACATTTGAGAAAAAACTGAAAGCCCTTCGTAAAGAGGCTGACAGCATTGAAGCATATACAAATTGTTAAATGCACTGTGCGAAATGCGAAAGTACAAGACGCGAAATGCAAGGTGCTAACCAACTAACCAACTAAATAACTAATAAAGGACTCAAAAATGAACAAAGCCCTTATCACAACCGTTGGAATGGGAGCGGCAAGTCTGCTTGTTGCCAAACCTAAACAGCCAAACATTCTATTTATCTTCAGTGATGACCATGCCTTGAACTCGATTTCAGCGTATGGTGGACACCTAAAAGACGTAGCACCAAC
The DNA here is from genome assembly GCA_002340265.1 of Lentisphaeria bacterium UBA2565. Taxonomy (GTDB): domain Bacteria; phylum Verrucomicrobiota; class Lentisphaeria; order UBA2565; family UBA2565; genus UBA2565. The sequence continues at coordinate 6,961 of DDLT01000012.1, read as the reverse complement.
TCCAAATATCGACCGTCTTGCTAACGAAGGTGCAATCTTCGGAAACTCTTTCTGTGCAAACTCAATCTGTGGTCCATCACGTGCCTGTATTCTTACAGGTAAACACAGTCACGTAAACGGCTTTATGTCGAATGTAGGTAAAGGTCTGGACATGAGCCAATGGCTGATGTCAAAAGCGATGCAGAAAGCTGGTTATGAAACAGCTGTAATCGGTAAATGGCACCTAAAATACAAACCTGTTGGCTTCAACTACTGGGAAATTCTTCCAGGTCAAGGTAACTACTACAATCCAGTTTTTCTAACAGATGGAGAAGGTGATAAATACACTAAAACACGACTTGAAGGCTATGCGACAGACATTACCACTGATAAAGGTATCAAATGGCTTGATGAACGCAAAGATAAAGAAAAGCCATTCCTTCTAATGCTTCAACATAAGGCACCGCACCGCACATTTGCCCCTGCCCCGCGCCACCTTAAAGCTTTTGAAGGTGTAACAATTCCTGAACCAGATACACTTTTTGACAACTACAAAAACCGAAGTGTTACTTTGGCTCCAAATGAGATGTCAATTTCAAACCACTTCCGTTGGTCTTACGATGCCAAAGTACGTGTTGAAGAGCGTGACGGCGTAAAACTTCCAGGTTGGAATGACAAAGGAACGCCAGAGTACGGACGTATGACTGCCGAACAGAAAAAAGTTTGGGACGCACACTTTGGTCCACAAAATAAAAAGTTCATAGCAGACTACAAAGCGGGTAAACTGTCAGATAAAGACGTCGTAAAATGGCAGTACCAACGTTATATGAAAAACTACCTTGGCACAGTAAAAGCCGTGGATGAAAGTGTTGGTCGTATGCTTCAATACCTAAAAGATAACAATCTGGAAGAAAACACAATTGTGATCTACTCTTCAGACCAAGGCTTCTATCTTGGTGAACACGGTTGGTTTGACAAACGTTGGATGTACGAAGAGTCATTCAAAATGCCATTCCTAATCAAATGGCCGGGTGTAATCAGGCCGGGTTCAAAACCGGAAGCAATGATTCAGAACATCGACTACGCGCCGACATTCCTTGACGCAGCAGGCGCTGAAATCCCAAAAGAGATTCAAGGAAAATCACTACTTCCAATTCTAAAAGATGCTGGCAAACCTCACAAAGACTTCCGTGACACAGTTTACTATGCATACTACGAAGTGGGCGAACACAACGTGCCGCAGCAATACGGTATTCGTACCGACCGTTATAAACTAGTCTACTTTGCCGACAGTGACGAGTGGAATCTTTACGACCTTGTGGCTGATCCACAGGAGATGAAAAGTTTCTACGACAACCCTGAGTACGCAGAAGTTCAGAAAACAATGCGTAAAAAATGGGACGAAACTCGTAAGAAGTACAACGCTCCTGAGATCAGAAACAACAAAAGAAAACAAAAAATCTATCACGAGCTAAAGAAAGACTACAAATAGTTCGTTAAACTTTAAAGCCCCGTATTCGTCAAGCAAAATATTTGATGAGCGGGGCTTTTCAACTTTCATAAAAAGGAGAATCTATGAAACACCTATTTTTAGTTACTATAATCTTCACTGTGCAATTTGCATTTGCTGTACCAGTCATAATCCCCACTCCGACTGAAGCGACATTCGACTCAGAATCTTTTTCACTTACCGAAAACACCGTAATCACGTATGATAGTGACAAAGCTGATCTTAAAAAAGCCGCGAACTTCCTCGCAAAAGTATTAAAAGAGCCTACCAGCTATAAACTTGAAATCGCTGAACAAAATCTGAACAAAAATGTCATCTCGTTTGTTCCCTCCTCTGCACCATTAAAGAAAGAGGCTTACGAACTCGAAGTAACTGCAAAAGCGATAATAATTAAAGCCGATGACTACGGCGGCGCCTTCAATGCCATTCAAACTCTTAGACAGCTTTCAAACAAAGAGATATTTTCTAAGACTTTAGTAAAAGGAAAGAACAGCTGGAGTTTTACAGGAGCCAGTATTAAAGACGCACCGAGTGTACAGTGGCGTGGTATGCACTTAGACTTCGCTCGTCACTTCTTCGATAAAGAGTTTGTTTTTAAATATTTGGACAACTTGTCAATTTATAAAATCAACAGATTTCACATGCACCTAACCGACGATCAAGGCTGGAGAATTGAAATCAAGAAGTACCCTAAGTTAACAGAAGTTGGTGCTTTCAGAAAAAACAGAGAAGTAGCTTTTATTACAGAAAGAGGTCATGCACATAAAATAAATAAAGATAATTATGGCGGCTTCTTTACCCAAACAGACATTAAAGAGATTGTTGCCTACGCTGCCGAAAGAAACATTCAAATCCTACCTGAGGTAGACCTTCCGGGTCATATAGATGCCATCAAACGTGTCTATCCCGAACTAATTGCCGGTGGAGCAATAAATGTAGCAAAGCCTGAAGCGATAACTTTTGTTAAAGATGTATTAAAAGAAGTCGCTGAACTTTTCCCTTTTGGATATGTTCATATTGGCGGTGATGAAGTTGGTACAAAAGGCTGGCTAAAAAATCCACTTTGTCAAGAACTAATGAAAAAGCTAGGTGCCGAAAATGATCCACATGTTTTATCTAAATACTTTGGTGAGCTGCTAACTGACTATCTGGAGACACTTGGTAAAAAATCAATTGTATGGCATGAATCTTTTGGGGCTAAAATCAGCAACAAAGCTACAATTATGGTTTGGGGTGAAGAGCACGGTAAAGCGCTACGCAATGGTCCGCCTCAAGGCTATGATGTTATTGGCAGCACTTATCATGATCTCTATTTAAAAGGAAGTATCTATTATGGCCATTATATGGCTCCTTCAGCAGCTTCTAGACCGACACTTGAAAAAATCTATAACTTCACGCCATTTTACGAGGTCGTTGAATCTAAATTTCACCATCATATAAAAGGATTACAGGCTTGTATGTGGACCGAAAAAGTTCCTGATGGCTCACACGTTGAATTTCTCGGTTTCCCTCGCATGCACTTTATTTCAGAAATCGCCTGGGTAGAGAAGTCCAAACGCATGCCTTTTGAACAGTTCAGCAATCGTAGTCTAAAGCACTATCCTATTTTAGAAACACGTAAAATCAACCTCTGCTTCCCTCCTAAACTAAAACTTGAAGAGAAAAATGGGTTTGTTCATATACCCCTGAATATAAAGCAGCTGATGTCTACTACACTCTAGACGGAAGCCTGCCGAATCTACATGGGCAGTTCATCAATCCTAAAGCTAAAAAATACACTGATCCAATCTCTGTAAAAAAAGGTCAAAAAGTTACAGCTGTAGCATTCAACTCTGCAGGCTATGGCTACCAACCTTATCAGCTTACGGTTGGACACCCAAAAGCAAAAGTCCAAGTCGATAAAATTAAATTTGACGTGCTGAAAACAATCACTGACCAAAAGGATCAGGACTTCGTTTTTGACGGTGACGACTTCTCTATAGTTGAAGTAAAACCCGGAGCAATTGCAAAGATAGAACTTGAAACAGCTCAAGAAATCAAGTCCATAGAATTAAAAACTGGACACTTCTTACAGTCATGGGGGTAAAGCAACAGACGACTACATAATCGAGTTGTCTGCTGACGGAAAAAACTTCATAAACTTTAGCAAAGGGGAAACTTACAAGGCTATTAAACATGTGAGAATTACTGTTGGGAAAAAGCTCCTAAAAAAAGCTGATAAAATTGATGACAAAAAAGAAAAAAGAAATTTACTGAACAAACATAAATTTTTCATCAGAGACCTTGTTATCAACTAAGGGGGCAAAAAGTTCAACTGGTTGTTGAACAACTGTTAAAGTATTCAGTGACCTAAAATACAAAAGGCGAACCGGAATGGTTCGCCTTTTCTGCTTAAATATAACTTAATTACTACATAAGGTTGTCGTAGTAATGTTCAACTTCATCGGCACTTGTCAGATAGAAGTGAATCTTTGTTTTCAGATAGTTTTCCAATGTATTCTGAAGCGTTTCATCAATCGGATTCAGTGTCGCCACCATGTACTCTCTGCCCATCTGTGAAAATGGTACGATTCCTAGACGCTTTGCAGTTTTAAGGCTGAACAGTTCGGTAAGTTCATCTGGGATGTCAAATTGTGACACTTTGATAAACGGTGTGTTAGTTTTCTGTGAAAGCACTCCATAAACACGTTGCATATTCATATGTTCGAGTTTGTTAAGTTCGGTAACTAATGTAAGACAGGTTGCGACTGAACCGTCGCCACTGCTATTGATTAACTGTTCGACTGCCACATCACAGGCTTCATCTGTAATTACATTTTCACGTTTAAGGAATTCGCCAAGTTCAAGTTCATGATTCAGCTGCATACTTAACTCATCAAGCGAAATATCAGGCATTCCAAAATCGAAATGATTAGGAAGGGAAGGAGTTTCATCTGTTGAAAAGTTTTCTACCGGTTGGTCAAGTGGCTGACTTTGCTGAATTATAGTAGGAACTTTTTCTTCAGCTATTGGCTCTGGAGCGGCTGGCTCTTCCGGCAGTTCATAAGCAATTTCAACCGGAGCGGGAGTTTCCTTTACAGGTTGTGGTGTGATGGCAGGCGCAGCATCAACTTGTGCAAGCTCTTGAAAAACTACATTATCAGGTGCCAGTTCCAAATAGGCCTTGGCCAAAGCGTCCAATTGCTCGGTGTCGCCCATTGCTGTAAGTGTAGTACGAAGCTCCATTGCATAGTCGGCTGCTTCATCTGTTTCACCGAGTTGCAGATACGTAAAAACCAGTGAGTTCAAAGTACCGATATCACCAGGCATAATGTCTAAGATTTCTTTAAGCTCATTAGCCTGTTCAAGTAAAAACTCTTTATCTTCTTCTGTAGTCATATCAACCGCCTGTTTTACAAAATTGCTCTACTATACATAGTGATTTTTATCAGTTTACCAACATTCAACTTATTAACAAAAGCTAATATTTTGCTCGTTCAAGTGACAACTGGTCAACTTCAATATATTAAATTTTAATAAATAAAAAATCTTTTGGGCTTTTTTTTATCAAAAATGTCTCAATATTTAGACTCTAGACATTTTTTTGATAAAATAAAGCTTCCGATGCTTAGATTATGACGGTTTAACTAAAATGCAACCGAAATAAGTGTAAAGTACACGGTCGAAAAAAATAAAGCAGTGAATACGAATTACCAAGGAGAATATTGTGAGTCAGGCATTTGCAACATCAAGAGTTCTTGAAGAACTTATTATGGGTTTGATTAATAGGGGGCTTATAACCGAGCAGCAGGTTATAGAACTCGATTCTCTAGGCGTGAATACCCAGGAAGAGATTGAACAGGCGCTACGAGAACATTTCCAGATTAAAGAGAGTGACATTATTTCTACTCTTGCTGACTACGCAAAGGTTCCGGTTCTTAGACTAAATAAATTTAAACCGGATCCGGAATGTATATCTCTACTTCCATCCAAATTTATCCGTGAGAATAAAGTTTTCCCTATCAGTAAAACAACCTCCACCTTAACGCTTGCACTTTCGGATCCTTTGAATATCATGGTGATTCAGAAGGTATATGACAGAACCAACTTACAGGTTCTTCCAGTTGCTGCATTAGAGTCTGAAATTGCGAAATTAGCAAGTAGCAGTACCGATGACAGCCGCACACTTGATGAAGTGATTCAAAACAGTGACAATGATGAAAACATTGAGTTTACTGATAACTCAATTGCAGATATTGCAGAAGATACTGATGGTTCTGATGCCGTTCCGGTTATCCGAATTGTGAATATGATTCTGATGGAAGCACTTCGTCGAGGTGCCAGTGATATTCACGTTGAGCCATTTGATAAAGATGTTCGCCTTCGTTATCGTGTTGATGGTGCACTAATTGAATCTACAAAGCCACCGAAAAACCTACAGTTGGCAATTGCTTCTCGTGTAAAAGTTATGTCTCAGCTTGATATCGCCGAACGAAGAATCCCTCAGGATGGTAAGTTCCGTATTAAAGCGGCCGGTAAAGAGATTGACTTCCGTGTTTCAACTCTTCCAACAGTTCACGGTGAAAAACTGTGTTTACGTATTCTTGATAAAGGAAACCTTCGTGCCGGGCTTGATGATCTGGGACTTGATCCGGACTCATTGATAAAATTGAAACTAGCTGTAAAAAATCCGCATGGACTTATTCTTGTGACAGGTCCGACTGGTTCTGGAAAAACAACGACGCTTTATTCTTGTCTTCAAGAACTTAATAAACCAGATGTTAATATCGTTACCGTTGAAAACCCGGTTGAGTATCAGCTTGATGGAATTAATCAGGTGGAGATCAACGAAAAAGCAGGTATGACTTTCTCTGCCGCGCTTCGTTCGATTCTGCGTCAGGATCCGGATATTGTTCTTGTTGGTGAAACTCGTGATAACGAAACTGCTGAAATTGCGGTTAAAGCCGCTTTGACTGGTCACTTGGTTATGACAACTCTACATACAAACTCAGCACCGGGTGCGATTACACGTCTTGGAGATATGGGAATTGCTCCATTCCTACTTTCCTCATCTGTTGTTCTTGCTCAGGCTCAGCGTCTTGTAAAAACCATTTGTCCAAGTTGTAAAGAACCATTGAAGGAACTCGACAAAGAGTTCTGCGAATTAAATAAGATTCCAATGGAGCTGTTTGATGGGAAAGAGCTTTTCCACGGAAAAGGCTGTCCAAACTGCAATGGTTCAGGTTATAAGGGACGTGCGTCGATTATGGAGATCATTGTAATGACACCGAAGCTGAAAGAGATGGTTCTAAATGGGGCCAATGGTGATGAAATCTCTGCCGCCGCAATTGAAGACCAAGACTTTAAAGATCTTAAAATGGCTGGATATCATCGTGTGATTGAGGGATCAACTACACTGCAAGAAGTAATGCGCGTTGCCGCAGGGGAACACTAAGTTTAATAATTGAGGGACTAAATTATGGCTCGTTTACA
>DDLT01000002.1 GCA_002340265.1 Lentisphaeria bacterium UBA2565 | reverse complement strand
AAGTGGCCGCTAGAGAGAATAAAAAATACCTTGTGTTAAGTGACTTATTGAAGGAGGAAGACGCAACCGGGTGTGGGTAATCCGATATAGGCGTTATTCCCAAGGTGATCCCTCTTAAGCTATTTTTAGACATGCACAGCGTATCCGGTCTACCGCGGATAGACCTCGCATGGGCACTATCAGGTGATGACTGTTCACGGACGACTGTCAGACGATAGAGCCTGCCCAGCGAAGAAGATCATGAAACGCACAGAATTCCCGGATTTTTAGACGAAGATACATGGGTTATTGACCAAGTTTGTTCGGGCAAGATGGTTGGATATTGGCCAGGTTCTTTTTTGCGTTTTTTTGGTGGAATGACGAAACGTTTTTCACAAAAGAGCTCTTTCGCAACGCAGCGGCCAAAATGTATAATCATTGCCTTGTATGTATTTCCGCTTCAGGAACAAGCGAATTAGCCTTATTACCCCTATTCTCATATGAACGCGAAGTGGCGAGGCAAGATCTCGGAAACCGAGCCTGCCCTGTTAGCGGGCTCATTGGAAGAAGCCCTCCTCCTACAGCCCACGCCTAGGACCCAACACGTAATGAATTTCATTCCGGGTAGCCCTAATCAATCGTTATCTGCCCTCCTAAAATCAGCCAACTCCATAGCATTACAATCCTGTGTACAGCAGCGAATCCAGCCAATCTAATCACAGCACATGAAAACTCCGCGCAAGAACTGTTTGTACTTTCCCTCAAAATAGCATCAAAGTAACAGCAGAGTTACAGGACACTTAAAATTCACCCGACTTCCGGTGTAATTAAAAACGTAAAGACAATCTTACAATGCGTACGCTTTGTAAATACATAATTTTCAATATAATTACATTACATTCAAAAGAGATTTCACCAGACAGAAGTGACCAGAGTTAGTTCAAACAGTTTGGATTTACATAAAAGGTATATTCGGACCGAGAGCGGAAACTACAACGTATTTTACGACAGTAGTAAAATTATATTGGGAAGTCACCAGATATTCATACTTAATAGTTATTAGATAAGACCATGTATTTCAATCGTAGAAAAAGAGTAATAATAATAACAAAATTTCAGATTGAGCTGCGTTTCATTCGCACGGATCACATGACCTCAAAACGCCACAACGCTAAGAGGTATTATAGTTACAGCAACTTACTGCTTACCTCAGATGTTACTCAAATGTCTCAAAATGTCGCATCGATCGGTTATCCCAGCACTAAAGGAATGCAAAAGAATACAAAAGTATATTTCTGCTCAAATCTGGCCCTTCCTTTTTCTAAGTATGAACATGGACCAAAGAAAACGCAATGCCGGACTAAATTGACCTGATCAGTCATCTGTTTATTTCAGATCAATTCCGGGAAAAACCCAGATGCTAAAATCACTTGCACGTGACATAAAAAGTTCCCCTTCGCACTGTGGTGCTTTTCTGTTAATGAACAACAATTAAGCAGGCAAGTAAAACTAAGCAAGTCTTGGCGAAATCAATTGAAACTTATTGGTAACCAGTCTACCCACGGAAAACCGAAGAAAAGATGAAAACTTCCTACAAATACCACAACTAAAATAATATAAATCGGAAGTTACATATTTTACAGATGGATAATTACCCTTTCAAACTTCCGTTTGCTTGCATTGAATATTGAGTGCTATTAATAATCTACAAATTAAAGTTCTAACATTCATCATTGTGGTTTATTCAGGTGGTTACGTTGATCACAACGCAGGTAACTAGCGTCATTAGTATTGTTAGAGACTAGAGTGTATTCGTTTATCACTACCTAGCAAGGAAAACAAATTATCTACGTTGGCAAAATACCTTGTTTATATGTGTCTTTTAGTGCACGAAATGGGTTTAAGTATGGTGTTGCAATTATATATTTTTGAATCGTCATTCTCGGGGATAAATGCTTGAGACAGACAGACAGTAGTAAAAACCTTCAGTCAGACAGTTTGTGTCATGAAGCAGTTCAAACGTTTCAGAGATCGATAGGGCTGCAAATACCGGAAGTACAGTAACGCAAAAGTTGTTGAAGATTCTTCAAGAATTTCGGTAGCTTATTTGTCATAAAATTTGTACCATAATGACCATGAAGAGTTATTTTCACCCGGTAACGCTGTAAGGTACTAGCTAACACTGCATGTTAGCTTAAAAAGCTGAGTTTAATCAGCTATAGGTTACGTTAAATAACCGCTATGGAGTGACAGACTTCTTTAAGTACAGCAGTTAATGTTCCAAGAGTTAATTAAGTTTAAATTAAGTTTAATCAGCATGGTAGCACACACCCTTTAAAACTGAAGATAGCTGCCGAAAATGCAAATAGATTTCATGAAAGTTTTTCTTGCTTTATCATACCTTATGTATAGATGGTTTCCAAGCTTTATAGTTCTTCAATTCCACTTATGTTGCGATTTGACTCAAATCAGTTGTAGCAGATATTATAGAACTCTGGACTGAGCCCGTTTAATTATTCTTCCATCACACGTTAACCAAAATTTGTCGGCTAAATTCGCGAGAAACTTTGATTTTCCAAGCGGTTTGGTCGCTGATTGTTGACTCGCTTGACTTCCGGGCATTGCCAATATGATAACACTTTCGGTATAGAAGCGAGGCTTTTCCGTTCTATCTCGTCACGCTATAATAAAGTTACCGGTCACGCGATACTTCTAGACTCGGCGACGTGCAGTTTTCAGGATTGGCTATTACTAGACACTCTCTCCTTCCAAAACTGGGAGTGATCTAAAAAATACATGGAGATGGATCGTGTAAGGAATTACCTCTATATTCCCTTTCTTTCATCATCTCTTGGTTTTGGTACATAGACGTTCTAGTGATCGATACTTTCGAGGGGTAGGAACTTTAAAAAGAGAAAACTTCCTTCATCGAAAGATAGATAAGATTTTATTAGCCATCACAAAAAAAAAATTCACGCACAAGATCTATGGGAATGTACATGAAGTAGGGAAAATCACCTATAGGCTGTGTACAGACCATGTACATGAACAATAGGGGTACTTCCGTGCCAATAAGGATCA
>DDLT01000061.1 GCA_002340265.1 Lentisphaeria bacterium UBA2565 | reverse complement strand
CACGTGTAGCAACGCAAGGAAGAAATTCATATTACCAGTGGGTGACTGAGTACCAACTGCAGTATGGCAACAATGGAGTAAATTTTCAGTACTACAGGGAACGAGGACAAACCTTAAACAAGGTGAAAAAAATGAGTCCGTAGTAAGGTTGATAACAATCAGTTTTGAAGTTTAAAATTCGCTGTGGGAGACGCGGTTGTCTAGATGGTTAGACCGATGGACTTTTAGTATTAGGGGTTTGGGCTCAAGCCCCTAAGGACGTTTTTCTGTTGTGTTCTACGGCAAGATACTTCGTTCTCACAGTGCCTCTCAAGTCAAGTGCTAAATGTTTGTAAGGGACAGGGGTTACCTTGTCGATAGACTAACATTCCATCAAGGTCAAGCTACAGAATTTTTTTGCGCGGCAGCACCGAACTTTCACCTTTCGAGACCCATAGGGCTGAAATTAAGCTGAGTTCGCAAATTAAACGCTACCTAACATTCGAACCATTCATGCCGTTTTATTATTGAGTGGTTTAAACTGACTTGCTCACATTTTTACCAAAGTGTAGATACCTTTCATTTAGTTGATAAATCCCGAGCAAATGCGGCTTTATTTGGAATAAGAATTTTATAGTTTCATTGCGGGGCTTTTAATTATTAGCTGTGGAACTGGGGAAAATCACAAGTTTTAAATTGTTAAGCATTTTTTCTTTTTAAATTTTGCTGTCAAATATTGATGTAAAATTAATCTCCTGGCTGTTCTTAATAATTTAGTATGGAAAATGTTAAGTAAATTTTGAAAGCTAATTGTATGTTATTTGCCGGCTGAGAGGTCCGTATAGTGAACCATTATATGACCGAGGCCAAAATATGCTTCCCGGGGCCGCAGGCCGAGGACAGCATTTTCAAGTGCGAGGTCACAGTTATTCACTATACGGACTGCCTCTCAGCCGGTAGATAACTTATTTATTTATTTATCTATCTATTTATTTATTCCTCTATCCGTCAAATAATAAAAACTCAAGGACAAAAACTTACGAAAGCGTTACCGTTGAATTGCAGGATTCGGTACCGTGCCCTCTTAGGAAAATATAAATACATTTATTACAAGAAAAACATCATATCCCTAACAACTTGTCATCTTACTCATTAAGGACTTTGCTGGAAACGAAGACCAAGACACCGTTGTTTATCACGATCTAAACCCACCAATCACAGCAAGGTATATTCGTTTCAGACCGATAGCTTGGTATAAACACATATCTATGAGGGTGGAACTGTACGGATGTCAAGGTAATCTCTAATACCGGTTACTTGGGGACCGTTGAGGTTGCATCGTATTTTTATCTAGCTGGTGCCAATTTTTGAGTATAAACTTAAGAAACCAATTTTGTGGAAATCCTGCTTTTATTACTTGCACAAAAATACCATATTCTAGTTCAATGGAGCATATAAATTTGGATAGTATATTTTGTATAGCCTATATTTAGCAAGTGCGCAGGTGCAAATGCCACCAATCAATATAATTCACAGTTCCATAAGGCCGTGATGAAAGGAGGTTCGTAATTTGAGACAAATGATGCCGACCAAGGAAAGTCTTTTCGCTGTAGACAGAGTGAAGAAGAACACTAATTATTGTCAGTTCCAATGTCCAAAAAGGGTAAAGACTTTTTGTTCTGTTACTAGTCCTTTTTTCATAACTGTAGTCATTATTACTCATTGCGTTCGACGAAGGAGAACGCTTCTATTCAGATAAGATCTTGGTTTAAGAATGTAAAATATATGAGAGTGAAAAATTCAAATTTAGCCCACGTTTAAAAAGACGATGACGTGACTTTCAATCAAAATATGCTTGTTAAATAATCTGGGCCTTGTTTCCTGAAAATTGACACCGTGATATGTAATCAATGTTGAATTTGTATCAATTCCACAAAAGCTTTAGAATGTCAAGACGCTTTCGGCATGGAAAGTGGTGTAATCACCGATGGACAGATCAGCGCCTCTTCAGAACACAGTGCTTTTCTGGCTGCTATTCGAGGTAGACTGAACGTTGAACATTCTCCAGGTAAAGGAGGAAGTTGGTCTGCTAGAGACTTAGATCAGAATCAATGGCTCCAGATCGACATTGGTAGTCAGTACACTAAAGTGACACGTGTAGCCACACAAGGAAGGAGTGACCACGCGCAGTGGGTGACCAAATACATGCTACAGTTCAGTAACGGTGGAGGGGATTTTAATGACTACAAGCAGCAATATCATACGACATATAAGGTAAATGCACCTAATCCATCAAAACGATGGTCAATTTGAAGTTGTTTTTTCTGAGAACTTTATCAGTTTTAAAGACAGCCGATGAAAAGTATCCACTGGGGAAATTTCTTCCCGATCTCCAGTTAAACACAGAGAAATATTATCATTACTTTCTTTTGGCGAGTCCCTAGGGCTCAACAAAACACTCGTCAAAATATTGAGGGAATTAAACCTCCATTTCTTTGTCTTTTTACTTTGACAACGATCATAGATGTCTTCGAGATTACAAAAAGAGAACCCCTACAGGCGAAAGTTTAATCCCTGTTATGAAAATTCTACCGGATAACTAAGAAAAGAAGGACAGAGGAGAAGTTTGACACTCATTGCTAGCCGCTATGAAATATTTGTTCTTTATACCCTGATCAGTGAGAGTTTTCCACGAGAAAGATACCTTGGCGAAAATCATGGCGATTTCGTAAACAACATTACTGTAAAAAGTCCTCAATAACAGTAATAATTATGGAATGGTCAACATAAGATTTAAGGGCCCAAAATAATTGGAACTCAATTGGTGAAAATTTGAAAACCTTCCCTATTTCAAATTTCAAGGAATCAGTAAAAAGCGATCTTGTCAAAGATTATTAGTTACTTGTGTTCTGATTAGCAGTTGTGTTTTTTTCCAATTCACCTGTAAATTAGTCTTTTGTTAATTTCTGTCAACTTTCCAAGTCTTTCTTTTATAGTTTAATATATAGCTGTTATTAGTTGCCGTAGCTATTGTGTTTTCTTCTTATATTAATGTTTTGTATTCATATATAAATTTAACTATCTTAGACGTCCTTCATAGCATAGAAATAGCGTTTTTCCTCTTCTTTGTTTCTTCTTATGTGTGCATTCATAGGCGTACGGGCGTCTTCGGACTTGGGGGCGCGGTGACCTTATTGCTCGAAAAAAATTACACGATGCCCGAAAGAATGTGTTGTACAAGCGCACTCAAATTGCAG
>DDLT01000053.1 GCA_002340265.1 Lentisphaeria bacterium UBA2565 | reverse complement strand
CAGAACTTGGGACATTACCAAATTTTTAGGAGCTTTAAATATGAACGATAACCTACGAAATGAACTTATAGCTCGCCGAATTGCCGAAGGCGTTTCACTTTCCGATATTCAGAAAGAGCTGGAAAACGAGCACCAGATTGTGATGACGTACATGGATTTGCGAATGCTTGTCGCAGATTTGGAAGAAATTCAGTGGAAGAAGGAAGAGGTCGAAGAACCTGAAGTTGAAAATGAAGTGCAGGAAACTTTAGAGCCAAAAGATGAAGTTGAGATAAATATAAGTTCGATCGTGCGCCCCGGCTGTGTATTAAGTGGTGATGTGACGTTCCGCTCCGGAATTAAAGCTGACTGGTATGTCGACCAATACGGTCGCATGGGAATGGATCCGAAAGGTGAAGAAACTCCGACTGAGTCCGAACTTCAGGAGTTTCAGCAGGCACTTCAAATGAGAATCAGCCAGCAGGGAATGCGTTAGTCTAACTTTGAACATTTGACTCTGAACTTTGAATGTATGCGGAACTTTAGCTTGGCATCCTCAAACGTATCACGCATTAAGTAACACGAAAAAAGGCGAGCCGATTAATTTCGACTCGCCTTTGATATTTTTCGGAATGGAGATTTAGTCGATTAGACCGTACTCGTTTTTCAGGATAGAGATAATTTCAGTTTTTGGATCTGCAGAAACTTCAATTTTCTCACCTGTGATTTTTTCAGCAATGTCTTTGTACGTTTTTGAAACGTCAAGAAGAATTGACTGAGGAAGAAGTGTGTCACCAAGTTTCACACGCTCATCCATACGGTTTTTGTTTACCAGAATATCGCTGTCTTCGAAGAAGTTCAGCAGGCTTTTACGGAAGCCTTCTTTAGAGTTTTCAACGACTTTTCCGTTAAGATATTCTGCTTTATCCCAGATACGTGATGAGTCAGGAGTTCCAACTTCATCCATGTAGATGATTTTACGGTTACCGTCTGCATCTGTTACATAACCAAACTCAAATTTAGTGTCAACAAAAATCTGACCTAGGTCAGCAAGGGCGCCATCAATAATGTTGAAACCATCTTTAAGAAGCTTTTCGTAAAGGTCTACATCTGCCAGAGAGTCGAAGTTGAATGCATCCAGATTGTCTTCGATATTTTTACGAGTGATGTTTACATCGTCAATCTCAGGAACGCCTTCGATTCCAGTCAAAATACCTTTTGTAGAAGGAGTGATTAGAAGTTCAGGAAGTTTTGAGTCTTTTTCAAGACCGTCTGCAATCTGAATACCACAGATTTCTCTTTCGCCTTTGGTATAACCACGCCACATTGAACCAGTGATGTAGTTACGGCAAATCGCTTCAACCATGATAGGTTCAGCGCGCTGAACAATCCATACCAATGGGTGTGGTGTATCAAGAATGTGATTGTCAGCCAGACCGTTTTCTTTGAATAGTTTGAACCAGTGATTAGAGATTGCGTTAAGTGCTGCACCTTTGCCCGGTACACCATTCATGCCGCCTTCACCTTTCCAGATGATTTCAAAGGCAGAAATACGGTCACTGATAACCATGATTCCCAAAGGTGTGCCTTCGGCTACATCGTAATTTTTCTCTTTGATAAGGCGTTTGCTGTCTTCTGCAGTCAGCCAGTAGACAGAACGAACTTTACCACTGTGAATCGGTTTATCTGTACGAATAGGCAAATCATTGCTCATTTCCAATACAAAGTTTTCCATTGTTTAACCTCAAATATTTTATTTTATTAATTTTTTCACTGTGACTTTCGGGGTCGTTTTCTTTCAGAAACGTTAAAGTATTTCTTTTACGATTTCTGTCAATTGGGTAATTGGAGATTGTTTACTAAATGTGTAAACAACCCCAAATCTTTTGGCCAGATCAAGATACGATTCGGAATCGACGGAGCCTCCGCCCGAGATTGCAATAATTTTTGCATCGCCTCGCTCAGCTTGCGTTAGCTGAATAATCTCAAAGCCGTCCTGACCCGGAAGCAGGATGTCGGTAATTAATAGATCGAAGTGGTTCTGCTTGATGAACTCTGAGGCATCATTGCCGTTGTTAAAGGTCGTGATGTTGTATTCAGCGGAAAACTGATCTTTGGCAACTTCACAAAAGAGTAGGTCGTCATCCACAATTACGATTTTTTTCATTTTATGCCCCCACGATTTTTTCTATTTCTTTAAATCTTCTTACTACAGCCTGACAGAGACTGTGATCATATTTTCCTGCAATTTCAGCAAGCTTGGTTAAGCCGACTGTTGCCGCAGAGCCGGCGATTTTATGCAGACATTCATTAATCTCGTCTTCGGTCATCTTTTCAGTTTCCTGAAGTTGATTGATTGTTTGTCGGTTAGTTTTTACAAAAATTGTCAGGTACTTCATACCTTTAGAACTGTTTTCAAAGCCAAGGTGAGTGTCGACTGAGTTAATCAGATGTTTTAACTGTTTTTCTTTGGTGAACTTGGTGATTGAATTGATGATCTCCTGCGAACTGATTGGCTTTGGAACAAAGTCATTAATTCCGCAACCGAAGGCTTTTTCACGTTCACTTTCGATGTTGTAGGCTGTGACTGCAACAATTGGAATTTTCTTATCAAACTTACGAATCTCTTTGGTTGCGGTATAACCGTCCATTACCGGCATTTCGCAATCCATAAAGATAACATCATACTGCTTTTCTTTTGCACGCTTAACAGCAACTTCTCCGTTATCAGCAAGATCCGCAGAAAAGCCGAGCTGTTCAAGCGTCGCCAAAAATACATCCTGATTCACCGGATGATCCTCTGCGAGAAGTATCTGAATGTCAGGACGGTTTTCTGTAAGGAAATTACCCTGTGCTATTTCGATATTTTCAGAAAGTCCACATACATATTTTAGCTGATCAACAAGCTTTGATCTTTTAAGTGGAAGAATCAGCGGACTGTTGTTTACAGACATTTTAAAGTGTGGATGATTTGGTAGTACAAGGCGAATAACCCGGTTATCTCTAGGAAATTGTGCATTATGATCGTCTGTAATGATAATGCTGTTCTGAACCTCTTTGCTGATCATTAATGAGAATGGAACTCCCAGCTTTCCGAGTAGTGAAATTGTCGATTTACTTAAAAGTTTATCGTAGATTGAGAGGACTATTTTCTCATTTTTAAACTCTTTGCACAGCTGTGGTTCGGAGTCTACTTTTTGAACAGGTATTTCAAAGGAAAAAGTGGTACCTTCGTTTTCTTCGCTGACAAGATGGATTTTCCCGTTCATTGATTCGACAATAGACTGGCAGATTGCAAGCCCGAGCCCCGTTCCGCCAAAGCGGCGTGTTGTTGATGCTTCGGCTTGAACAAATGGTTCAAACAGTTTTTTCTGCTGTGCTTTACTGATACCGATTCCGGAGTCTTCTACGGAAAATTTGACCTGAGAGTCTATATACGAGACGGTCAGTTTAACAAAGCCGTTTTTCGTAAATTTGACGGCGTTGGTCAAAAGGTTTGTCAGAACCTGCTGAATTCGGTGCGGATCGGAAGTAACAGTTTCGGGTAGATTCGGCCCGAACACTACGCCAAGTTGAAGTTTCTTGCGGTAGGCATTCACAGCAACCATATCAAGAGTTTCTTCCACAATATCTAGTAGGTCAAACTGGACATTTTCCAGCGTAAGTTTTCCTGCCTCAATTTTGGCAAAATCAAGGAGGTCGTTAATTGTTAAAAGTAGCGTGTTTGCCGAAGAGGCGATAGTGTCGGCGAAGTGTTTTTGCTTCATATTCAAAGCTGTGGACTGAAGAAGCTTCTCCGCACCCAGAATTCCGTTAATCGGTGTACGTACTTCATGACTTACACTGGCAAGAAATTGACTTTTGGCTTCATTGGCCTGAATTGCTTCCTCTTTGGCTACAACTAGATCTTCGTTGTTTTTGCGCAGTTCACTGGTTCTTTCCGCGACTTTCTTTTCAAGATTCTTGTTGTGATTTTTCAGCTTATAATAGGATTCCTGTAGATTGTCGGCGAGTTTGATGAAGGCCTCATTGAGAACTGTAACTTCGTCGTTGTTACCAACCTTTTTCTGTTCAAGCGGGGTAAACTTGTCAATGTCAAAGTTTTCGACTCGTGTAGTCAACTCTTCAATTGGTTTTGAGATTTTTGCAGAAAGGATGAAAATAACGATAATGGCAATTGCCGTGTAAAGAATAAAGGTCACTAAACTGCTTCGAATAATCCCCTGAAGGCGCATGGTTAAGTGTTGCTTGAATGCCTGCTGTTGTTTCGCCAGTGGTTCAAGTGTAAAATAGACTACAAGTGTTCCCCAACGTCTGCCGCCATCAAAAATCGGTAGCACAGTGCGAAGGTGGTTTTTGTCGGTAAATGTGGTCAGCTCTTTGGTTACAGAAGAGAATTTTTCTCTCGGGCCTATAAGCAGTTCGCGCTCTTTTGAACGATCTCTTGTATTAATTAGAATACGATCGTCATTATTTAGCAGTGTAATATTTTCAACAAGCTTGTCCGTTTCCGAATAGTTTTTGATTTTATTGACCATTTCGGAAATTTGCATACCTGCGACTGCATCTTCAATATCCTGATGCACATCATTCAGCTTTAGGTGACAGTTATCAATCGTAAGCTGTCTTATAGCTTCATTGTTTTCATTATTTGAATCTTGGAGGAGTTTGCTCTTTTGACTAAGCTGAAGAGGGAGGAATGAGAGAATTGAAAGCAAAGCGGTTGCAGTGAAAAAGAAAACAATTCTTTTCCTGATTGAGCCTTTTTTCACTTTTTTCTCTTTGTTTTTCATTATTCAATCACTGCATTTACCATTTCTGCTGTATCTTCGTCGACATCTAGGTCCATTGCCTTGCAGTTTTTCGGACTGATTTTAATCTCTGTTCCTGCAGGGTAGAAGATATGTTGTGCTATTTCCTGACCATCAATCAGCCTGTTTACAAGAATAGCAGACTGGCTACCTAATGTTTTTGAATCGCCGGAAATTGATGTCGCGACGGCTGGATGAGTTAATAAATTTGCCGAGTATGAAATGACCGGAATTTTGTGCTTTTGGCAATAATCAAGTACCATTTTAAGCTTGGCGGCATTGACGAAAACGCCTGGATCGGGCGTCAGCCACAGTGCATCAAAGCTGTTAAGATATTTCAACTTGTTCTGAGTCACACCCCATACTGAGTCACAGCTGAATGTGGTTAGTTTTATTTTCTGTCGGTCTGCTTCTGTTTCTACGAGATCAATCCATTTATCTTGATGCTTACGGGAATAGAACATCGCAATTTTCTTGAAGCTAGGGAATAACATACGCAGTGTCATCAGCTCCATTCCAGGATGAAGTCGGGATGCAATACCATAGGCATTCTTATTTTGTGGAAGGTCATGGCAGTTAATTGTCGAAGAATATACAATCTTTCTCTCCGGAGCAAACTTGTTGGCCACCAGATAAGCTTTGGTTCCGATACAGTAAATCAATTCCGGATAGACGTCATAAATATGTGACTTGACCTTATCAAGATTCGACCACTTAGGACTTGCAAGATTGATAGACTCTGTTTTGCCTTTATAGCTTTTCAGGAAGCTGGATTCGTTATTTTTATAAACTTCGATACTGCTGTTAGAATTCAAAATCAGCGTTAGTTTTTCTTTTTCCGCCTGTCCGCCTAAATAGAAGAGAGTCGAAAGTAGCGTGATAAGAATGAATTTACTTCTCATTGCTCTCCTCCATCGTTTCAGGTTCCTTGTATTCTGCCCACGAATCAAGACTCAAAAAAGTCATAAAGTCACGACCTTTTGCGTCTTTATTCAATCTAGTTAAAATTTGTGATTTTTTATGGAGTGTCTTCGGACAGTCCTTCGGTGCAATAACAATTGTCCTTTTAGCACAAAAGCCGGAATCAGTTTTAGCGAGTTCAGCACTAAAGCTTTCGTTACGCTTACTGTACAGGTTATATACTTTTTCTGAAACAATTGCGACATCGACCTCAAATACATTAAATGTCAGCGACATCAGTGCATCGAGATCTTTGGAGACAGGTAGTATTTCTGTTTCAACGTCTTTTGAGATCGATTTATTGCGACTGATAATATCACCAACAATCTGCTCGTCAAGCGAAGTTGCGATATGTATCTTTTTTAGTTGATCAAGTGGTTTGTTTTTTTGAGAAATGATGAAGAACTTCTCATCAGACTCTTTGTCTGAAACCCCGTAAAAAAGGGTTTGAAGCTTGTCACAGGATGGAATTGCTTTCAGTTGGCAGCCTGGAATGATTGCCATGAAATTTTTCTTGTCGGCCACATATTTTTCAAAATCATCTTTTGAGGCAAAAGGCTGAAAGTAGAGGTTTTCCTGTTTTGTGAAATATTCGCCGTATTCTATCTTTAGTTTCTTAAAACTTTTTACCGGAATATTCGGCGTGTAAAGACACAGCGTAGCCTGCTCTTCTGAATAAGTCAGAAAAGATAGCAGAATCAGCAATGTCTTTAGAAATCGTTTCACGCGTTAAAACTTCACCTTTAGTTCAAACATAAATTGACGTCCCGGAGCCGGCACCCCATAAGGTATCTCTGCTGAGTAATCTGTAAAATACTCTTTATCAAAAAGATTATAAACGAAGGCACGAAGTTCAACATTTTTCATCTTTTCGCAAAGATCCTTTACGGTAAAACCTGTGTTGACTACAGCGTAGCTTTGTCCAAACTCTCTGTAACCGTTCTCTTTATCTTTATCTTCCCGGCGAATATTCGGTGCACTCTGCCAGTTGACTGACGTATACCAGTTCAGTTGACGCGCTAAGCGAAAATTGGTGGCAAAATATGCATAGTGCAGTGGTACACGGCCAACCCGTGCATTAGTCTCTTTGTTATAAGCATGCTGATAGGTGTAGTTCGCTGTAAGGTAGCTCCCACGCCCGAGGTTGTATCGTGCTTCTGTTTCAAAGCCGTTGCTGACAACTTCATCAGTATTACCAAATTGAATCATTGTCGGTTGCGGCACTTCCTGAATACTGTCTTTGATTTCATTATAGAATGTGGTAAAAGTCATTGTCAGATCTTTTGTGAAGCGCGCAGTGATGGACGCTTCAAGGGAATCAATGGTTTCCGGATCAAGATCAGGGTTACCCATTGCGTATGGAAGTTCGCTGTATAGTTCGTAGAAACTCGGAGCACGGAAGGCGCGTCCATACATAAACTTGAAATCATAATCTTTTGCAAAGCCCCAAATCAAACTCATACGTGGATTGAAAGTGCCGCCAAAATCACTGTAGTGGTCGTATCGACCGCCGAAAGTCAGGCGTAAGTTATCTGTGACATCCCAGAGGTTTTCGATATAAAAAGCTTTGAATGTACGCTCTTCTCTCTGAATATGCGCTAAGTCTCCAGTTATTTCCTGCTCTTCCGGTAAGTCTTTAATTATGCTATCTTCAAAATAATGGTTCGCATAATGCTCGATATCTTTCTGGCGCATTTTCTCGTAGTTAACCCCAAGCACCATTTTGTAGTTATCAAGCATATCCCAGTCGGCACGAAGTTCCGTGCCTTGTCTGACATTGGTTACAACATAGCGGGACTCCACTCCTAGAGGCAAGTTAATTGGTGTGGAGTTTTTATCAGTTACGTCTTCTGGAATGGTCGTGCCCGGAGGCAAAAGTTGCAAACGGTTATCCATTCGATTGTGATGATAATAGACATTTGGAGTCAGGGTCAGGTTGCGAGTCGCTTCCCACGCATATCCGAAGTTGATATACCCGTCTTCCTGCTTTAAAAGACTGGTATCGCTAAGCGCATCATAAATACCGACATTCGGACCACGTTCTCGGTCAGTCCACATTGTATCTAAAAAGAAGCCGTGGAATTTTGCTGCCATGCCTAGATGAATTTTGTTTTCGTGGTTATCTGTACCGCCAGGGGCGAGTGATGCATCGGTTCCAAATTTAGAATCCAGATAGGTTTGTCGGTCCTGCACAACTGTGTCGCTGAAACCATCTGTTTCTAGAAAATCGACATAACCACTCAATTCCAACCCGTTTTCAAACGCCTTCCCGAAAATGAAGGAAGTCTGAGAACTGTCTTCGCTGGCAAATTTTTGATTGAATTCGATACCGTCCAGATCGGCACTGTCTTTGGTGATCACATTGATGATTGCGGAAAAGGCATTCGCTCCGTAAAGTGATGACGCCGGCCCCTTAATCACTTCGATTCGTTTCACAAAGTCCAAACTCATTGAGTTATAAACCCAAAGTCCGCTACCGATATAGTTGTTTGTTACCGGAAGTCCATTAATCATCATCAACACATCCTGCGATGATGTACGGAGAATTCCGCGAACCTGAATTCGTTGATTATAAGCACCCTTGTAGGCCGAAATTCCCGGAATGGTATCCAGCGCTTCCAGCAGGTTACGCGCACCCATATCTTTTATATCCTGTGCGGTAATCACAGCAATAGAACCGGGTGATTTGTTCGTCTGATCCTTAAACTTAAATGCCGTCGTGTTGTAAGACTCAGCATTCAGCCAAGCTAACTCTTCGGTCAGCTTAGCCTCTTCACCGGGAGCTTTGAACGTCTCCTCACCAGCTACCGATAACATTGAACACGTCAGTGACGCGCCTAACACCCATTTTCCCCAGTAAGTTTTCAAACAAGCCCCCTTGTTCTTAAATTTTATTCTGCAACCCTGTAAGTTTTAGTTCGAATCTGTCCATCTCGTTTGAGATGGACATCAAGCAAACTGAAAGTGCCACACGTGGCTATTTTTTATAGTCGTACTTATGAAAGTCGCCTCGATTTCTATTTTCCATCGTTATTCGTATTGGAAGCCCTTCAAAATCGAACACATCCTCAATCTTATTTCTCATAAAACTCAGATAGTTTCGAGTGCATAAATCTTTATCATTCACAAAAAGCTTAAACGTCGGCGGAGTTACCTTTTGCAGAAGCGCATAGTAAATCTTCAATGCACGATTCTTCACAATTGGCGGACTGTAACGATGCGTCAAATCTTCGAAGAATCTGTTCACAATACTTGTCGGAATCTCCTGCATCATAGATTCACGAACCTTGAAAATCTTTGCAATAAGATTGCTGTAGTTATAACCAGTTTTCGCAGATGCAAAAAGCACCGGCGCGTAACTTACACCCGGAAGTACTCGACGCAGGTTTGTACAGAAGTCTTCATAAGAGATGCGGCGTTTCACCAAATCCCATTTATTTGCCAGAACAATACAACCCGTTCCGGCGTCCTGAATCATACGTGCAATACGTTTATCTTGAGCAGTCGCAGAATCTTCTGCATCCGTAATAAAAATCACCAGATCCGCACGTTTAATCGCATTCTCCGTACGCATCATACTAAAGCGTTCCACAACCGTATCGATTTT
>DDLT01000204.1 GCA_002340265.1 Lentisphaeria bacterium UBA2565 | reverse complement strand
AAAGGTTTAAAAGTTGAAGGTTGCAGGCTCGTAACTTGCAACCTTCCAACTTGTCACCTGAAACCTTATAGGCTGAAAATCCAATAACCTTTTCCGCCGATTAATACTTTGTCTTCACCGGCAATCACATCGTAGACTTCACTCCAGCTGTACACTGTGTCAGCATCTGCAGGAATATAGTCATTTTCTACCGGACCAACCATGTTCCAGCCAAGATCCAGTTTGATTTCAGCATCCGATTTTGTTCCTGAAACATAAACCTGTTTCTCAATCGGAGAGTAGACCCAAACGGCGTCTGTTGCTTCAGCAGCTTCAATGACTTCGTAGGCGGAACCGTTCCAGCCCCAAAGGACACCGACTGTTTCATCTTTCAGTGTTTCTAGGTCTGCATCGTCAGATGTAATCGCAATTAGATTCCAGCCTTCCTTGAGGTCGTAAACTTGAATATTCACATTGCCATCTTCAGGAAGATAGGTCTGTTTATAACCAGACTCGTCAACGACAACAAGTTTAACTTTCGCATCAGTAGGAACCTTAATTGTGTAGAAATCGGCTCCTTCAGCCCTAATAGTGTCGAAAAGTTCACCGTCAACAAAGACCTGATACTCTTTTACGCCGATTTCATCTTCAACAGTCCAGGTTAGCTTGTCATCAGTTTGAGAGACTTGGATCCCGATAGCGGGAGTTAAAGATTTCATCCCTATTTCATAGAGTTCTGAAATTTCATAAACTCCCAAAGCATTAGTATAGACACGTAATTCGTCTAACTCTCCAATAAAACCACCTATTTTATTCATCGGCATAGTTATAGATGCGCTGATAGTTGATTTCAGCTCGCTGTTTGCATATAGCTTGACCAATCCTCCAGATGAAACATAGGTCAACATAACCCATTCATCGACAGGCACGTAATAACTAGTCGTATAATCAGCGTGACCGATTTTAGTGAAGCCGGCATTGGATTTTCCCCATACTCTTGAACTCAATATAGTTGCTCCAGAAGTCATGACGTTTTCAGCACCAGTGCTGGTAACTGCTCCACGTTTGATCCAAAATGAAGCACTCCAAGCTCCACTTAAGTCAGATTTGTTGATGGAAATGCTGTCTGATTTACTTGCAAATGAAATGCCTGTTCCGCTAACTCCTGATGTAAAGCTAGGACTGTTTACAAATGAGCCGTCATAGCCATTACCTGTCACATCTGCAACAGAAGTTCCTGAAGCTTCATCAAACGTCCAATGGGCAACTAAGTTTTCACTTAAATCAATTGATAGTGTTCTAGCCTCAACGGGAGAAGACGAAGTTGTTATATTTTGATTCAAACTCATATCTCTCACTTTCACGGAATAGCTATAAGCTGTATCAGGTTTTAAGCCTGTATCTGTATAAACTGGGCTATTTTGCCAACCGGAATCATTTCCAGCACCGGAAGTACACTCGAAGTAGTATTGAACTCCATTGCTATCAGTAGAGGTCGTTGCAGTCATTGTGATTTTATCAATATCCGTTCCATTAGGTTCAACGGCAAAAGATGACACTTCTGGAGTAGGTTTTGTAAAATCATTCTCGTCAGCTTTAATGATAAATAGATCACCCTCACCACCTCCAAGGTCATGACTCAGTTCATAACTGTCATCACCAAGAGAAGTTACTGCAACCTCTTCAACCGCACCTGTATCACGATTCACTTTATGTAGCGTTTCCCCAGTTGTCATCGAAAGAGTTACAGTGAGACGCTGAGCCGTTTCAGATGCTGAACCAACTGATGTCGCCGGATTACCGTTACCATTGGTTAAACCGTTATAGATCATAAAAAACTTATTTGATGTGGAAAGGTTGTCATCACCGAGTTCTTCAAGAACTGGCTTATAACTTCCAATCAGTACATCACCACGTCGCCCACCGTTGGCAACGCCAATATTTTCTGCACTCAAACTAGAAACATAGGAAATAGTGTTGGAATTCCATCTGGAAACGTAAGGTGGAAGAGGTGTCTCTGTGCTGGCATTTCTTAAGCCTGGAATCATTGCCACTTTATGAGTAAGTAGTTTTGATAGAAATGGACTTAAATTTAGACTTTGCTTATTCGCCTTAGCAAAAGTTGCAAAAGAGTCAGATCTACTGCCATCTGCATCATGCAAAAGGGCATAGGCATCATTATAAGAATTGCGCCATCGGAAAAGACTGACCCACTTTGCACCAAAAGTCCAAGCACTGAAGTAGTTAGAGTTAATTTGAGATTCAGTCGGGACGTAATCACCACCGAGAGCTCCATTGGCACCTGTGCGGAAACCCTGAAGATAGTGACCAAATGCAATAGGTTTTTCTCCTGAACCATTATGACCTTTCATCGCCACAGTTCTGACAAGGCCCAGAGCTTTGTATAGATCTTCAACGCTGCCTCCCGCATTTTGATACGCCCCATCGTAAGAGAACACATAACTGTCGAAGCTTACTATATCCGGTTTTGCGGTTCGCATATAGTGGTCAAACTGATCCATGTTCCATTGTGCATACCATTGGTTGTTATGCACAAGTGCATTAGGATAGAGTTTATGAGAAATTTCATACCATTGGGCAAATCTAGTTACATTTCCAGATGCGTAATGCTCTTCATCACCATATTGAATCGAGTTTAATCGGTTAACATACGGCAATTCTTCTGGTTCGACAATAAAGTCATTGGCAACTGGCCCTACAATGGCAGAACCGTGTTCAACTCTGCTCCAGGTATTATCGCTGTCGGTATCAAGCCATGCTTTATGGAAAAAAGGATTTTTGAAGCCACTATCGGCAAACTCTTGAGGATTATCCTCAAAACCAAAGTCATTAATCCAAATATCCAGCTGGAGACCTTTGTCAAGAATAACTCGCTGAGCGCGTGAAATAGATCCGTACTTTTCTTCAAGAACAGATACTTTGACAGAATAAGTTTCGGGTTGACCTGTTGGAATATCTACCGTATAAAGTTCAAGCTCATATTCTCCCACAGCATTGAAAGTGATATTTGTTGTCGTTTGATCAGTTTCATCAAAAGTCACACTCCCCGGACCGGAAGCTTTACTCCAAGCAATGTTACTGACTAAACCAGACTGTACAACAGGTTCAATTGTGAGGTCTGCCTGTCCATTGCTCATAATAGCAACTTTATCGGCTCCAATAATTACATTGGGGATAATAGCGCAGTGACCCGTACTATTTTGTGAGCTGAATTCACCTTTGTTGGATTTCACTCCATAGTAGTAAGTTTTGTTTGCAGTCAATCCATCAACTTTAAAAGTATTACTTGCGGTCACACCACCATTTGGTAATGTTACTGCACCAGTTACAAGCTTCTTATCCTCTGCTACAACAACGGTATAGTTATCCGCATCAGCCACTACATCCCAAGTCAAAGTAAAAGATCTGGAATCTTTTTCCAAAACAGTCAAATTTTCAGGAAACGCAACTTCTATGTTGGCTCCGGAATTCACATAGCCGCTAAAGCGTTTCGCATACCAGCTTACCGAACCCGCTGAATTGGCAGTATTGTCCTCAAATTTAAAGTAGCGAATTAGATTACTCCATTGAATGCCGGAAATCCCTGATGAGCTGTCTGTACCGACAATTGCCTCAGTTAGCTCTTCACTAGTTGCTTCTACCTGTGATTCTGTCAGGGCTACGTTCCATAACTGGAAATTATCCATATCGCAGTCTAGAAAATGACCAAATTCACGTCTTGCTCCAAACGTTATCCAATTGGCTGTTTGAACCGTATCGCCAGATACAACAGTTCCAACCACTTCTGAATCTTTGTAGAATGTTAAGTTTCCGCCGCCGTGAACCCACGTTAAATGAACCCATTCGCCTTTGACATAATTAGTTGAAATCGTTTTTACGCCATCAGAATCTTTATTAAACGCATAAATCTTATTTCCTTCATCACCGACATTTGCCACTGTAAATCCCCAACTTGAAGGATTGCCATCATGTCCCACAATTCTATAACCTTGTAAAGGATCGGTAACAACACGCGCATCTTCGTCGATTTTTACCCAAACTGAGATCGTCGCTGCTGAACCAGCTGAAGCACCTGCAACATTCAAACCTCCATTGTGCAGTAGATAATCATCTACTCCGTCAAACGAAATTGCTTTTCCTTGAGCAAATCCATTACTCACAAGAAGCATGGCATAAAAAAGTACCAATACTGTTTTTTTTATTCTCATTTTTATCTCCCTCTTAATCTTAATTAACTCTTTTTGTTAAAATCGTATCTAATGTCACCTTACCATTGGAACTGTTGCCTCCATCACCGTAAGCCTTCACGCTTATCGTAAGCTTTTCGCCAGCTTGAACTTTGGACAAATCAACTGAATAAATATTGTTCTTTGAACTGGATCCCGTATGACCATCGTGCTGATCTACACTGACAGTTTTATTGCCGGAAAGTAATGAAACTTCCTTGATTCGTAACGCGTGAGCACCACTTGTATAGGTGAATGCTAAATCCAGCTTTTCACTTTTCTGTTTGTCGACTTTTCCTGTTAGATCAAACGTCATTGTGACGACTTCATTATTTTGTTTGAGATCTTTAGGAGACCAATTGCCGACATCTATAGTGTTTTCACGCCAGTAATTGATTTCCATGTAGTCGAGACGTTTAAAGTGCTTCTGTTTCATAAATGTATAGAATTTATTATAGTCACGAGCTTCTTTTGGACTCCATGCAACTTCAGCAAGCGCAGTTGCACGCGGCCATGTGCTTAGGTCAAGTTTCCACTCTTTATGGATAAATGCAGTCCAGACATTTGCCTGAACTCCTAGAATGTACTTCGCCTCTTCAGCATTCAGTTGTGGAGGAATCGGTTCGTAGTTGTACACACGATTCAAAGGTTTATGGCCAGGCCAGTGAGGTGGTTCCAATGGGCTGTGCGACTGCCCATGGTCAAGATAAATATAGGTCTGCGGACTCATTACCACATCGTGACCCATTTTAGCGGCACGAATACCACCTTTTTCTCCCTGCCACGACATGACAGTGGCGTTCTTTGCCAGACCACCTTGAAGGATTTCGTCCCAGCCTAACAGTTTTCTCCCTTTAGAAGTAAGGTAGTTATCTATCTGTTGAATAAACCAGGACTGTAGACCGTCTTCATTTTTTAGGTTATTCTTTTTAATGAATTCCTGAGTTTCTTTAGACTGTTTCCAAACATGCTTTTCTACTTCATCACCACCGATATGAATATATTCAGAAGGGAATAGAGCCATTACTTCATCCAAAACATCTTTGCAGAATTGCACAGTTTCCGGACGCGCCACACAGAGCACATCAGTAAATCCATGGCGACTAGGAAAGGCTTGTCGGTTTGCCGGATACGTAAAGAAGTAATCAACATGCTGAGGTTTATCAAGCCCACCTAAACGAGGATAAGAAGCAACAGCCGCAAAGCTGTGACCCGGCATATCTACTTCAGGAACAATTGTAATATGGCGCGCTTTAGCGTAGGCAATCACATCTTTGATTTCTTCCTGTGTATAAAAACCGCCGTAACGTCCCTTATCACCCTTTTTCGGGTAATCAGGCTGATTTCTCCATGCACCGACTTCCGTCAGTTTTGGATACTTTTTTATCTCAATTCGCCAGCCGTGTGAATCTGTTAAATGCCAGTGAAATACATTGAACTTATGAGCTGCCATACGATCAATAAAACGTTTAACTTCAGGAATCGTCTGAAAGTGGCGGGAAGAATCAAGCATCAGTCCACGCCAAGCGAAACGAGGATTGTCT
>DDLT01000099.1 GCA_002340265.1 Lentisphaeria bacterium UBA2565 | reverse complement strand
AAGGTGTTGTAACCATAGCGCATTCCTGGGTAGTACAAGAGACGGAAATTTCTCAATGGGAAGTACAGGAATTTTTCTCGAAATTTACTTTTCGCATGAATAAAACATTTAAAACCAGCTGGAGGAAGTCTTTGCAGTTACCATATGCTGATGAGGCAAAACTTTGAACCAGTATGTTCTAAGCTCTCGTAAGCGACCACCTCCCGTAAGCGACCATTTAGATTTGACATTTTGGGTGGGTTCGGCTGTACTTTATACCCATAAATTAAAAGGGCCAATACGGGCGTCAAAACACCGTATACTCGATTTAGAATCCCCATGTATACAGTATACCCGAAAACCCTGGCCCAACCCATGTCTTATAATCGTAAAGATTCCTGAAAACCTGTAGCTACAGTGGCAATCAAATGATCCAAAGCTCACTTAAGCTTTTTTTTACAGGTCATCTTGTCAACTTGAAGGCTGACACCATTATTCAGTATTTTGGCACTGGTGAAAACAGCAAGGAAGTTGAAAAAAGTACAAACCAATTTGCCTCAAAACTAAACACAGCTCCCAAGAGTAACGTTCTTCCGGAAAAAACAAGAAATCTTGACAACAAGACAATGAAATCTTTAAATACTGCCAGCAAAATACGTCCAAATGTAGGTTTGAAATTGTCTTCGAAAGAAAAACCGAACGAGTTGCTAGAGAGCGACCAAACTAAACAGAAAGTGAGTAGAAACGTGTCTTTGTTTTCGACGTCCAAACATTTACAATCGCCAAAAAGAAAGATGAATAAAGTCATCCCAAAAATGGAAGATCTCACAGAAAAAGGTCATCTTCCCAAATCTCTGGACAGTAAGGCTGAACTGATTTCAAAGATCAATGGGAAAGAAAATCTAAACTTACAACCAAATGCCTTGAGTCAAAACACGCTAACCTTAGGAGAGAAATTTAATTTCGATGCTTGGTATCGTAAGAAGACGGTTGAGGTTTGTGGAACTGGTTGGCAAGAAAACTACCGCAAACTACACGCAAATATTCTTAGTAAGCGTCTGGAAGAGAAATATTTGGTCTATTTATGCCCTGGTACTCGACAAGGTTGTTGCGGTTATGGAAATCGCCTTAGAGCAGTCGCATCGCTGTTTTATCTGTCAGTGCTCACTGACAGGGCTTTTTTGATTGATTGGCGTGTGCCTGAGCCAATAGAAAACCACCTCAAACCGCGTTATATCCAATGGAATTACACGGAACCCATTGATGTGTGCACGGGACTGCAAATACGAAAACACTACTGGGGCTCGACCAAGACTGACGTCCGGGAAGCTGAAGGATGGATCATACAGGATTCCACTCACTTTAAAAAATGGCTGACTACGACTAACTTGAAAGAGTATTTTGACTGGCCGGTGGAAGAAATAACCACGATATGGTATTTCGCCGAAGGAGGCCTCACTTTAAATCCCTATCTACTACAGCGTGCCAAGGAATTGGGAATTACACCCTTGATTTCTCAAACACCCAAGTTCAATCTGATAGGGTGCGCATTTGATTTTCTGTTTTTAAAGTCTGACGCCATGGAAAAAAAACTCAACGAAATGAGAGCGCAATTACAGTTTGATAAAGGACCAATGATTGGAATACACATTCGAACAGGAGATGACCAATTTGATTATTTCTCGTCTGATAACGATCGAACCTGGAATGTCAAAAACGTTACGCGACTTTTAAAATTCTTTGACTGCGCGAGGAAAGTAGAAAGAAAACTTTTTGGAAACGAGACGAATCAACGAACAAAGGTCCGATGGTTTGTGTCCACTGACAATATCGAAGTGAGAGATTTTGTCCAGGAAAGCTACCCTCACAAAGTAGTCGCTTCCAATTTGACAATTCAACACTTGGACATTCTCTTCAACACCACAATCTTTAACTTCACCGCCGAGTGCAATTACACGGATGCTAGCAACACAACGCTCGTGTGCTACAACGTTGAAATCTTTAATCTCACTGAATATTGCGCTAACCGTACAAATAATACATTGGAAGCAGATAACAACTCCACCATTAATGGAACAGGACCATTCACTGAAGGCATCATAGCCATGTTGGTTGATCATTTCTTATTGGCTGAGAGCGATTTTCTCATCTTGTGTGACAGCAGTTTCGGTTCGACAGCGGTAGGACTGAGCATGCGCAATACTCATAGTTATATCTTGGCTGATCGAGGCTGCGTTGACGTTGCATCAGCTCAGAAAATCTCGAGACTGAGGTATTTTGGCAGACGATGACATCGTACCTTTTTGATGTTGGAAGACAGAGACAGAAACTTGTAAATTATGAACTGTTGGTATATTAAAATATGTTTTTCAATACAGTTTTACAGGCTCTAGACTTATTTGAGTCAATATTTCACAATTTTCAGACAGATAGACAGACAACCTTTATTCAGGCATGAATAAAAATTGGAACTTGGTAGCTCATGGGGTTGGTCATAATAAAATTAAAATTAAATTAAATTAAACTTCAGACAAAGTTCAGCGATACAGTTCATGTCAGATTTTGTGGTATTAATTCAATAATTCCCTGTAACAGAGCATTGACTGTGCCGTAATATTTTTACTGAAGCTGAAGGAGACACCATGTCAAATAAAAGATTTACAATGTTTCTTTTCAAACGCACTAAAAGTGCATCATTAAACAGTACACTGTCCTGGTAAGGGAATGAGAATGAGAGAGGTCTGGTTCTCATTCCCAGGCCTCTCTGAACTTTCCTACTAAACCGTGTTGAGATGACAACTTATCTTTTTCCTTCAAATGTTCCCTTTGTAATTTGTTTTTCACATGATGCCCTCTATGCTGTAATAGTAGAAGAATGGATGCTGTATATGTAACTGTTTCAGCACACTCTTAATTTAGTTAGAAAAAAAAATCAATTTACATGAACTTTAGCCTGTGACAGGGCTCGCAGCTCAAGGTAAAGGAAAAATAGTGAGGGAAGGGGGAGAGAGGAGAGTGAAGGTCTATAGTAACAGGGAGTGGGGAGGGGATAACTTCCACCGTTCTACAACACTCCTATTAGTATTAATCTTTTCTTTTTTCCCTGATTGGAGAGTTTACTCCCAGGCTTTTCAGCGGATCTATTTTTACTCCTCTTTCCTTTTTTGTCTTCCGAGCCAGTGCTCCAACATAAAATCCACAAGGGTTTTCTCTTTAATGTAAATGCAAGCCGCGACAACCAGCAAACATATACCACCAGTACCGATATGAAGAATGCGGTAAAGCCATCCATGGTTACAGCACAGACTTGCCTCTGATATGGCAGTTATAGCCCAGGAGATAGCATATGCCACTAACACCGGAGGTGACGGCACAAGACCTTGTAAAGGTTTAAGATGAGGGGCTGCCTTGAAATAGTTGTGGATGAATATAAGGCTGAAAAATAAAGGAAAGTTTTACTTCATATTTCACTACAACAATATTTAAAATTCTGTAAAGAGTGTGCAATGAAAGTTGATTGATTGATTGATTGTACTATGAATTATGCAGAAAATGTTGTTTTTATCAATAAATTATACAGAGTGCACAATATCTGCAAAAGGCTAAGTGGCCTTGACATGTTGTAGTACAAGGCAATAATGTGTGCATGCATATAATTGCCTTGTTAATAATAATTGTCTTTCAGGGGTTGCACCAACAATAGAAGAGTTTAACATAACACTCGCATTCAATCCAAAAAGACTTTGACACTTGAATTTTTTAAAATGCCAACATGTACTCAAGCATTGAACTTCTAATGAACTGTACAAAATGATTACAGCACAGTAAATACAAGCCCTAAAACACTCCTGGTCAATATTTATGTAAGATATAAAACAATTTCCACAACTAAAAGGAAGAAAAAAAGAGAGAAGGCACGTGGAACTATATCCCTGGTTTAGGCCAAGTGAATCGAGGCTTTCCCCAAAGGGTGTGCAATAATTAATTGTTTCTTGATTCTATACCTGTGATAAATCCGAAGGAGCATGTTCAGACAGTTGGCAATGACAAAGCCAACACTACCAAGAATGGTGAGATACCACGACGCCCCTAAGAACACTGCTGAGAATACCATCATCTTGTAATTATATGAGTCAACATCATCTTTGCTCATGGCAGCAAACATGAAGCATTCCGTCATGCCGTTTACAGCAATTATCAACACATACAAGCAATACCATTGCAGCAGAGAGGGACCTGAAAATGGACAGCAAAACTGAGCAATTACTTTCCGTGAAGCTTGCTAGACTTGTAACTGTTGTCAGAATGGTTCTTGAATCCCCCTGCCTAAGCTGCTTATTCAATACATAAACAGGAAACCATATCGGTCGTAATTTCAAGCCCTGGGATGGCTTTTAATATGCTATGCCTGTGTTAAGCCTACAGCCTTGTAAAAGGAAAGGGCCAA
>DDLT01000065.1 GCA_002340265.1 Lentisphaeria bacterium UBA2565 | reverse complement strand
CTCTTTACGCTTTAGTAAAAATTGCTCAAAATTATAGTTCGGAAGATAATCTTTAAAGATCTCAAAATAAGCTTTAACCTCAAACTTAGAGTAACGGTCAAATATTGAAAAAACATGTAAAAACATCTCAAAAATCATCGTTTCTGAAAGCTTTCGTTTTTGTACTCCATAAACATCTATATTTATAAACTCAATTTTACCATCTTCAAAGCTATAAAGAACATTGTCTAAGTGTAAATCTGGATGATAGAAAGAACCTTCTATAAATTTATATAAAAACTTACAGAACGCTTCCAGAATATAGCGACGTTGTTCTTTATCATAACTAGGCATTTGACGAAACAAATTTAGTACAGAATCTCCATTAAAGGCACGAGTTATTAGACAACTTTCTTTCCCTTTTTTACCAACAGCAATGTGCTCAACTACAGGAACTCCTGCTTGTTGCAATGCCACCGCGGAATTAAATTCATTCCGAAGCCTTGTGCGAAAAATAGATTTTACTTTATCTAAAAAGTTGTAGGATGGATCATTTTTTCTGAAAAAAAGCGGTTCTGAGTCTTCACTCTGGCTACGGTAAGAGACATTACGGAATGCACGTTTTCTTACCAATTTCTCATTTGGTAAATCAAAAAACTCTTTTAGGAGTTTTTTATCTCCATACCAAGAGATTCCATTATAATTAAATTTTGTTAAGCTCATTTTATAAACTTTGTGTATTTAGATGGATTTTCTTTTATCATTCTTAGTAATTGTTCATGATAGTCTGAAAAACCTTCACAATCGGAAATATATCCTTTCACCAACAATAGCCGTTGTTCGGTAGAAGCAATTTTAAGAAGACGTTCATAAATGTGGTGTAAATCACCAAGTCGAAGAATATCAGTCATTATAGTATGTATTTTACAATCTTCATAATCAAGCAATAAAAAGTCTATAGAATCACTGGAGCTAACGGTCAAAATGTTTTTTGGAGAGAGATCCTTATGAGTTATACCCTTATCATGCATGGTGCGGATAAACAGTCCAAGTCTTGACCACAAAGTAGAGTCACAGTCACCTCTGGTGAAAAGATGAACAGGCAGGCAATCTTCTTCAAATTTTGAAAGCACCATTCCGTAACTGAAGCGCTTTTTTGACATGCCATACAGTTTGGGAATTGGAACTCCCAATTCTGTAACTTTTGTTCCAATCTCATAAGTTCTCTGCGCTTTACTTAACCCAAAGAAGTCCCGAATTCGTGACTTCAGCGATTTATCATAGAAAAACTTTACGCAGACACCGTCAATTGCTAAAAGTGCCGATCTATTTCCAAGCTTAATCGGAGTAATGTCAGGAGTTTCTGACAGATCCCAAGAATCGGTTGAACCATCGTATGTATCTAAAATTTTCTCTGTAAGAGCTTTTATGCGAGAAGGCTCAAAACCATTAGACGCTTTAACTGTTATCACGCTGACGTCTCCGTAGGTCTTTTTGGTAAAGTTTGTGAGCAGTTTGATTTACGTCTGCCCAAAACTTCAGCTCGGTGTTGAAAATCTCCTTCAACGACTTGTCGGAGTAAATTTTCATAAAACGATATAAGTCACGTTTTCTGAGACCTAAATCCATTGCAGAAAACCAAAGTCCCGCAACATCTTTTACGACCCAGCGACGCGGTGTTTTATTACGAATCTGCGCCCTGTGAAGATCAATAAGAGACGCTTTAATACTTTTAGGGTCGATATTTTCTCGACCGTTGGAAATATCTAAAAGGAAATGGCAGATATAGTAATCACGATGGTTTACACCATTTGTATGAAGCTGACGACTGACCCAAGCCAACTTATCAATCAGAGCATTTTTCAGTTCCAAAGAAGGCGGTTTACTTGCCCAATCTCTACAAAAATCTTCTAAGCTCTCTGTATCGGTCAAATCTTCTGTCACGATAAAAGAGTGTATAAATGCAGGATTCTTACCGGTTTGTCCATAAGCAACTGACTTCATCGTATCGACATTCAGCGCTTCAAGTTTTGCAATTGCTTCCCACTCATTTTGAGCACCTAATACCGGTTTTTTAAGCATTGCGAAATTTTTAAAAATCTCTTTCCAGCCAACGCCACGATGGATTTTGATAAAGAAGCTTTTACCAAACTGCTCAAACTGCAAAGTTTTACGCATTTTCACCGAACGAAACACTTTTCCATCGATCTTCTCAACCTCTTCAAAAGGGTTCTTTCCTTTCCAAGCGTCTTTAAATTGTTCATTCAAATAAATCATATTATAACCATTGTAGAACAGTAGATCAACGATGGTTCAACCACCGTTCCACGACTGTTTAACTATTTGTTTAACTATTGTCAATAATAAACTCGGCGGCAGACTCTGGGAGGCCTGATAAGTTCAATTCTGAAAACGATGATTTGAGCTCTGCCTTCATGTTTAATAAAGTTTCACGATTTAAGCACCTAGAAAGTTCACGATTTAAATCAGTTTGTGAAAACGGTTCCGGGAGAACAACTCCTCCTGCTTCACGAACAATTGGCGAATAGCCGCAAATTCCTGAACAGATCATCGGTAGATTCACAGCCATCGCTTCTAAGAGAGTCAAACCCGTCGACTCTACTCTTGCCGGATGAACTAAAAGGTCTGATGAATATAACAGTTTAGCAACGTCGCTTCTGCCTCCTGCGAAAGTGATCTGATCCTTCAATCCGTACTTGGAGGTAAGTTTCTCGTACTTTCCAATCTCCCCTGCCCCAATTACCAGATAATGAATGTTTTTATTTTCAATTTCCGCCATGGTCTGGATCACACGATCAACACCTTTTGTATGAAAAGCTGATGCAACCTGTGTTAGAACAAAAGTATCTTCGTTGATTTCGAATTCAGCTCGAATATTTTCTCGATCAAACTGTTCAATTTCAGCAGTAAACTTATTATCAAGGGCAAGCGGAAGCACTTCAATTCGTGAATCCTCAATCTTGTAGAACTCTTTATATTCATCAGCTCGAATTTGAAGCAGACACATCACTTT
The DNA here is from genome assembly GCA_002340265.1 of Lentisphaeria bacterium UBA2565. Lineage (GTDB taxonomy): Bacteria > Verrucomicrobiota > Lentisphaeria > UBA2565 > UBA2565 > UBA2565. Next base: position 9,616 of record DDLT01000065.1, on the reverse strand, counting down.
TGTTGAAGAGGTTTCATCAAATACAGATTTTTCGAGTGCGTGATAAGCCTTATACCGAGGCAGTAACTTTGTAAGGAAACTCTTTTTGGAAAGTTTTTTTGCAAAACAGACATCCGCAGCAAAATAGATATCAAGCCCAGGCATTTTATTAAATCCGACAACCACATCAACAGGAGAAATTTGTAAATGCTGCTGCACAGTTGCAGAAAAGTTCATAATTCGCTTGTGATTGGATAGTCCCTGCTTTTTGATAATTCGAACATCAAATCCATCAGGAATATCACCATCCCACTTTGTCGTGTAAACCCGAACAGCAGCCCCTTTCTTTTGGCACTCTAGGGCAATACGCAGAAAATCACGTTCCATTCCACCGAATGGAAAATACTTGAATAGACAAAATGCGACTGTTTTCATGATTTTATTATCTAAGTGGGTAGTTCGTTAGTTGGTTAGGAAGTTTGTGACACAGCTCAAATTCAGCATGATTTAGAGTAATGAATAAAACGCGATTTACAACTATGAACGGGAAAACTGGCGCACTGTTTCGTAGGCGATGACGGAGGCGCAATTACCGACATTTAATGAGTTTTTAAATCCAAAGACGGGAAGTCTAATAAAATCGTCACAAAGTGCTAAGGATTCCTCTGAAACACCTAATGCTTCGTTGCCTAAGACAAAGGCTGTTCCAGGTGTAATTTTATAATCCCAGACTAACGGAGCATTTTCAACAGTTTCAACTGCGACGATTTTCCAGCCTTCTGATTTTAACTGATTAATTGCTTCGACAGAGGTCTCGAAATGGCGAAATGGCACAATTTTTTCACAGCCACGCGCAGTTTTATCAAGTTTGTGATGCGGAGGTGTAGCAGTGTAGCCGCAGGTTATGACTCCGGAAATTCTAGTAATTTCTGCAATTCGAAAAATATTACCAACATTGTGGGCACTGCGGAGTCGATCAAGTACAAATGAGATTTGGTGAATCGCTTTGTATTCGTCAAGTTGTTTATCACCTGTTAAAACTGTGGTCATTTTTTAGTTGGTTAGTTGGTTGGGTGTTTAGGTATTTGGTTGTCTAGGTGAGTAATTAAAAAACTAAACAAAAAAAATCCTGCTGTAACGAATTACAGCAGGATTTGAAAGCATAGCACGCGTGCTAATTCTCTTTACTTACTGATGTGCCCATTTATAAGATAATGAGAACTTCAATATCAGAGTTTCGCCCGCTTGGACTCGTTTTCCTAAGCTTCTGTAGTCTCTTCAGTTTCTGCAACTTCAGCTTCAACAGTAGCTTTTGGAGTATCAACAAGCTCGATGTAGCACATTTCTGCACCGTCACCTAGGCGACGACCAAGTTTGATGATACGAGTGTAACCACCTGCGCGGTCTTCGAAAACCGGTGCAAGTTCGTCGAAAAGGTATTGTACAGCTTCTGGCTGGCGCATTTTTGATGCAACTAGACGACGTGCGTGTAGTGTACCTAATTTACTTTGTGTAATAAGTTTCTCAGCGAAACGTCTTAGGCCTTTAGCTTTTGGTAGAGTTGTTTTGATTCTACCTTCAGTAATCAGACTGCAAGCCATATTAGCTAGCATTGCAGATCTGTGAGAACCGGTACGACCTAGCTTGAATGTGCGTTTACGATGGCGCATCCTTAGATATCTCCTTTCTCAAGAGTTTTCGGAAGAGCTAGTCTGATAACCTCAGGAATTGGCATTCCTAGGTATAGACCGTATTCCGTCATTTTTTCTTTAATTTCATCCAGCGATTTCTTACCGAAGTTACGGAATTTCAACATTTCGTTTTCAGTTTTGCTAACAAGCTCGGCAATAGTAGAGATTCGTGCAGAATCCAGACAGTTTTTCGAGCGAACAGAAAGGTTCATGTCGCGAACGTTCATTGTCAACAAATCAAGTAACTTCTTGTCTTCATCTGAAAGCGGAGTAATGAAGTCTTCTTCACCTTCACCAGCAACCGATAGGAACGGAGTTAGGTGATCTCTCAGAATTAGAGTAGCTTTACGCAGGGCTTCTAATGGTTTAACACGGCCATCAGTCCAGATTTCCATTTCAAGACTGTTGTAGTCAGTTTCCTGACCGACACGACAGTCGGATACCTGGTATGAAACACGTGTTACAGGACTGTACAGAGAATCAACCGGGATGATACCGATAGGCTGGTCATCACGTTTGTTGTCTTCAAAGCTGGCATATCCGCGTCCGCTGTTAATCTCAAGTTCCATACGGAAAGTTTTGTTTGGAACTTTTGAGATGTCGTCGATATTGCAGATAACAAGCTCAGGGTTGACGATTTCTGTCAGACTGTCAAGTTTAATGTCAGCAGCGGTAACAGGCCCTTTCTTCTTCTTAACAAGCTCGAATTTACGGGGCATCTCACCAGCACATTTAAAACGGACGTTTTTAATGTTGAGAACTAACTGAGTGATATCCTCTACGATACCTGGCACAGAGCTAAACTCGTGATTAACGTCATCAATCTTGATTGAAGTCACAGCTACACCATCAATAGATGATAGTAGAATTCTGCGTAGGGCGTTACCTAGGGTGTGCCCGTAACCTTTCATCAAAGGCTTAGCTTCAAACTTAACGTAAGTATCAGATTGAGTTGCTTCGTTAATCTCAAGTTTTTCGAGCATTACCAAATCTTCTGTGTTAGACATGATCTCTCCTTTCGTCCGGAAGGAATTAAAAATTAAGCCAGTTTAAACAAACAACAATTATACACGACGTCTCTTAGGAGGACGACAACCGTTGTGAGGAACTGGAGTGACATCTTTGATAGCAGTAATATCAAGACCGGCAGCAGCAACACCACGAACCGCAGATTCGCGACCAGCACCAGGGCCTTTAATTCTTACTTCTACTTCTTTTAGTCCGTAAGTAACAGCACGCTTACAAGCTTCCAATGCAACCATCTGAGCTGCGTAAGCAGTACTTTTTCTTGAACCTTTAAAACCAACTTTACCACCTGCTGACCAAGCAACAACGTTACCATTTAGGTCAGTTACAGATACTTTAGTATTGTTAAAAGTAGCAAGAACTGTAACGATACCGGAACTTAGGTGTGCAGGAGTTTTACCTTTTGCACCTTTTTTACGCTTTACCGGCGCAAGAACGATGCTATTAGGATCGTCCTCTAGAAATATTGAGTTAGACATATTTTTTTATATCCTTTATTAATCTCTTGCATAATAGTCGCTAAGCAACTAAAACACTATTTGTTCGCCTGTTTACGTAGAGCTTTATCACGAATAGCTCCAACAGTAGATTTCTTACCTTTACGTGTACGTGCATTTGTTTTCGTACGCTGACCATTCACAGGAAGGTTACGAGCGTGACGGAAACCACGGTAAGATTTAGTCATTTGCAGACGACGGATGTTTGACTGAACCTGACGACGAAGGTCACCCTCAATCAAATAGTCATTCTGGATCAACTTAGTGATTGCAGAGATTTGCGCATCATTAAGATCTTTTGCTTTAATACTTACGTCGATACCAAGTTTGCTACAAATTGCTTTTGCAGTTGTAGGACCAATACCTGCGATGTAAGTAAGTGCGATTTCCACACGCTTGTGCGCTGGAATGTCGATACTAAGAATTCTAGGCATATTATCTATATCCCTTTAAGATTTGTTATTAACCTTGACGCTGCTTGTGGCGAGGATCTTTGCAGATCACACGCAAAACACCAGCGCGTTTGATTACTTTACAACTTTCACATCTACGTTTAATAGAAGCTCTAACTTTCATTTTATTACCTTAACTTAGGTTTAGGTTTAACTTTAGTACGTATGGTTTTTCGTACATTTGCCTAGATATGGGCATTATGTTAAATGGTGGTCGGTCGGCAATATAAAAAGATTTTTTACGTTTACAATGCAAAACTAAAAAAAAACTGCCGACTTGCGACAGTTTTTTTTGAAAAGCATTTTTTTACTTCTTACGATAGACAATACGTCCCTTCGTAAGATCGTATGGAGACATCTCTACAGTTACAGAGTCACCAGGAAGGATTCGAATAAAGTGCAAACGCATTTTACCACTAATGTGTGCTAGAATCTCGTGTCCGTTCTCAAGTTCAACGCGGAACATTGTGTTCGGAAGAAGTTCTTTCACTTTTCCTTCAACTTTAATACAATCTGAAGCCATTGTTTTCTCCAAACTTATTAACTATTAACAGTTTCTTGTAGTTTTGCGAATACTTCATTCTGAGAAGGAGCCGCATCGATAGTAACAAGTTTGCCACTATTTTTATAAAATTCGATAACAGGCAGAGTCTGTTCTTTGTATACATCAAGACGGTCTGCTGCTGTTTCTGCGTTGTCATCAGGACGCTGGTAAAGTTCACCACCACACTTATCACAAACACCTTCAGTTTTTGGTGGATTGAAAAGCATGTGGTGCAGAGTTGAACCACACTCTTTGCAAACGCGACGACCAGTCAAACGCTGCATCAATACATCTTCCGCCAAATCAAAAAGAACAATTGCATCAAGCTCTACACCAGACTCTTTTAGAAGTCCATCAAGAATAACCGCCTGATTTTCAGTACGAGGGAATCCATCAAGAATAAAACCGTTTTTCTGAATTTCATCAGAAGCAAGTTTACCTGCCACGATGTTTGCTACAGTTTCATCAGGAACTAAAGCCCCCTCTTCCAAAAACTGTTTTACAGCTTTACCTAGTTCAGTTTCATTACTGATTTCTTCGCGAAGAATCGCGCCTGTAGAAATGTGTTGAATAGTAGTACTTGCAGAAAGTTTTTCCGCCATTGTACCTTTTCCTGCGCCGGGAGCGCCAATGAAGATAAGATTTTTCATTTCTCGTTTTTTGTCATTTGTTTTTGATTGTAGCAGAATCGCTTAACCCTAAATACGGGCATTAGTTTTCGAACGGCGTTAATATTGTTCAAAATCTTTATAAATAAAGCTCTGCAAATATAAAAATGTAAACTTAGAGAGTGCAATCAACGATTACTCTTCGCCGAATTTGCTAAAGAAAAGCTGCTCTAACTCACTCAGTGCTTCAGACTCGTCCGGTCCTTCGGCATGAATTGTTAGTGTAGTTCCGTAAGATGCCGCCAGCATCATCAATCCCATGATACTTTTAGCCGAAACTTTTTGAGAATCTTTTTCAATATGGATTTCCGACTCGTACTTCGATGCAGTTTTAACAATCGCCGAAGCCGGTCTGGCGTGGATTCCAAATTTGTTTTCAATTTTACAAGTAATTTGTGCCATAATAAAAAAGGCGCCCCAATCCGTAAATCGGAGCGTCATGTTAAATTAACTAATTAATAGAAAGTTTTAAATTGAAACTTAGTAGTGCGCCTGGAGTTTATCCAAATGCTTTCTAAGTTGCTTTTCAACTTTGACCGCAGCCTTATCAATCGCTTCGTAAACAAACTCAGCTTTTGCGATTCCTTCTATATCAATGTTTTTGCCATGAAGAATAATTTCCGCAGTTTCCTCTTTTCTCTCCACATTCAGAATAACTCTACAACTTGTAAGTTTATTATAAATACTTTGAATTTTCTGTGCGACTTCTTCGGCGTGTTTTTTAACCCCAGGTTTTATTTCATTAGAACGGCTGCTGACAATAATTTCCATACGCCTACTCCTACTTTGTGATGTTAACCTTCTGAAATTCGTTTATGCAACAAATCTCGGACCCAAGTAGACCTTACGTGCCTGTTCATTGTTAATCAAGTAGTCAGCTGAACCTTCGCAAAGAATTTCTCCCTGACTAATCAGATAAGCCCGATCGACAACAGCAAGTGTCTCTCTTACATTATGATCTGTGATCAAAATTGCTAGTCCTCTATCACGAAGTTCTGTAATGATTGTTTGTACTTCGTGAACCGAAATCGGATCAACTCCACTGAACGGCTCGTCCAGCATCAACAGATCCGGCGAAGTCACAAGTGCACGCGTAATTTCCAAACGTCTTCTCTCACCGCCACTTAGGGTAGAAGCCTTCTGACCGGCAAGGTGCGACAGATTCAATTCATCAAGCAGATTCTGCAGACGTTTTGCACGTTCACTTTTCGAAAGATTAAGCGTCTCTAATATTGCAGAAATATTCTCTTCAACCGTCAAGCGACGAAAAATTGATGGATCCTGAGCTAAATATCCCATTCCAAGGCGAGCACGCTCATACATCGGCAGATGTGCCACATTATGTCCTTTGAAAGAGATTTGTCCGGCATCTGGTCGAACAAGTCCGACTACCATATTAAATGAGGTACTTTTACCGGCTCCATTTGGACCGAGAAGTCCTACAACTTCACCTGGGCGAATGTTCATATGAACACCTTTCACCACTTTACGTTTATTATAAGATTTCTCTAAGCCTTCAACATTCAAAAGGAAATCATCATTTATCATCGCCAGTTCCTTTATTCAGCAAACCACTTTTGCGATCAATTGTAAACTTAGAACGGCCGGTAGTTTTAAAGTCTGTAATACCTTCTTTGGTCATGAAGAATACAATTTTCTTCGCACCTTTAATGGAGTTTTTACCATTTTTAAGAGAAGTTGTTTCTCCAGTCAATGTAATCTGACCTGTCTTAGCGTTATAAGACGCCTCATCACCTTTCGCATTAATCGGCGACTCATTTTCACGGTAAAGAATAACTTCTACTAAATCATCATTTCCGTACGCTTTGAAACTTTTCACATCTTCATTTTCATCAAAGAAAACTGCCAAACGATCAGCTTTTATTTCAACCTGCGGATCCTTCACTTCCACATTGCCGATAAAAACAAGTTCTTTCTTTTCGTAATCGATATCAGAAGAGTTTGCCGTAATTTCGAGTTTCTCAACACGTTCAGCCGGAATCGTCGCACTTTTCATCTCAATACTTTCAACACGTTCAGCCGGAACCGTCGCGCTGTTCAATCTAGTATTTTCTTCACAAGAACAAGTAAGCGAAACCGCAGCAAAAGTCAAAAATACAGTAAAAAATTTATTCATTTTCATTTGTTTTAGATCTCATTTGTTTAATAGAAGCAAAAGTTGCTTTTACTTTATTATTAAGATGAATCTGCTTCAGTTCAGCATTCATCAAAAAGCCGACTCCAGTTACATCCAAACCTTCTCCGGAAATTTCTACCTTCTCCTCGCTGGTCCAGTTCTTAGTCTTCTGATTAAAAATTGACTTACCAGCTGACACCTTAACTTCGCCCTGCCCCGTAAAGAGAGTCGTTTCCGAACTCTCAAACATCACTTTATTTCCGGACACATTGGCATTTTTACCGGACATTCGCCACGATGGCGTTCCGTCATCTTTAAACTCCTGCGTCTTAAAATCTTTCAGAAAGATTTTTTCATTGAACTGTGCAAATAAAGCCACAGAAAAAAGAAGTGAAACTAAGCTAATTTTTTTACCAAAAGTCATAAGCACCTTAAACGTAGTAACGCTCCATCAAGCCGTCCCATTTGCCCTGCTCTTTCAGAAGCCAGACAAGGATTTCACGAACAGCGCCACGACCACCGACCTCTTTTGTCACCAGATCAGCAACTTCAAGAAGTTCTGGAACTGCATCAGCAACTGCCACACCAATTCCGCAACGGCGAACAAGTGGAATATCAATCACATCATCACCGACGTACATACACTCTTCTGGAGAGATACCACGTTCAGCAACCAGTTTTTCAAAACATTCAAGTTTGTTTTTCTGACGTTCAAAAAAGAAAGAAATGCCAAGTTCGTTGAAGCGTTTACGATTAGCGGCAGATTTACGACCAGAAATCACTCCAAGCTCCAAATCACCTCGCATCGCCATCTTCATAGCATGACCATCTTTAGCATTGAAAAACTTGATTTCTTCCTCAGGGTTGGATGTATATCCGAAACTTCCGTCAGTCAAAACGCCGTCAACATCCAAAATTACTATACGAACTTTTTTAGCTTTATCTGACAATTGCATCGATAGCCACCAGTTTTGCGATTACATCTTCCACATCTTCAAGAGGTAAGCTGTTTGCACCGTCAGAAAGAGCCTCTTCCGGATTTGGGTGAACTTCCATAAACACAGCGTCAACACCAACCCCTGCTGCCGCACGCGTAAGTGGTGCGACAAATTCACGTTCACCACCAGACTTGTTACCCTGTCCGCCAGGAAGCTGAACTGAATGCGTCGCATCGAAAACAACTGGGTAACCAAGAGAACGCATAATTGCCAAAGAGCGCATATCAACAATCAGGTTGTTATAACCAAAAGTAAAACCACGTTCACAAAGCGAAAGGTTGTCATTCCCAGACTCTTTCAACTTATTGATAACAGCAGTCATGTCACGAGGTGCAAGGAACTGCCCTTTTTTCACATTGATTGCTTTTCCTGCTGCAGCGGTCGCCACAAGAAGATCTGTCTGACGACAGAGGAATGCAGGAATCTGAATAATATCGGCCACTTTACCAATTGCATCAGCTTGACACGGTTCATGAATATCTGTCAAGATTGGCACATCATACTTCTCTTTAATTGCCTGGAGTTGCTGTAGACCTTTCTCCAAACCTGGCCCACGATGTGAATGAATACTGGTTCTGTTAGCTTTATCAAAAGAAGCTTTGAACACATAATTCACACCATATTTAGCACAAATCTCAATCATTTTCTCCGCTATCTGAGAGCAAATTTCTTCAGACTCAAGAACGCAAGGTCCGGCAATAATCGTCAGAGGACTGTTTGGTCCATATTCAAATCTATCACCAACTTTAACTGGCTTAACCATTATATAAATTCTCCGTTAATTCTTTAAAATTTGTTCGACTTTTTGAACGTCTTCGGGCGTGTCGACGCCTACAGTATCATGATCAGATGTAATAACAAGTATTTTAACCCCGCGGTCTAACGCACGTAATTGCTCCAATTTTTCACACTTTTCAAGAGGGCTTTCTGGCCATCTGATAAAATCGTTAATCAACTTCGGTGTATAAGCGTAAATTCCCCAATGCTTTAAAGGAGAAACAAACTCGCCACCCTCTCGAAGAAACGGAATCGATGCACGGCTGAAGTAAAGCGCATAATCATCAACTCCTTTCACAACTTTTACCACATTTGGATTTAGAAAGTCTTCACCATCACGGTCGATAGGAACTGCCACTGTTCCCATTTCTGCACCGGACTTAATCATTTCATCAGAAAGACGTGAAATAATGTCAGTCGGGATTGTCGGTTCGTCACCCTGAACATTGATAACCAAATCGCAATCAAGCCCTTGAATAGCCTCTGCTATACGGTCAGTTCCCGACGGATGATCCGGGGAAGTCATGACAGCCTCACCACCGAACGATGTGACACAATCGAAGATACGTTGATCGTCAGTTGCCACAATCACTTTGTAAATATTTTCAGCAGCAACAGCTTTCTCATAAGTCCACTGAATCATCGGTTTTCCCGCAATCTCAAAAAGAGGCTTCCCTGGAAAACGTGTACTTCCATAACGTGCCGGAATCACAACTATAATTTTTTTATTACTCATTTTTATAAACCTGTAGGTAAATCGTAAAATTCACATTTAACGTCAAAGTTCTCGGAAACCACTTCCATCAACGCCTTAATTCCTGGGACTTCTGTCTTGTAATGACCTGCC
>DDLT01000117.1 GCA_002340265.1 Lentisphaeria bacterium UBA2565 | reverse complement strand
TTAGTTGGTTTGTTGGTTAGTTTTTAGTTGGTTAGTTTGATTCGCTTTTAAACTATTTTAATTTTTCACTATTCGCTTTTCGTTATTCACTACTTCAGCCCCGAATGGCGCAAAAGAGCATCCGTATTTGGCTTTCTGCCACGGAACTTCACAAACACGTCCATCGGCGGAAGACTTCCTCCCATCGACAGAATCGTGTCACGGAATCGACGTCCCGTCTCCTTCACCGCTTCATCATTATGAATGCCCGCATCTTCAAACGCCCCGAACGCATCCGCACTCAACACCTCAGCCCATTTGTAACTGTAATAACCAGCTGCATAACCGCCGCTCATAATATGACCAAACGAATTTATCAGACGGTTCTCTTTCAGAACTGTAGAAACCGTACACTTCTCGGCAATCTTCATCTGCACATCAAGTGGTGTTTTTTCACCGAAAGGATCATAATTCGAGTAAAGTTCCATATCGACCCAGCCCAGCATAATCTGACGAAGCATACCACTTGCCGACAGATAGTTTTTAGCCGCATAAATCTTATCAAAAAACTCATCCGGAAGCTGCTCACCAGTCTCCACATGTTCAGTCATGCCAATCAAAGTCTCTTTATCATAACACCAGTTTTCCATAAACTGACTCGCCAGCTCAACCGCATCCCATTCCACGCCGCAGATACCAGCAACATCCGCCACATCAATCGTCGTCAACATCGCCTGAAGTCCGTGCCCGAACTCATGGAAAAGCGTATTTACCTCGCCCAAACTCATCATCGACGGCTTACCATTAATCGGCGGCGCCTGATTACAAACCAAATAAATCACCGGAAGTTCCAGTTTACCGTCAACCCACTGGCGATCGCGGAACGTATCCATCCACGCACCACCACGTTTATCAGCTGGGCGACTATACGGATCAAGGTAGAAAGACGCAATATTTTCACCCGCCTCACTAAAAACCTTATAATAACGGACATCCGAATTCCAAACTGGCGCCTCGCCATTTGCCTCCACAATATCAATTCCGAACAACTTTTTAGAAAGATCGAAAAGTCCCTTAATCACCTTTGGCATCGGGAAATACGGGCGAAGCTGATCATCCGTATAGTCAAACAATTTCTCACGCTGACGCTCTGCCCAAAACGACGTATCCCAATGTGCCAATTCACCATCAAAACCGTGCGCATTCGCAAAACTCTGCAACGTCACACGCTCCTCCTTCGCCACCTCATAACTCACATCATAAAGTTCCGAACGCATCTTATCCACCGCATCAACCGTCTGCGCCATCTTCGCATCAAGACTAAAAGCCGCGTAGTTCTCGAAACCCAAAAGCGCCGCCTTCTGTTGACGAAGCTGAAGCAGTTCACGGACAATTTCCGTATTATCATGTTCACCATTCGATGCCTTAGAAACCGAAGCCATCATCACAGTTTTACGAAGTTCACGATTCGGACAATGCTGCATAAACGGCCCGTAACTCGGATAATCCAAAGTAATACGCCAAGGGCCACTTTCAGCAGTTGCCTCTTCACTTTTCTTTTCCGCATTGTATGACTGAGCCGCAAGGTTTTTAAGCGAATCAGGACAACCATCCATATCAGCAGAATCAGTCACAATCAGTTCAAACGCTTTAGTAGAATCCAACACATTGTTTGAAAAATCAGTCGAAAGTTTCGAAAGCTTCGTCGCAATCTCATTAAACTTGTCACGCGTTTCACCTTCCAGAGAAATACCCGAACGCTCCGCACCTTTGATACGAAGCTCAATCGCTCGCTTCTGCGCATCAGAAAAATCAGAATATGCCTCACTATCACGAAGCGCCACAAGTCCATCATAAACCGCCTTGCTTTGACCAATCTTAAGGCTAAGTTCAACAACTTTTCCCTGAACCGATTCATAAGCATCGCGAAGTTCATTAGAGTTCTTAACACCCATAAAGTGACCAACCGGTCCCCAAATTTGTTCAAACGGGCGTTCCATCTCTTCAAGTTTCAGAATCAAACCGTCCCAAGTCGGCACGATATTGTTAACAATTTCGTCGAATTTAGTTTCCACCTTCTTCAACATATATTCCACAGCCGGAACCACATGTTCAGGCGTAATCTTATCAAATTCCGGAATTCCGGTATAACCAATTAAAGGATTAGACATACTGTTCTCTTTTTTAGGGGTAAGGGATTAGAGTTTAGGAGTTAGGAACTAGGGTTTAGCTGTTAGTATTTACTTTGTTTAGGTTTAACGCATCTGACCGTTACCACAAACGGACCCATTCCAAAAGCATACCGAAGGTATTCAGGCTGTAGACAAATCTCATATTTTTACAAAAAGAAGTCAGTAGAGCCACTTCTCCAAAGTGGCATTAGCCTTAAATAACAACATCCATTTCGGAGAAATGGAGTTACTTTTAGCTACATACCGAAGGTATTGCATCAGCATAGCCTAGGATGAAACCCTAGGTAAGTTTAACAACACAAACCGTATGCTGAAGGCATGCCTCAAAATCTTGAACCATTCCTACAGAATACTGCCATAAAGCATACCGAAGGTATTGCCTCTGCATAGCCTAGGTAAAAATCAACAACACAAACCGCATGCTGAAGGCATGCCTCAAAATCTTGAACCATTCCTACAAAGCAATACCATAAAGCATACTGAAGGTATTGCCTCAGCATAGCCTAGGATAAAATCCTAGATAAAGATCAACAACATAAACCGCATGCTGAAGGCATGCCTCAAAATCTTGAACCATTCCTACAGAATGGAATCGTTTAACCTGCACTTTCCCAGCATTGCATGCTGGGCTATGCTGAAATAATGCCTTCGGCATATTTTAATAGCCACAAACAACCAAGCCGTAACTACAACGCCTTTCAATTTAACTGCAATCTGAAACGCATCCAGTAAAAAAAATCATATTAACCCATCAAAAAATCATTCAGGACCACAACAAAATCACTTATAAACAGTTTCTCTGCGACCTCAGCGCCTCTGCGTGAGGTTAAAAAGCGGTAATTCTCACCGCACTCCAAGGTTTGTCATTTTCTCGTGCAGAGCAATCATAAATAAGTAGGTCGGAGAGTCCCTCGACGACTTTATTTGAACGGTAGTTAAACGATTGCGGAACGGTGGGTGAACAATAGCTGAACAGTCGTTTAGTAGGTCGGAGAGTCCCTCGACGACTAAGAAAAGGCATCTGCCTTTTAATAAGTTGGGCTGCCAAGTTATTGAGCGGTCAGGGACTGACACGCACTACTACACTTTTTCATAAAAAAATGTAAAACAGAAAACAACGGAAGAAATAATTTGGAATCTGGCTACATTGAAGTATTCAAAAACAAAAATAAAAACCAATTAGTATCAAAATCTATGACACAAAACCGTTGACAGGACAATCGAGGAATGAATAATCTAAGAGGCAGTTTGCTATATGTGAATATAACTCCTGATAACGAGTATTGAGAAGATTGTGAATGGGGTCATTATGCGTTTATTAAGAAAAAAAATTAAACTGGCTATTATTGGGTTCTGCGTGGTGGTTGCCCCAATTGTTTGGATATTTTCAGTTCAACTTTTCCAAGATGCATTGAGGAAATATAAGACTACGGAAACAGTCTTTGCCGAAGAATGCGAAGAGTTATTTTCTATGAGTTGGCATGCTAATCAAATCAAACCTAATTTTTTCACAGAGATACATGGGACAAACAATGTTTTTTTTAAACAAGTAAAGGTTAATAATTTTTTCAAAAGGACAGATGTATTAAACCTATTTTTTGACAATTAAAATCCTAGTTATTCTTATGCGGTTGGTATTCTAGATAAAAAGAAAAACAATGTACTTCTTATGCAGATATTTAAAGGTCGCGGTGATTATTTGGTCCATGGAACAAGAGAACATTATAATAAATTCATGCATATAAACAACTGGTATCGAGAGGAGGATTTAAGCCCTACCACATTAAATCTATTGGATGGTTCACCTGACGCCCTATACAAAAAGTTCAACTCGCTTAAATCTAAAGTTCCAGTTATTAGTAAATATCAAGATAGACAAAAACGTTTGAACACAATGAGCCTAAAAGAGTTAAAACAAGCTAAGGCATTTCTTGTTGAATAACCATTTAGTTTCATTTACTGACAGCGATTCGATCACAGTCTAAGTTTACCTTGCTCAACTTTTATTAATACCTTTTACACGAAAACTAAGTAGCGGATTTCAGGTAATACCTTATCAAAAAAGAATAATTCTGGTTAAAAATAAAGAAAGGGGAAATATAGTGCCGTCTATAAATTCATTAAAAAATGTTACTCTGCGGAGGAATATTTCAAAGCCAGTAAAATTGAGTATACTTATAATTATTGGTTTTACACTGATTCCTATTATTTCAGGGTATGTTGCTTATGACAAAGGTTTGTGCAGTCTAAGTCATATAATAAAAATTGTACTTATTTTCTCTACTATTATAACAGTTATTGTTACTTTTTACTTATTCGAATCTTGAGAGACTCTATTGTTATTTGTGATGATAGAATGATTTTGACTAGATCTAAGAATAGGCAAAAAACTATTAAGTATTATGAAATTAAGAAATTCAGCATAACTGGCTATGGAACTGTATGTATTGAATCTCATGATGGAGAAGTTGTCTATATACCTTCTTCCATTCATCGGTATAAATTATTTGAAATATTAAAAGATAAAGGGGTTGAGCTATAAATATGACTAATTGAGAGTTTATGAGTTCTGTAATGAAAGCTTGCATTCACCATAATTTTAGGCTAAAACAGGTTAACAGTTCTTATTTAGTAGAAACTGACCGTTTTATACGAAAACTATGTAGCGGATTGCTACGAAGAGTAGGAAGAAGCCGTATAACACTTTCATGATTTCCGGGTGGAGTTTGGTGGAAAAGCGGGCACCGAAAAGGGTTCCGGCGAAAAGTCCGACGACGACGGGTAACGATTCCCAAAGTGCGACTTTGCCGTGTTGATAGTATTCGATGACGCCGGGAAGTCCGATTGGTGGTAGCAGCACTGCCAATGATGTCGCAGCTGCACGTTTCGGACAGAAATACATGAAACCTGTCAACGCTGGGACAATGATTACACCGCCGCCAACTCCGAAAAGTCCTGCCATGATTCCGGCAATTAGTCCGA
>DDLT01000292.1 GCA_002340265.1 Lentisphaeria bacterium UBA2565 | reverse complement strand
TTGCTGTCGCCAATTTCAATTCATAAACGCCTTCGAGAACTACTTCATCTCCGGCTCTCACTCCACTTTTTACGACAACCCAACGGCCATCATCAACGCCAAGATCTGCTTCGATCTTTATCACTTCATTCGGATTCTTCGGGTTGCGACGGAAGAAAATATCTTTCAAACCATCACGAATAATCGACTTTTTCGGAATCGCCAGTTCAGCGCGTTCGCTTCCACTCACGAATACTTCCAAATAGGCCGCAACTCCGGCATTTGCCCAATCCTCCATTAAGTCCGGAGTGACAAAGATTGGAATGGTTCGTTGCAGTGAATTTCCTTCGAAACCGAGCGTGATGTCACCTTGCATAAATTCATTAATTTCAATTGAACTTCCCTGAGGTGCGACGATTCGAGCAGACATTCCGTTTTTGAACTTCAAAAGGTCTGATTGCAATGCCTCGGCACGAAAGCGCAACGCGTTCGGTTTTACAGTGCGAATGACAGTGGTGCCGACTTCTGCCCAGCCGCCGTTGGTGACGCCGAGGGTTTGAACTACTGCATCCTCTGTGGCTTTAAACTCTACCAGACTTAGAATGCTCCAATACGGCACACCTTCGATCTCTTTCAACAACTCAGGGCAAGAGACGCCTGTCAGTACGTCGGCGTTATGAAGACTGTGTTTGTAATGTTGTTTTGCAGTTTCAAACTCTTTCTTTGTGAGGTTTAGCTGTGCTTTCAACACTTCAATGCGTTTAGTCGTTTTCAGTAGCTCTGTTTCAAGCTCAGCATTCTTGACGTTCGCCTTCTTCAGTTGATCAATTCGTTGCTTTAGAAGCTTTTTAGTCGCTTTCGCTTCATCAAGGCTCTTCTCGGCGATATTAATTTTGTCTTCAACAATTTTGGTGTTTGATAGCGATTCGTTC
Source organism: Lentisphaeria bacterium UBA2565 (assembly GCA_002340265.1). Lineage (GTDB taxonomy): Bacteria > Verrucomicrobiota > Lentisphaeria > UBA2565 > UBA2565 > UBA2565. Next base: position 9,097 of record DDLT01000292.1, on the reverse strand, counting down.
AGCTGATGCTGTAAATCACGCCATTCCGGCGAGTCCACGGTGAAAAGCACCTGTCCTTTCTTAACTTTGTCATATTGTTTAACTCGAAGATTGACTTTCCCCGAAAAGGTTGGCGTGTAATCACGCCACGCATCAGGTCGCAATTCAAATTCGCCAGGCAAGCGAAAGGTTTTGCGAACGGGACGACGTTCAACTTTGGCAAAAGAGATTCCAAGGTTGGTACGCGTGAGTGCATTCACCGCAACTGCATTCGGGTTACTCGTAGTCTGAACCGCAGGCTCATGTTGCTGCAGCTTTGCAGGTTCATCAGAGCAACCTGTGAAGATTGCTACGCTAAAAATAAATATAAGTAGTTGTTTCATTTTATTGTTCCTTCTCGATTTCATTGAAGCCAATCATTGCCTGAATTTCGTTGGTTGTTTGAGAGACGGCAAGCTTGGCATTAATAGTTTTTTCCTGCATTTCCAGATACCGTTCCATGACATCAGTTATAAGAAGTATGTCGACCTCTCCAGCTTGAAGACGGCTGTTAACTTCCTTGATTTGCTGATTGATTAACGGAATCACATTCTTGTCCATGTTTTGAGCATACTCTCTAGCAAGTTGGTGTTGCAGTTCTAGATGCTTCAGCTGAAACAATGCTTTTGCCAGTTCTGCTTTCAAACTTGATAGAGCTTCGTCTCGCTTCTTTTCGGATTTCGCAACTCCAAGCTTATTGCGATTCCAAAGGGGAAGTGTGAAAGAAATACTGATCGGGATTGAGCGCTCTTCCAGATCTTGAACATAGCCGGAAGAAAGTTCGATGTCCGGGTATTGACGACGAATTTCCAGCCTGTAAGCCGAATCAGCAACCTCAAGTTCTTTTTTTCTCAAAATCAACTTAGGGTTATTTTTGATCAAATTTTGACGTAAAGCGGTTAATTCGACCTGTGGTTTTACAGGCTCCGGGCTTAACTCAATTTTCGCATTCGGGCTGATCCCGATCAGTAAAAGGATTTGTAGGTAAAGTTGTTGCTGTTTTATGTTTAAGGCCGAAATGTTATTCTCACTCTCCATGAATCTGACGGACAACTGGCGTACATCTGTCGATTCAAGTTCACCCACTTCTGCAAGTTTTTTGGCGCGTTTCAGCATACCAGAAAGTGTTGCGGTATAGTTTTGGTAGAGTCCGATTTTCTTTTGCAGAGCGCTCCATTCATACCAAGCAGTGTTGAGGCTTTTTAGTAAGTTGGCACGTTGTTGCTTTAGATTCGCAGCTTCAGCAAACTTTTGCTTGTTTGCCAACTCTTTTTCGACAGCCAATGCACCGTTGATTGGAAGTGATAACCCGATATTTACGCCGGATGTCCAGTCACGTGCCGGATCTTTTATCAGAACCTTTCCCGCATCAGCTCCGATTGACGGATCTTGCCATAATCCGGAGTTTTCTGCCACTGCTTCGGCTGTCGCCAGTTTTTGTACCGAAACTACGAATTCAGGGTTGTAACGTACTGCAAATTCACGAGCTGTGGCTAGTGAAAGTGATTGCTTTAATTTTGATTTGTCTTCATTCGGGACATTTCCCGTAGAATGATTTATACCGATCAGATTGTTCTGCCAGTTCTCCAGATCTTTATCAAGTGATAAATTCAGAGGTCGGTAAGTCTGACAGCCGTAAAATGCGACGATTGCCGCAAATAAAACTATTTTCTTAAACATAAAAAGCCTCATTGATTGAATATAATTCATCGACATCACTCGAAAACCGAGTGATCAACTATATCAAATTGAGGCTTTTTAGCAGAGAATTATGGTAGATTTTATCGAAATGTGGGTTGGGGGAGGGTAAACCGACTGTCGTTTCCAAATCGGTTTTTGATACACCACTTTTAGGTCATAAAAAGGTGTAAATGTGTCCGCAAGTTCCGGTGCTGTGGGAACTATTACGTTATCAGTCGAACTAACTTTTAGTTCGGTGATTTTGTCGAAATTGATGTCGGTACAACCGGTCCGAGAAAGGGTTTCTTCCTCAGTATTGTGATGTGAGCTACAACCGCAACCATGATGGTGATGACCGTTATCAATATGATGGTCCGCCCCATTAGCAGCAATAGAAATACAGCCGTCTTCTGCAATGCAGACTACAAGATTGCCCATGAAAGACAATTGAGTCGACACTATGAAGAGGATCGAAAGTATTAAACTATTGCAGAATTTAATCATATTTTAGTTCACTGGCTGTTTGATTGTTCAGTTATTAAGATTGTTCGTATAATTCAGACAATTATCTGAATGAGCCATCAATTGGTTCGATTCTAAAGCTGAAATCAACTTTCTCGCCCGCTACATCAAGAGTTAGTAGTGAATTCAAACGCGTCAAAAGTAGACGGTATGGCACTTTGATTTCGCCTGCTGGAGTTGTCACCCCAACGTTACAGTCACCAAGAATCTCTTCCGCTTCCTGAACTGCAATCAGCAGGTTACGAAGTTTTTCTAGTTTACCGATAAACTCTTCATCAAACTCAAACTGGTGATGACAAACTGGGCATGAAACCACACCGTTGTTCTTTTTTAGAGCCATAATATTGAATTCTACAACCGCATCGCAGTCGTGTTGCAGACATTTAAAATCAACCATTGCGGAAAAATCAGTCATGTTTTTCGCCTTTCTCTGTAGTTTAGAAATTTGTTTTGAACTTTTGTAAAATAGGCAAAAGTTTAGCTAATGCTACTGTTTTTTAGAAAAGCCGAACTTTTTTGAAAACAGTTCGATGAGTTGATCAAAGCTGTCAAAAGTGAAATCTGGCTGAACTTCTGTCACTTTTCCCAGACCTTTTGTGTAAAAACAGGTGAAACAATCGCAGTTTTTCCCAGCCTCGATATCAGTCCAGTTATCGCCAATCATGATGCTTTTGTCGGTGGCAACTCCGATTGAATCAGCGGCAATCTGCACCATATCTCCGGCTGGCTTTAGTGGGAAATTATCACAACCGCCGTAGATGGCGTCGAAGTAGTGACTCACGTTCATCTCGTCAAGAATGACCTTGCAGAACTCCACCGGCTTATTACTTGTGAGAGCAATCTTGATGTTGTGTTCCTTCAACCAATCGAGCATTTTAAGAACGCCTTCGTAGAAAACCGTGTGAACTACGAGATTCTCAGCATAAGCCTGTTTCTTTACCTTGACCGCTTCTGCCAGATCGATATTCGTTCCGGCAATAGAGCGTTCCACCAGTTTTGTGACTCCATCACCGATGAACGAGACGACCTTGTCAATTGAGAGTGGTTCAAGACTGTAATGTTTTCGCATTACATTTACAGCTTCCGCCAAGTCACGGCGCGAATCAATTAGTGTGCCGTCTAAATCAAAAATTGCAGCTTCATATTTCATAAAATTATTTCCTATTTAAATTCAGTTTGAGAATATTGGAGATTGAAGCTTTTGCAAACAGTATTAGCGAAAAACAAGGGCAATATGAAAATAGAGTGCTTACGCAGAGGCGCAGAGAACGCAGAGGAAACTAACAAAAATGCCGAGCTTTTTGGGCTCGGCGCTTTTGGAAAGCATTATTGCTTTAAATATTTTAGAATTAAAGCAATTAACTAGTCGTTGGCGATTAGTGGTTCGTTGTTGTGACGAACGATTCGGCCTTCGATCATGTAAATTACGTCTTCGGCGATGTTGGTCGCGTAGTCGGCAATGCGTTCAATATCACGGGTTAAACCTAGATATTGAAGATAGGTGCTGACGTTTTCAGGGTCTTGTTTGATAAGATTTTTGATCTCTTTAGCGGCGACTTTTTTCATGTCGTCCACTTTTTGATCGTCTTCACAAACTTTTTGAGCCTGTTCGATGTTCATGTTCAACAGCGCGTCCAAACTGTTTTTCAGCATTTCACGTGAACTGTTCATGAATTCGATGAAATCAAAGTTGAGTTTGATGTCACTTTTTGCTACGGTTTTTACACGTTTTGCGCCTTTTGCTGCAAGATCACCGATGCGTTCAAGGTCGTTGTTGATCTTCAGACATGATACGATGTAGCGTAGATCGACGGCAACTGGTTGGTAAAGTGCAAGAATTTTCAGACACTCTTCTTCCAGTTCGATTTCCATTTCATCGATAATCTTATCGTTTTCGATAATCTCTTCTGCAAGTTTTACGTCGTTGTGAATAAATGCTCGAACGGCGTTACTTACGGCTTGTTCCACATTTCCTGATAGAGTCTGTAAAAGTGACTTCAGTTTTCTTTCTTCGTTTATTAGATGTATTGACATTTTTTATTCTCCAAATTTAATATTAGGCGTCGGGCATTAGGTTTTGGGCGTCTGGATTTGGGTACCCACAAGGGGCACCCCTACTTTTAACGTTACATTTACACATTCGTTGTAGGGGCAACCCTTGTGGTTGCCCGCATTATGACGATTTGGGGATCCACAAGGGGCACCCCTACAACTAAACCTGCAACCTGTTTTATCCGAAACGTCCGGTGATGTACTCTTCGGTCTGTTTCATGCTCGGGTTGGTGAAGATCTTGTCGGTTGTGTCAAATTCCACCATGTTTCCTTCGTACATAAATGCGGTAAGATCGGAGATTCGCGCCGCCTGCTGCATGTTGTGCGTTACGATAACGATTGTGTATTTCTCTTTCAATTCGCAAATCAGATCTTCGATTTTCGCTGTCGCTTTCGGGTCTAGTGCAGAAGTCGGCTCATCCATCAGTAGAATGTCTGGCTCAACAGCCAAAGCTCTTGCCAAACATAGACGCTGCTGCTGACCACCCGACATACCGAGTGCGTTTTTGTGAAGACGATCTTTTACCTCGTCCCAGATTGCGGCCTGAGTCAGACTTTTTTCAACAATTTCGTTAAGTTCCGCTTTGTTTTTGATTCCCATAAGGCGAGGACCGTAAGCGATGTTGTCGAAGATTGATTTTGGAAAGGCATTCGGTTTCTGGAAAACCATTCCGATTCGCTGGCGAAGTTTTACCACATCCATGCGTTCGCCGTAAATATCAAGACCTTCGTAGATCATCGAACCGGATGTATGACAAACTGGTATCAGGTCGTTCATACGGTTGATTGAACGAAGAAGTGTACTTTTACCACAACCGGATGGACCGATGATGGCTGTTACAGTTTTTTCAGGGAATGCGCCTGAAACACCTTTTACCGCCTGAAAATCGCCGTAGTAAACGGAGAAGTCTTTGAACGAAAGGTGAGTTTTTTTATTATCAAATATAAAATCTTTTGTAAGTTTTTGAGTGCTCATTATTAAACGCCTTTAGTTTTTGAGTGTAGTCGTGCTCTAAATACAATCGCCAGCATGTTTAGAAGAAGCACCATGGCGATGAGTGTGAATACCATTCCGTATTGAACGTGGCGGATGGAGTCGACCGCTTCGTGTTCGCTACAGAGGTTGTAGATGTTCCAAGGCAGCGCCTGACTCGGTGCAAAAAATGCTTCGGTCAACGGAAGTTTGTCTCCGACACTGACAGCTGCTGTAAAGATAATTGGTGCGGTTTCGCCGGCGGCACGTCCCATACTAAGAACGATTCCGGTTAGAATCCCTGGAAGCGCGGCTGGAAGAATTACTTTGCAGATGGTTCTCCATTTTCCTGCACCAAGTCCCATTGAGGCTTCTTTGTAGGCAAAAGGCACCGCCATAATTGCCTCTTCCGACGCACGAATGATGGTTGGAAGAATCATCAGAGAAAGCGTCATCGAACCTGCCAGTACACTTTTACTTTCAGTCAGTTTTAGCGTATTCAGGAAGAATGCCAGTCCGAAAAGACCGAACACGATACTCGGAACTCCGGCGAGCGTGTTGATACATGAACGTAGCACGTGAACCGTTTTGCTAGGTTTTGCATATTCGCAAAGATAGATTGCGGCGATGATTCCGAATGGAATTGCAAAGACGATGGCACCAAGTGTCAAAAGAAGTGTACCGCGTACTTCCGGACCGATTCCGCCGAAAAAGTGGGCGTCATATGAACGATCAATCAGAAACTGCCAGTAAAAGGTCAGCTTCGGGCGAAGCATCAGTTCCACATTTTTTTCGGTATATTCGAACATCGGTTCAAGTTCTGTGCCTTTGAAGAGGTCGACACGTGGAACGAAAACCTGAACAAGTTCTTTTGTCTGACCAGTCGGATCTTCTACCCAGTCTTCGCGATAAAGCACTTCGTGAAGTTTTACCTGAGCGCGATCCCAACGTGTCTGGCCAAACTGCTGGCGCATCAGAACCGGAGTTTTTTCCCCTGGAGCAGGACCAAGCAGATGGTGAAGCGCTTTCTTTACCGCTTTCAGTTCACTGCGGAACTCGCGCTTCTTATCTTTAGGCCATTCACGTTTTTTAGCTTCGAACTTTTCAATCGCCTCATAAACCGGAAGTCGAGCCGCTTTTACAGCGCGATACTCTTCGGCAAGTTCCTGTGCATCTCCACGTTGAAACTTTTCGTTCTGAAAACGACGATGTTCGATAGTTTCTGTAAATATGTAAGCCTGCGCACCGCGGTAAACAATCGGCAGAAGGATTACCAGCAGGACGACTCCCATAAGTCCGACCGAAATAAAACCCATTCCGGTAAAACTGTGGTCGAGCATTTTTCTACTTTTTATCTTCATGATTATTTACCCAGCTTTTTTCTTTGACGATTTACGACGTACTGACTGATAAGATTGATCACAAAGGTCAGTACCAAAAGTGTAAGCGCAAGTGCGAAAAGTACGTGATAACGGTTGGTGTTACGGGCTGCTTCACCCATATCTCCGGCGATACTTGCAGTCATTGTTCGCACAGGCGAAAGCACGTTGTACCAAGGTTCTGGAATACGACCCGTGTTACCGGATGCCATCCAAACCACCATAGTTTCGCCGACCGCACGCATGACTCCGAGAATGATTGCCGCCATGATTCCACCGGAAGCGGCTGGAATAATGGTTTTTACCATAGTTTCCGCACGTGTCGCTCCCAGCGCGTAACTTCCTTCACGAAGTTCGCGTCCGCAGGCCTGAACTGCATCTTCTGCCACACTCACGATTGTCGGCAACGCCATGATTCCAAGAATCAATGACACGTTCAGAGTATTTGTACCACTGTCGATTTGGATCCCGTAAAGTTTGTCGGCAATTGCTTTGATTATAAAAAACGCGATGGCGATTCCTACTAATCCAAGCGAAAGTGCCAACGGCTTTTTGTGTAAAATTTTGTCTGGAAGTGAGAAATATCCCACATAGAGGATGATTCCGGCTGTCGGAACCATTATCAGCCAGATCATTGAACTTAGTAGAAGTCCGCCGTGATTCTGCATCAATGGAGCAAGAATTACGAGTGCGAAGAATCCGTAGGCAACAGATGGAATTGCCGCCAGAAGCTCGATGATCGGTTTTACGAATTGTCGTAGTTTGAAAGGCAGCACATCACTCAGACAGACTGCTGCGGTGATTCCAAGCGGAACTGCAAAAACTGCCGAACCAAGCGTCACCATAAATGTCCCGTAAAAGATTGAAACAGCCCCGTATTCCGGTTCTGCTGCAGAAGGATACCAGTGGGTCGAAGTGAAGAACTCCTTAAAACCCTGATCCTGAAAGAACGGCAAGGCGTCCTTGATGATGAAGAAGAAAATGAAAAGCAGGGTAATCAACGACAGTGCGGTGATGCAAAGTAGAAACTTCTCGCCGCAGAAGTTGATAAACTTCTCCATTTTAATCTTCCGCTGACTCATGGTCAGCTTTTGATCGATTTGATTATTCATAATTCCTCTAAAGTAAATGTAATTTAAAACAAGCGTAGCTTGTGAAGTCTCCATAGCCACGGGTTTCAACCCGTGGAATATGCATGACGCGGTGTTGAGTGCCCGCAGGGTACGAAGTAGAACTGGCATACCCTGCGGGCATTCGGCCTATTCTTCACTCATTATCCACGGGTTACGAAAACAAATTTTCTTCACCCGAGGCTACTGAAACTCCATCACCTGCGGTGATTTGCATTGTTTGATAAAATAACATTTAATTATAAATATTGGTAAATTGTGTTTTGGGTTTAAACAGGAAAAGGGTATTGCCGAATTCCGGCAACACCCTGATCAGATTCTAAACCTTAGTAGTTTGTTACTGGAATGAAGCCTAGCTCTTCAACCATTTCCTGACCGTCTTCAGACAGGTGCAGTGTCACAAAGTTGTATACTGGTGTACCGATTTTTGGGTAACCGTTTGTGTACATGTAAAGTGGGCGAGCAATCGCGTAAGCACCGCTGCGGATTGTATCAGGTGTTGCTTCTACACCGTTAACAGTAAGGGCTTTAACACCTTCAAGGAATCCAACACCAACGTAAGCGATAGCGTTTTTAGTCGTTGTGATACGTGAACGAGCCTGTCCGTTACTACCTACAACCTCAGCTTTATTAACGATTTTTTCTTTCTTCATAACAAGTTTGTTAAAAGTTTCGAAAGTACCGCTGTTTGTGTCGCGAGTGATTACGATGATTTTACCGTTAGTTCCGCCTAGCTCGCTCCAGTTAGTGATTTTACCTAGGTAAATATCTTTAAGCTGAGCAAGAGTCAGGTTTTTAACAGGGTTACTTTTGTGAACTGCGATTGCGATACCGTCAAGTGCTACAACGTGTGGACAAGCCTGAACGCCGTTTTCAGCAGCAGCTTTAAACTCTTTATCTTTAATGTTACGTGACATTGTAGCTACAGAACAAGTGTTGTTAACAAGTGCTTTAGCACCGTTACCACTTCCACTTTCACTAACAGTTACGCTAACGTCTTCATTTTTAGCCATGAAATATTCTGCGAAAGCTTTGGCGATTGGACCAACTGTAGAAGAACCTTCACATACGATTTTTTCTGCGTTAACAGAAGAAGCCAGCAACAGTGCTGAACCGATTGACAAAATTGATTTTGATAGTTTCATTTTTTTCTTTACTCCATTAATTATTAGTTTTGTCAGTGACTTGTTTGTTTTGTTGTCACGTCCCTAAAATGCGGAGAAAGTTAAATTTTACTAAATCGATTTAGTTTGTCTTAAATTAGTTAAATGTTAGGAAAGAGTTAAGAGGATTAGTGAAAAGTGAATGGGGGATTACTGATTGTGGAATGTGGAATGTGGAAT
>DDLT01000304.1 GCA_002340265.1 Lentisphaeria bacterium UBA2565 | reverse complement strand
ACTGCTGTTGGTGACGAAGGTGGTTTCGCTCCAGCTCTAGACGGTACTCGTGACGCTCTAGACTCAATCATCGAAGCGATTACTAACGCTGGTTACAAACCTGGCGAAGAAGTAACTATTGCTCTTGACTGTGCTGCTTCTGAGTTCTTCGTAGACGGTAAATACAACTACGCTAAATTCGAAGGCGAAGGCGGCGCTATTCTTTCTTCTGAAGAGCAGGCTGCATTCCTAGCTCAGCTAGCTACTGACTACCCAATCGACTCTATCGAAGACGGTATGGACGAAAACGACTGGGCTGGATGGAAAGCTGTTACTGATATGATCGGTGACACTTGTCAGCTAGTTGGTGACGATCTATTCGTTACAAACGTTGACTACTTGAAAAAAGGTATCGAGACTGGCTGCGCTAACTCTATCCTAATCAAAGTTAACCAGATCGGTACTCTAACTGAAACTCTTTCAGCTATCGAAATGGCTCACCGTGCGGGTTACACTTCTGTAACTTCTCACCGTTCTGGTGAAACTTCTGACTACACAATCGCTGACATCGCGGTTGCTACTAACTCTGGTCAGATCAAAACTGGTTCTCTAAGCCGTTCAGACCGTATTGCTAAATACAACCAGCTTCTTCGCATCGAAGAAGAGCTAGGCGAAACTGCTCAGTATGGTTGGACTAAAGTTCAGAAAGTTAAATAATCACCTGATTAATTAACTTAAGAATATTAAAACACCACTTTGCTTCGGCAAAGTGGTGTTTTTTTTTGCAGATATTGTTCTCTGTAAACGGCGTTTTTAGCTTTAATCATTGATTTTAAGTAGAAAATGAATACATTGGGGCTGAATAAAACCTTTCATCCAACATTATAGGAGGCTGAGATTGCCGGATAAAAATAGTAAAAATGAAAACTGGACCTTTCTTACTAACCACTCTCATGTACTGATTTGTCTTGCGAAGTCGGCTTCAATGCGTATTCGAGATATTGCCAAGGCCGTCGGTATCACAGAGCGTGCTGTGATGCATATTATCGCGGACCTTGATAAAGCAGGATATATCGACCGTGTTAAGGATGGGCGCTGTAATGTCTATCAGACCCATTTGGACTGTAATCTTAGACATCCGTTGGAAGCACATCGTAAAATTGCCGGATTGGTTTCATTTATCTGTGAAGATCTGGATGATGAAGAAACTGAAGAAGAGTTTATAGATTAAACAGCTTTACTGGTTTAAAGATTTATATAAGAAAGAACAAAAGGACTGCGGTTGGCGCAGTGATTTAATAATATGTGTGCTGAGAAACGTTGTCGTATTGGTGTTGTCGGAGGAGGAGTTTCCGGATCAACTGTCGCACTAAAACTTGCAGAAATGGGCTATCAGGTTCAGCTGTTTGAAGAAGGCCCCAGCCTTGTTAACGGACCTCCTGCCTGTCACCTCCACGCTGGAGGAAATCTTTACCGTGAGATCTCGGATGAGCAATGTCTGAAGCTTTTACAACAGTCTATTGACACATATAGACTTTATCCTCATGCAATAAACCTTCGCCCGACCGTTATTGCTGTCCCGAAAAGTGATCAGGGGCAAACTTTCAACCTTCTTCCTAGACTTCAAAAACTACAGAAATTTTACGCTGAGCTTGTTGATAGAGACCCTGCGAACAAGTTACTCGGAGACGTCGACCAATACTACAAAGTATACTCTCATGAGAAAATGGATGAGTTGGCTCAAAAAGAGCAACCTGATCCGCCAGTGACGCTTGATGACTGGATGATTCCTGTCGCTAAATCTGTTAATTTGGACGACTTTAAAACTGACTTTATTATGGTGCAGGAATACGGGCTTAGTCTTTTTCGTGCCTCGGCAGCAATTTCCCTTGCTTTAGGCTCCCTTGACAGTTGTAAGGTGTTTACAAGTACCCATGTGAACTCTCTACAGTTTGATAAGGATTCCAAACAGTGGGTAATTCAGACTCAAAGTAACGGTGAAAAATCATCTTATGAAGTTGACTATCTGGTGAATGCCTGCGGTTACAGAACTGGAACTCTTGACGACTACGCCGGTTTTAAACGACAGCGAATGGTCGAGTTTAAATCTGCCTATATTGCACGATGGCCGAAATTCGATGGAGTTTGGCCCGAAATTATCTTTCATGGTGTTCGCGGTACGTCGGAAGGAATGGGTTCTTTGACTCCTTACTGCAATGGTTACTTCCAGTTACATGGGATGACCGAAGATATTACGCTTTTTAAAGGTGGTTTGGTTTCATCTTGTCAGAGCAGTTCGCAGCCGAAACTTTGTAACAAGTTGCAGGGAAAGCTGTCAACAGGTTGGAAACAAGAAGACGTTATTGAACGTACTAAATCTGCAATTGATCATATTGCGAGGCTGGTTCCGTCGTTTGCAACTGCGGAAGTAGGGGGGCGCCCAATGTACGGAGCCCAGCAAATTCCGGGAACTGATCCTTCTTTGCGTATCGCAGATGTCTCTTTTGAAGGTGATAACTATGCGCGTACAGAAATTGTAAAGTGGTCATCGGCATTGACTGTCGCCAATAAGATTGCAGATCATTTAGAATCGTCAGGGTTTCAACCTTTCGAACAAAAGGTTGTCGGCTCCTATTCCGATGCAATTACCGCAATCCCTCATGAGAAAGTCGTCGAATTGGCTGAAAAAATTGCTGTAGAACGCAACTATCCACCGGAACTGGCACAAGATTATCTGTAATCTTCTATTGCAAGTCTGCAACGTGAATGGATTACACAATTCGCATTGCTTCTGAACCGTGCATTAGGTAGTTGCGTAGCCCGAAGAATGAAAGGACGGCAGCAATTGCAACAATCAACGTACTAATCCATAATGCGCTTGTATATGAACCGAACAGGTCAGCTAACTTCCCTCCGATTGCTGGTCCTACAAGACCGGCAAATCCGTAACCTAGAAAGCAGATAGGATAAAGCTTTACGAAGTTTTTTGCGCCAAACAGTTTTGAAATAGCACCTGCGTATACTACGAAGTTCGCTCCAAAACCAAATCCCAACAAACCCACAACAACAAATGTAATTAGGTAGGGAAGCTCTATAATCAGAAATGGGAACATGACGGCAAATAGTGCCAGTGAGCTTGGAATTGATCTAAAGTTATAACGGTCGAACAGATGCCCCCAAGTAATTCGACCTGCGACATTTCCTAGCGAAAAGATTGAAATTGTACTGATGGCTTGAGCCGGTGTTAAACCAACGGTTTTTACAATCTGAACAAGGTTCCCGATTACTAATAGACCGGAGAAGGTTCCGGCAAAAATACAAAATGTGAGCAATATAAATATTGGGCTGAACACTACGCTCATATTAACGGATTTATTTTTTGTAGCAGTTTCACTGTAGGTCGGTTCAAGTAAAAGCATTGAGGCTGGAATGAGAATTACCCCTGTCACAATGCTCAGCCATCTGAAGAAGACAAGTACATCCATTTCTTTTAAGTAGTTTGCCGCAATTGCTGAAAGAATGATGGCACCACCACCAAATCCGCCGACTGCAACTCCAGTTACCAATCCTTTTTTGTTTGGAAACCATTTCATTCCAACAGAGAGTGGACAGACATAACCCAAACCGATACCAATACCGGTAATCACACCAATGCCAATAGTCAGCACAGCAAACGAGCCGCCTGAAAACGATGCAACCATGTATCCGAGCATAAATAACACTGCAGCAATTGCAGTAGTCACACGCGGTCCGTGTTTAGCAATTAGCTTATTGCTAAAAGTCATCGCAACGGTAAATACCGCAATTGTTAATCCAAAAATAAAACCCGACTGTCCCTTACTTAATCCATAATCTTTTACCAGATATTGTGTAAAGCTACTCCATGCATAGATACCCCCGAAAATAGTTTGAATCATTACACAGGCAATAAGAATAAACCATCTAAGCATGCCGTTATTCTTTGGTACTGTTTGAGTTATAGTGTTGGACATTTGTTTCAATCCTATAATTATAGTTAAACCAAGTGTGGTTGTGAATTTGTTCGACGAGTTATTAATAGCCTAAAAAGTAGATGTTGCAAGATAGGTGAATAAAATTTCATGTATAACTTTTCAGGGATACAGACTCTATTTTCGTTTTTTATAAAAAAGCAATTGTGACAGTTGCTCGCCTAATCGAATTGCAGTGTAATAGTTGTAAACTTTAACTTTCTTGTGAATGGAGTAAGCGTTCCTCGAGACCTTGTTTTAATTGAGATACTTTTTTTGTTCTCAGAAACGATACACTTGGATAATTTTTTTAGATAAAGTTTTTATATGGAATTGAAAACTATATCAATAAATGACAAGATGACGGGCTCGTTTAAGCGCTAAGGTTTTCACCGACTTGGCAATTTTTACACAGGAGGTTTTTAACAGTATCAGGTGATGGGAGAGAGTAGTGACTTAAGGATTATTAACTAAGTTAAACAAGGGGCTAACTATGTTTAATATTAGGAAATCCTGGCAGATTCTGTCAGTACTCGGGGCTTGCTCAGCTTTTGCTGAAACGCCTAAAATTAATCCACATCCAAATGCAGCCGGAGTTGTTGCTATGCGATCGTGGGATGCCGTGCCGGGAAGCGGAATATCCTGGCAATCAAATGGTAATTATCTAGATTTTTCAGCGTATTCAAGTGGTTCTGAAGCGACTTGGGATGTGAAAGCTCTAGAGAATATCAGTTACGATGTCAATGTGATTTTGAATTCAGTTCCGGCCTCGTCGGCTGGTTTAACACTGGAATTCACGATTGGCAGTGAAACAGTTCAGTATACACTTGTAGAATCCTCGACTCAGACCAATGTGCTGATGGGGACGGTTACGCCTGGGGCAGGTGATTTTATAGCATCTATTAAAGGTGCGGATGCCTACTCATCGGCTTTTACCGGAGTTCTACGCGTTGTACTTACACCAACGCAGCGTCACCGCTGGTGGAATCCGCTTACTCATAAATGGCAGACAGGCCTGCCTAGTCATCTTGGCAGTCAATGGAACAACAATGGCTGGTTTCCTTCTCCAAGGCCTAAGATTGATGATCCGCGTGTCTTAAATAACAAAGGTTTTGTTATTGTCACTTCTGAAGACGTTAAATCAAAATTGACCAAACTTGATGATTATGTGGCACACAAGCAATCGCTTGGCTTCACTGTGTACGTAATCACAGAAAATGATTACGGTCAGGGAAAAGGTACAGTCGCCGCCAAAAATATCCGCACCTGGCTACACAATAACTACCAGTCTAAAGAGCTGCTCTATGCTCTAATGCTTGGTGACTCGAACCCATTGAGCGGTCAGGTTCCGATGGCGGCACTTAATACTGATATTGTTGATGTACAAACTCGGTTTGATGCAGGGGAAAATATTAAGGTCGGAATACCAGCTGATGAGTATTATGCTGACTGTAGTGGTTCTACTTGGGATTTGAATGGTGATAACATTCTTGGTGCAGGTGGTGACTGGGATCCTGTAAATGGTGTTGATGGGCACTGGGACGTATTAGTTGGACGAATTCCGTACTATGGTGAAGATAGTAATTATGGAAAAGCGGAAGACCTAGATGCGATTCTGACAAAAATTATCTCTTATGAAACTGAGGATGAGACCGCTTATCGCTACAGTTTTGATATTAACGATACGACATGGAATGCAAATGCCGCACTTTATGAATGGGCTGGAATCGAATATATGACTCGTGGTACTGTGGGCTCCGGTCACATGGGAACTGATTTTTTCAGTTGGCAGAATCACGATTTTCTTGGTTCATACAATGTAGGTTTTATTCGTAGCGGTGGACACGGTCTACCATGGTGGCAGGAGGGAGGACTTTCAACAGGTACAATTAGAGACCATTTTAATAATGCCAACCAATTTTTCTCTGAAATCGGCAGCTGTGATACTGGTCAAATTGAGTATCCTGAAAATCTAGCATATATGTCTCTTCGCTATGGTTCTGTGGGTTGTGAAGCTCCAACGCGTAGCGTGGCTACACTTTCTACTAGTAAAGGAACTGGACCAAAAGACTTTGAAGAAGGCACACGCTTTCAGATGTTAGTGAATGGAACCAGTCAGGGTTTTGCTCACTGGCATAAGTTTATGAGTGGTCAAACCGGGTGGAGTAGCAGTGTAAAAATGTGGACGCTTTATGGTGACCCTTCCATTAAGCTTTTCCCGCAGGGACTTAAAACGACATATCCAGTAGTTGTTCGTCCGGCTCAAAAAGTACAGTATAACTGGGACGGTGGATTGAATAAACCATCACAAGAGTATGATATCACAAATAATAAAGATGTTGTAAAGACAGTCTCATATTCTACAGATGTCGATTGGTTGACACTTGATAAAGCAAGCGAATCTCTTGCTGTTGGTGCCACTTCTACTTTGACTGTAACAGTAAATTCAAATGCCGACTCACTTCCTGAAGAGGTTTCTACAGCGTTAATCTATATTAAAGATGAAAATGGTGTAACTCGTACGCGTCAGTTCAATTTGAGAAAACGTACACCTCAGCTTCTTGCTGATATGACTTTTGAGAATAATACGGCTAGTGGTTGCCCGCTTCTTGGCTCTGCAGGAACTGAGATTGCATGTGATCAGGCTGGTGTTGTTGCAGGTGGTGTAAGTGGTAATGGTTATGACATGAGTTATGCTACGAATGGCTTGACTGTTTCAAACTCTCTGATTCCAACGCCGGGCAGTGCGGATATGACTGTTTCAATGTGGGTTAATACTGCAACGGCTTTGACCACTGATACAACCCTTGTTGAAGGTACGACTTTCAGCGAATCAGGTACAGAACTAAAACTTTCTCTGATTAATTCAGGCACTCAGTTAAAATTAAGCTGGCCGTCCAATCATCTTTCCGGTGCCGCGGAATGGAAGGATTCTCTTGTGGAGGAGTGTACTGGAAATGTTACTCTTACACCTAGTACATGGCATCATGTGGCGTTTACTATGCAGCAGGATAACTCTTTCAAACTGTATTGGGATGGTCAGGAAGTGGGAACTTTTACCCATCGCAATATGACTCATAACTTTACCGATTTGATTTTTGCGAAAGGATTCGGCGGCTTGATTGATGAAGTCCAAGTTACAAACTACGCATTAACTGCGGCGGATGTCACAGCGCTTTATAATCAAACGCTTATGCTGCCTGCAAATATTGGTGTGAGCGGAGTTGCTTCACATAACAATCTGCCTCCGGTTCTAAATCAAAATCTTTTGGATTTAGGAGATGTCCGTGCCGAAGAAACTACATTTTTGCCAATTGATCTGACTTCTTATGTTACAGACCCCGAAGGTGGGGAGTTGCTATACTCATGCAGTAATACGGTTGCGGGTGCGTGGGTGCATGGTTCAGGACAGTTCTATATAAATGATGGAATAGCAAGAAGCGTTTCTCCGGGAGCGAAAGTGATGACAGTTTCAGTCAGTGACGACCGTGGTCAATCCGTCAACTTTGATATCACATTCAACTTATTGCCATATTTGGAGTATCAGACTACAGTTGATGCAGAAAATGGCGATGTAGTTTATGGACATACGCCTTGGTCATTAAATAACCGTTTCCAGATTACCGGTGTTGTTTCTACAAGTGGCGAAAACGGTAATAACATCAACAAAACTGCTATGACTCCAGTGTCATATATCGATGATTTTACAGCAGATATTGATAATGTCCTTGAGGTTTACAAAGGCGACACCTATGATTTATCGATTACCATGAAAGATACAGGAGCCCCTAATGGCTGGGTTGATGGTCAGGTTTGGATTGATTGGAATCGAGATGGAGATTGGAATGATGCTGGTGAGGCACTGGGGCATATTGGAACCACTTATGGTATGGGAGCTCAGGAAAAGACCTTCGTCAAAAGTGTTGCTGTTCCACTTTATGCCGCTACAGGTAATACACGTATGCGTATTCGTGTTGCTGATAGTGGTTCTGACCTAGATTCTATTATGACCTCTGACAGTAATATTCCAGTTTCTTATGGGACTGCTCAGGATTACACCATCAATGTGGCAGTTGATTTAGATAATACGGCTCCAATTCTAAATGATGTAACTTTCGCAGTTACGGAAAATAGTGCAGCTAATACTACTGTAGGTTCTGTTTCTGCAACGGATGCAGAGGGGGATACTCTCACTTATTCGATTGTAGCGGGTAGCCAGGCTGGTAACTTTGCCATTGACCCTACAACTGGTGAAATTATTACTACAGTTGCTTTAGATTATGAAGCAATTCAGCAGTATATCCTAACTGTCGAAGTTTCAGACGGAAAATTGACAAGTACAGCGATGGTAACAGTAAATGTGACTGATGTTGTTGACCTTGTGGATGGTGATGTAATTGCTGTTGATTTGAGTTCATCTGGCGGCAATGCAACCAATTACAACGTGATCGCTACATCAGGTGGATCTGTTTCAGCAGGGCAGGTAGTTGAATATACAACTCAGCAAATTAAACCGGAACTGTCTGTCGCACTTTCAACAGTTACTGGTTTTAATGATGATCCAGCCGGAGGTAACTGGAGCGGTACAGCAGCAGATGCTTATTACGAGGTGGCAGCTGATGATATATCATTCAGTCCAAATGATATTTCTTTGACCTTCTCGGGTTTAGATGATTCATTTAAGTTCAATGTTCGCGTTTATAATTTCTTGAGTGGGCAGGATGCTGTTGGTCAAACAATTACAGTGACTGATGGTGCTGCAACTCAGCAGACCTCAACAGATCGTGGCACAATCTGGAATTCTGCAACTCTTGAAGATGCTGGATTGGTATTCAATGGAGTTTCAACAGATGGTAGCGGTAATCTTGTGGTGACTGTCTCCTCATCCGGCGGTTGGTCTGTTCTTAATGCAGTTGTTCTTGAAGCAGTTGCACCAAACTACGCACCTGTTGCTGTCGGAGATTCAACAACAGTTGATGAGGATAGTTTAGTTGTAATTTCTGTTCTTGATAATGATTCAGATGCGAATGGAGACTCTTTAACAGTTTCGGCTGTAACTCAAGGTGTATGCGGTTCTGTAACAACAGACGGGGCAACGGTAACCTATACTCCGAATCCGACATGCAGTGGAATTGACAGCTTCACTTATACAATTACTGATGGTGAGTTGACTGATACAGCTACTGTTTCTGTCACTATAAATCCTATTAATGATGCTCCTGTGGCAGCAGATGACTCGGCAACCGTGAATGAAGACGGTTCGGTTGTGGTTTCCGTTCTGAGTAACGACTCTGATATTGATTCTTCAATTTCAGTGGCATCTGTAGCTCAAGGCACAAACGGTGTTGTGACTACAAATGGAACTACAGTGACTTATACTCCAATTCCAAATTATAATGGAGTTGATACCTTCACATACACAATTACCGATGGTGAATTGACCGACAGTGCAACGGTTTCAGTAACTGTGAATGCGGTTAATGATACACCAGTTGCGACTGATGATTCAGCAACAGTGGATGAAGATGGTTCGGCTGTAGTTGCAGTTCTGACAAATGACTCTGATATTGACTCTTCAATTTCAGTGACATCGGTAACTCAGGGCGTAAACGGTAATGTAACCACTAATGGAACGACTGTAACTTATATACCAGTAGCAGATTTCAATGGTCTAGACTCATTTACTTACACAATCACTGATGGTGAGTTGACTGATACAGCTACAGTTTCTGTCACTGTAAATGCGGTTAATGATACACCAGTTGCGACTGATGATTCAGCAACTGTTGATGAGGATGGATCAGTCGTTATCACAGTGCTGGATAACGACTCTGATGTTGACTCTTCAATTTCTGTAGAATTTGTCACTCAAGGATCAAATGGTACAGTTTCCACAGATGGAACAACTGTGACTTATCTCCCAGACGTTGAGTTCTTCGGTGACGATTCATTTAGTTATACAATTACAGATGGAGAGTTCTCTGCCACTGCAACAGTTTCTGTTACTGTAAATGAAGTTTATGAAGATCTGACTGTTGGTGATGTCATTGCAGTCGATTTGGCTTCCGCAGGTGGGAATGCTGCGAATTACAATGTTATGGACTTTGGGAACGGAACAATTGAAGCCGGATCTGTTGTGAAATATGGCAACGGTTCTACTGTGGCTGATAATGTTTCCATCACTTTAGCAAATGTATATAATGCTGGAGGTGACGCCGCCGAAGCTACATGGTCGGGCACTGCTGCGGATCCATATTATGTGGTAGAAGCAGATGACATTGTCTACAATGTACCAACAAATCCAATCACTGTGAAATTCTCTGGTCTGGACGATGCCCTGACTTACAATGCTCGAGTTTACGCTATCTTTGATGATGGTAATGGCGCGACTGATACCTATACCGTAACTAATGGTGTGGACGTTGAAACATCAGTAATGGCTCGATCTGACCGTATTGCCAAAACTACACTTGAGGAAGCTGGCGGTGTCTTTAAATATATTAACACTGACGGCAATGGAAATATCACTGTAGGCGTTCAGGTCACTGCCGGTTCCGGCTGGACTGGTTTCTCAGCAGTTGTGCTAGAAGTGGTGGAACCAAATTACGCGCCAGTTGCGACAGATGATTCAACTACGGTTGATGAAGATGACTCGGTTGTAGTTTCTGTTCTTGGAAATGACAGTGATCAAGATTCTGATCCGTTGACTGTTTCTATCGTTACTCAGGGTACAAATGGTGCTGTTACTACTGACGGCACAACAGTTACTTATACGCCGGTTGCTGATTACAACGGTATAGATTCATTCACATACACTATCACAGATGGTGAGTTTTCTGATACTGCGACGGTTTCTGTGACCGTAAATGCTGTGAACGATGCACCTGTGGTAACTGGCGAGTCAGTAACAATTGACGAGGATGGTGCAATTGTGATCTCTGTTCTTACCAACGACTCTGATGTAGAAGGTGACAGCTTAACAGTTACAGCTGTGACGCAGGGAGTATGTGGATCTGCAACTACTGACGGCACAAGCATAACTTATACAGGAAATGCTGACTGTAGTGGTTTGGATAGTATCACTTATACGGTCAGTGACGGTGAGTTAACTGATACTGCTTCAGTTTCAGTGACAATTAATCCTGTTAATGACGCTCCGGTTGCCACTGATGATTCAGTAACAGTTGATGAAGATAGTTCGGTTGTAGTTTCCGTTCTTAATAATGATTCTGATATTGACTCTTCAATCTCAGTGGCATCTGTAACTCAAGG
>DDLT01000064.1 GCA_002340265.1 Lentisphaeria bacterium UBA2565 | reverse complement strand
TCAGTTATCAGTTAACAGTAAGTAGTTAACAGTTTTATTTAATTATTAGTTTCTTACTTTTGAACAATCTGTAATGCGATGTGCTCTAGAAGCAGTTGTCGAGAACAACCCGATGACACCGCTTTTTTATACGCATTGGTTATGAGATGAATCGCATTCACGATCTCTTTCCCACTATATTTTTCCGCATCCTGCGCTTTAAACTTCATCGCAAACGGATTGCCTTTGAACACATCCGGACACGTTGCCAGAAGTCGTTCTTTCAAAGCTGCCGGCGGACTCTTTATCGTATTCACAATTGAATAGGCATTAGAACGGGTAATTCCCATAAAAAGCTTCACCTGAAGCATTTGTCGGAATGTATTGGAAGTTTGAGCTAAAACGCCCATCGCAATACTGCTTTCGTCTTTTCCATTTACAAAGAGTCGTTTAAGAGAGAGCAACGCGGTGTTTAAATCTCTCGCGCCAAGAGCGCTTCCAAATGCATAAAACTCAGCTTCACGGTCACCATGACAAATCTCATAAATATCCGCTTTTGTAATCGGACTCTTTTCACCACAGAAACAGAAAATCTTTTCAAGTTCATTCTCAATGCTGGCAGTATTCACACCAAACACACTCATCAAATGTTCAATCGCGTCATTCGCCAGCTTCAAACCTTTCTCTTTGGCAGAAGTCTGAATAATACGCTTCACCTTCTCCTGCCAGTCGCGATCCGTAATCTTCGGCTGATCCAGTACCTGCATATTTTTCGATGCCGCTTTTTTACACGTTTTAAAAAACGATTTACGTGAATCACTTCCTGTTCCGCTCATAATCAGATTTACATCATTCGGAATCCCCTTTTCGATCATACCGGAAAGAAGTCGAAGATTAACATTTAGCGCATCCTTAGATGTTTTCGTCCCCTCTTGATCAAAAGGAAAGTTTTTTAGCCAGACAGTTTTTGTCATTCCCATAAAAGCGGGCGTCTGAATCGAATTGATTGCCTGTGTCAACGCATCGACAGCTGACACCGAATCAGACGTCTCGCAAACGTCAAGCGTAAACTCATCCGCATGCTCACCAGCCACCTTTTTAGCAATCAAATCAGCTTCCTTTTTAATCAAAGCCTCATCACTGCCCAGAATTGCAAAAACATTATCCATCAAAATTCCAAAATTCGATAATTAAAAACATGAATGACAAAATAAAAGGATTAAGCCAAAATGACAGCGTTTTTCCACAAAAACCTCACATCCGTAAGGCACAAAAAAAGCGCAGTCGAAAAACTGCGCCTACTCTACTTGTAAGAGAAAGACCTACTTACACCAGTGCATCAAATCGAGCGAACTTTAGATTTTGCATGCGCTGAATGAAGATAAACATACCTAAAAACAAATATAATCAGCAAAAAAGCAATAATACATAAGATAACAATATTGAAAGAAAAATCGGTCGAATCTGACTCATCGCTGGCATTATTCTCAGCACTATCTGTTTCGTCTATGAATTCTTCTTGCTGTCTGTCACTAACTTCTACGCCCACAAGTTCAGTTACCTTTGATGCTTGCTTAGAAGCGACCTCCAAATCTTGCTCCATCGACAACTTAAGTTGTTTCCTTCGCTCTTCAAGCTCAAGCTTCTGTTCCTGCTCAGCATCCTCAAAACTAGAGAAATTTTGAACACTTTTCTCTCGAATTTCCTGTATTTGCTCCCATTCACTTTCCTCATTTACAATCTGGGCTTGGACAGTAACAAAGCAAAAGGTCATAAAAATGAAAACAAATTTCATTAAAGCTCTCTCCAATACACAGATACATTCGAGTGATTTTTAGGCAGACCAATCATACTAGCCATATTACTCGACCCATGTGCAACAGCCAGTCGCATATCCCAATTAAAAGTTGCCCTGTTTTTTATTTGGAATGCACTATCCCTTGTCACGATGCTACCATTCACCGTAATATTATTTACAAAACCAGCAATAAGATGATTGGTGAAATATACTCCATCAAAGTGTGAAGGAGCCGATTCTGCATTCTTCTCAATAAAATCACTTTGCACAGTCGGTTCATAGTACCTTTTATCTTTCACGGAATATGGACGATATGGTAGTTCCACAGATGAGATTACGGTCTGACCTTTATCACCCGGTATACTCCTGCCAACTTTTATATAACCGCTATTACCGGCAACAACTGTATATTCTTCACCATTGATAAGGATTTTATCTCCTTTTCTAATATCCGATCCCCATTTTAGGTTTCTTTGATTAGTTCTAATAAGACTGCGATTTTCTCTGAACTCTTTATCACTAGGAGGATATCCAAAATTTTGTGACCAAGAAACCTTAGCCTCCTTCCAATATCCTGGTTTTACTAACTCTGTGCCAATCTCTACTTTTTTTGTCTCATATTTTGGTTCCTGCGCACTCGATCCAATACCACCTGTATTTACTAAAACCTGTTTGTATTCGTATATTTTTTTATATCTAGGTGGTATCCACTTACGTTGAACTTTTTTAATCTGGTTAGCAATATAAAAGTTATTATTTAGATTCATCCTCTCACGTGGTAACGAATCTGTCCTTTTCAGATTCTCCACTTGCTTAGTGTTATTATTATAAGCAGTTGCATACTTTGAGTAATCGCCATCGAACTCAACGCCATTAGTAATATTGTTATCACTATCAAAGCCGTTATCCGCATCGGAATCCGGCGCACCATGAGGGTACGCAGCCTTCAGTAATTTAGACTTCTGGTCGATTTTTTCCGAATTCCCAAACACAATATTTCCCTTAGACATAAAGCCAACTAGATCTTTATTCAACTGATTATCCACAGTAGTTCCCGGCTTATTCCATTCAGGAGGATTTACATATTTCACATCTCCAATAACATGAATATTTTTCGAAGCATAAATACAGCCATGACCTTTAATGTACCCTTTTATCACCACATCCCCTTCAACAACAACACTTCCATTAATTTCTACAGGGTTATCCTTAGTACCTTCAAGGTAAAGTGAGCCATCATCAGGCGAACCTGAAATACCATCAATTCCTACATCGGTCGAACTGTGATGTCCACGGACAATCGTATTGTTTCCTTGCTTTATACTTGCATTTTTATTCTTATATAACTCCAGGTTACCCAGCGGCGGTACGTAAATCTGCGGCTCATTAGCAAACTCTCTAACCTTCGGAACCTGACCATCAGCTGCATCCAACGGATGATAGCCGTAATTGTATCCATCTTCATAAACTGGTCTCGCCTGCTTCCCCGTATTTGCATTTGTATTATATTCTCCCAATGGAACGGCACTTACCTTACCAGAAATATTACCCAGTCCAAGCGCGCCAAAGTCTGGGCAAACAGAAGCGTAAACATCTCCTGCAATCTTACCGTCATTATTTAAGAATGTCGTATTTCCATTACTTCTCAGATCACCGTTAAACCTCATCATTGCAGTCGGTTTTACAAACATCGGCTGGTTCTGAAAATAGGCGTATTGAGTGATAACAGACTCAAGTCCATATTTTATAACTTCTTCAATTTTTCTAGTTGAATTACCGACAGTAGCTTCCACTTGCACTTTTACATAGCGCACAAATGGATCTACACCATTTGTTTTTGATCCACCTGGTATGAAAGATGAAATATTAACCGAATACTTTCCATCAGTTCTCCACTCAAGTTTACTGTCTTCGGACTGATCGGTGTCATCAACAGCATGAAAAAACTTCGACTCTTTCGGCTGATCAACCTTGTACCTCCCAGCGGAAACGACGCTACTGCCCTGTTTATTAAATTCGTCAAACCATTTCACCTTACTCGGAGCCCCTGAATTTGGGGAATCATAAAGGTAAAGAGTAAATGCTTCAGAAATATTCTGTTTGGTTTTTTCCAACCCACTCATAGCCAAAAACAGTGCAGAGTCATAATCACTGTCTAAATCATATTCGGCCATACTATATCTGGAAATTTTAATCATCGCAGCAATCACGATTGATGATACCATCAAAAGAACAAGGGTTTGAACTAAGGCATATCCATTCTCTTTGTTGTCTCGTAACATAATAACCTCCATCTGTTAACTACCGTTGATAATTCATTATGGGGACTAGTAGCGAGTCCCGTCTGTAATACGTCTTACCAGCGTGCACAAGGCGTAAAACAAATTTAACTTCCACTCTTCGTAATGCCAAAATCTCAGAGCCAGTAGGATCCTGTTTAACAACGTCAAATTCATCAATAAATACATCAAAATTATTATTTAACTTCTCATTCTTAGCGCCCTTCATTCCCTGAGCAACAAGTTCTTTTTTTCCCGGGTTAAAGTGCAGGATAATATTCGACTTTTTTGTAGTAAGCAAATCAGGAAAGCTTACATCGGTATCAACAAATTCATATTTAATATTCTGTTGTGAAACGGTTTTAATATCGTCCCAAATGGCTTCACCCAATTTAAATTTTCTCACAACCTTTTGTTTCATTAACCTTGATGCTCGACTAAGTATAACCTCTGCAGAACAATCGCGATTCACTTCCAGCAGCTGGATATAGAGAATGATTGAGCCCGTTAAAATAGCCAGAGCAACCATGCCGGCAATTAAAAATTCAATGAGAGTAAAGTATTTACGAGTCAATTTCATTTTCACGCCCCTATCTGTCATCATATTTAAAAACATGGTTTCTTACAGATCTTAGCTCTCCCTTATTGTCAATCCAACTAGCGACTACAACAATCTTACAGCTTACTCCATAATCATGAACATATGTCATTAACTTAAGATTCGTTAAACGTGGAGTATAATCAAACTCATCATCGCCCAATCCCGTAACAGCATCTATATTTTGATATTTATCTGTTTCATCTCTTCCACTCGGATAGCTCTCACCAAAATCCTTCACATTACGGAAAGGGGATTTCACAGCCTCCTCAAGGCGTAGGCTAACCATTGCCATGGCACGCTCTCTCAGTCTCATATTATAGGTAGTGTCTTTAGCTAAAAGCATCGACGAATAAACTGATAGCGCTATTATAGCAAGCACAACTGCTGCCACGAGAGCCTCTACCAGTGTAAATGCCTTTTTCTTCAATCTGCTATTTATCATTTTATACACTTCCCGACTAAAACATTCCAACCTCTCGAACCAAAAAGCAGGTGGCAAAACCACCTGCCTGGTCTATTTACTCAATTACAATCACTTCTTCTTCAGTGGCTATCACAGGTTCTGGTTCAGTAACCTCTTCGACTTCTGCAACTTCAGCTTCAACCTCTTCTGCAACTTCAGTTTCGGAAGAGTCTTCTAAATCACCTTCCTCCGCAGGAACAATTTCCTGTTCTTGAGCTTGCTGCGACTGAGGGATATACTCAGCACCCTGTGTATCCTGCAAACGAATAGTTTCCAATACAGGATCAACAAGTTTAGAGTTAATCGGTATACCGCTAGTAGTTTTTAGATCTTTCGCACCAACAACATTAACGGTAAGGAAAATTACTGTTTCTGAACGTTCTCTCTCGTTTGATTCATAACTGAATAGGTATTTACCAATCAGCGGTATATCTCCAAGCAGAGGTACTTTATTCGTTGCATTAACCTCTTGCTCTTTTGTCAAACCGCCGATTGCAATGGTCTGACCGCTGTTAATTGTAAACTCCGTATATACCTTAGTACTGAATAGTCGTGGATAGGTATTACCAGCAATTGTAATCTGCCCAGTCTGTCTCATCAAGTTTGGAATTACCTTAATATAAACCTGATCCTCAGTTTTGACTGTTGGAGCCACAGTGAGGATAGTTCCTAAGTCAAGATAACCCGGCGTACCTTGCGCATTAAACACATCTTCAATCTCGCCTTCTTCACCAGTCAAATTGGCAATCTTATTAGTATCAGCATTTCCAAAGTTACTATCTAGCTCATAAGTACGCTCAGCTGATTCACCGGAACCTGAACTTGATGACTTAATAATCGGCTCCTTAGCACCAATATGAATTGTAGCCTGTTCACCAGAAGTGACGACAATTTTAGGATTAGCAAGCTGCTGTGCTCCTGAATCAGCGTTCAAAGCTCGAAGTGTTGCAGAAAAACCAGCATATCCCACACTGCCGGTTGTTATTCGCTCCAGTCCCTCATAGGTTTTCACACCAGCCGTTCCTGGAACCATTCTATAAAATTGATCAAAGAGTTCCTCAGTGTCAAATGTTTCATCAAGGTTTTTGTTCTTAGCAATCCAGTCATCCACATTTGTCTGACTTACACCAGGCTTTAATTCAAACGTAGGATTCCCAGGTTCAGAAGTAACTTGGTTAGGCGTATACATCGTATCTTTGAAATCAGTTTTTCCACTTGCTGAAACAGTCATCCCTTGCCCTGTTTCACCGCCTAGTGCTGCAGACCAGTCAATACCAATATGAGAACTTTCTCCATCAGCAAGCTCAAAGAAACGCGCCTCGATCATCACCTGTGGCGTCGGTTTATCCATCACTGCCAACGTATTACGTATAGCCTCCTGCTCCTCTTCAGTAGCTTTCACAATCAGAATTTTATTTTTACCTGCCGTGATTTTACCACGCTCGGAGATCATACTACGGAGAACTGCAAGAAGCTCATTGTCAACTGCTAAAAATTTAACATCAAAATGTCCAATAACCAACGGGCGCTGTTGCTCTGGACGACGAGGAGAAATCTCCCATACATCATCTTTGTAGAGGCAACTCAAACCGCCTTTATTACAAACCATTGTCAACACTTTCTCCAAAGGCATGCGACGTAAACGAAGTGATACGCGGTTTGTAAATGCTGATGCGGTAGCAGGAGCACCTTTTTCAGCCTTGGTAGTTACTTTATCCACTCCGGAAAAGGAAAAGTTCAAATCAGCATCATTAGCAAGAACCTTCAGAATTTTTACAGCCTGCTGGTTATCAGCGACAAGCTCTTTAATAAAAACTTTACCATTTTCAATTATGTGTGAACGCATCTGCTCCGTAGTGACATCAGCTCGTGCGTCTGCCAATTTTGAGTAAAGCTTGAATAACTCCTTAGAGTCCATATTCACAATTTCACTCATCTCATAAAGTACTATCTTGACATCTGCCTTCGCAGTTACTTCAGGTACTTCGGATACTTTAATTTCAAAGATATTTTCACTAATATTTTCATAAACAAGTCCATGCTGCTTCAGAATCAGATCCAAGGCCTTCAGCCATGGTACTTTCTTCAAATTCAGCGTCACATTGCCCTGAACTTCAGGACCAATAAGAATCGAAGTATTAGGGCGTTGTTCCGCCATAATACTTAAAACGTCCTGAATTCGAGTATCAACAAATTCAAAAGTAACCTCATAGCTTTCTTCCTGCACTACCTCTGCAGTCACCGCTTCGGGTATTGTAACTTCCACTGCACCTGATGCATCATCAGCAAACCCTGCAACAGAACACAACCCTGCTGCAAATGTCGACATGAACAATCTTCTTGTTTTCATTTCGAACCCCATTATTATTGTTACCGTTTTATTTCTTTAACTATTTCAACTGAACCCGCTTTAAAAACTACCCCAAGCGGTTTTTCTTTGATTCTATCCACTTTTACTTTAATAAATCTATTTCCCGCTTTTACTTTGACCACATCGCCAATCTTAAGTTTACCTTTATTAAAAAAACAGGTTGGTTTTCTACCTTTAATTACAGCCGTCAGCTTATAGTCCGCAAAATGAGAATTCAGAGTTTTTAACTCACCTGACGAAAGTTCAGAAGGGTCTCTCTCCTTAACGACCTTATGAAAGGGGTCACGCTCCTTCCCGCTTAAAGTATACCCATTCTCGCGAGGTAATTTAAAGACCTTATAATCCTGGTCTTTTTCTTTAAGTGTAGTGACAAAACTATCACCTTTCATCAAATCCACGATATTCTGTTGATTAAGTCTTCCTTCAAACTTGAGGTCAAAATCATTTACAGTATCCTTAATAAGACCTTCTGTCGCCAGCTTCATATCATAATAACATATCAATGCATCATGTAACGGATGCGTTTCATCATACTCTCTATTCATCCATTCACTAATTAGTTCTGCATTCAAAGCTTTCGACCAAACTTTCAAGCTGCTAATATCTCCGCAATAATTCTGAGGGCTAGCACTGGAGCCAATTCTCAAACCAGTCATATCTGTCGCCAAGTTTGCGGGAAACACCGAATCAGCCTTCCGTGTTTTAGAGCCAGTCAGTTTTCCATCTACAAAAATCTTCATCACTAGGCGATTTTGAACTGTAACATCCGTGTCAGTAGCCAATCCATTGTAAACCACTGCAACACTGTGCCATTTATTTTCGGCTAATGGCTCAATGGACTCCACAATAACAACTGCATCATCCTTACCACGAACCCAAACTTCAATTGCATTACTGGGAGAAATGACCACAGCTAAATAGGACGCACTACGGTCTTTCCCAAACAACAGCAACCCAGATGGATCAGTGAAGGACTTTTTATAGCGAATCATAAACTCCACCGTAAACTCTTTCGCACCATTAAGTTCTTTAAATCTCTCATTAACGACATAATTAGGGCTTAAACCATCTAGAATCAAATAGTTTCTCTGTGCATTAAGAAACACAGGTAGAACACAAAGCAAAGTAGCTATAATCTTCATTTCTCACCTTCCGCTGTCTTATACATTTCAGCAAGTTTTCCAAACTCTTCAACACCCTTGTTAGTCAAACGTGGTATAATGCAGTTAAAACTACCTGTAATCTTTCTATCTTTTCCTTTAACTATACTAACGTTTGTTACATAGCAAAACGGTATTCTTCGTTCAACTTCACCGACAAAGCAGCCGAAAGTGTGTAAATCACTGTTGATTGACACCTGAAAATCATAATCTTCTACCAATGACTCTTTTCCTGCTGAAATCATAGTTTTAACCCCTACTTGCTTACAGCTTCGCTCATCAGTAGACACACCGCAGGAGTCAGCGACGTCATCAACAAGGTTCTGCAACCACAGAATCGAATTTTCTCTTGGAGGGAAAAAGATATCAGTAAGATGATCTACTTTTTTTAAGGATTCATAACAGAGCCTATCCAATGTACGTTTGCCACTAACTGTCGACTTCATCAAAGCAAGCCTATTCTTTGTTTCAACAACTTTTGTCTTTAGCTCTTCATAAGCTTTAAGCTGTGGTTTTATCAAGCCTGTAAATGTGAAATATACTCCAGCAAGTCCAAGCATGCAGCCCAAAAAAATCAATTGCTTTTTCTCTTTCGCTGCCTCTTCCGGTGTTTTTACTTTTTTATCAGCCATCTTATTTCTCTTTAAACTCCGATTTTATAGTAAAAACAGTTTTAGCCACTCCGCTTTCCTCTCCAGAACTGTCAATTTGGGTAACTTCACTAGAAAGCATACTTTCCCCGAAACCCTGCTCTTCATCCTTAAAAAGCTGTTGAAACTCACTTAATTTATCCTCCGAATCTGTGCCGAACACAGTCCCGCTTACAATCAAGGAATAACGCATTGATTTTATTGAAGCCCCCTTTTGCCCCACAGTCTCAACCCCTTTCAAGCTCAAAGCATCAAAAACAATATCATCATTAACCATTTTAAACAGTTTTGACAAAGTTGGAGCCATGGCACGCCTGCGTGCAACACGTTCACGTAAGTTCAGCAAAACACCTTTTTCAATGCTTTGATAAAGCTTTTTACTTTTTTCGACACCATTATATTGAGCAGAAATTCTAGCCATATCAATCTTGTACATGTCATGCTGAGCACCCAACTCAGTCGCTCTCTGCAAAGCAACAGTCAACCCAATGCTCAAACCTCCGACACCTATAACCACAGCGACAAACACCCAGAAAAGTGGATTAACCCGTGTCTCTCTTTTCCAGTCAGGCGGTTCCCAAAAACTTAAATCCAAACTCATTTAGAAAGCCCTCCTAGCATAACTTCCACCGCAGTGATAATCGCAATAAAAAATTCAGCTTGCGCATCATCAACTTCACCTTCCACATAATCAGCTAACAAATCTGACGTTTTC
The DNA here is from genome assembly GCA_002340265.1 of Lentisphaeria bacterium UBA2565. Taxonomy (GTDB): domain Bacteria; phylum Verrucomicrobiota; class Lentisphaeria; order UBA2565; family UBA2565; genus UBA2565. The sequence continues at coordinate 2,649 of DDLT01000064.1, read as the reverse complement.
AGAACATTCACTTCACGTTTTATACGACTCTGTAAAGAGTCACAAAAAAACTTTGAACGCGAGCCCAGTCCATAAACATTCATTGTCCTAACGCGACCATGTAAGTGACGTTCAACGTAGTCCATGCAAATCCCAAGCTGATGAAACCAGGGTGTAAACCTTCTCATAGATGTGCTAAAATCAAAAGAGTTTGTAAAGAATGTATCCAGAGCCATATTCTCATTAAAACCGAATTCCTGACATATCGACTCAATAACATGACGGTAACCTGTTCCAAAGTGTCGCACCAGAACAGGGCTACCTTTTCTAAATACTACAAAAACAGAACTTACATCACCTACATAAAAAAAACTGGAATAATCCTCTCCGCCCCCCGCTATTTTTTTTACAAAATTCAAAATCACCGATGTACTTAAATCAAGAGAAACTGGTTGCATTAGTGCGTCAACCACCTCTTCCCTAAATCCTTCTGCCTCGTCAAGAGGTAGGGACGCTGCGAAAACCGGAACTACAGCTGTAGATGCCTGCGTTTCATCATAGTCAAAAACAACCGCCTGAGAATCATCAGAACCCATTAATTCAAAAACCGCTGCACCAAGATTATCACGCAAATCATTACGAGGGACATTCAACACCCTCACCTGCTCTTTGTCAAGCTGCAGGACGACACTGCAGTAATGTGCATCAATTTGATAATCTCGTTTAAAAGCCGCAAGGCTTGTTTCCGGGTTTTCTACATCCCACTTGGGCAACATCAAAGTCTCTTCAATAACTACTTTATCATTACATCGGTTAAGAACAACCACCTTAGTACATTCAGAGTTTACAACAAAAACGACTAACCGTTTAGGCCCGAACTTATCCGCACTCCTTTTCCACTCAAAATTACTTAAAATCTTTTTTAGCATATTTCTCAATCCACTGAATCGTTAAATCGTACACCATGAATAATCGAAAAGGCAACATTAGAACCTTTATAGGATTTTCCTAAAGGCATGTAAATCTCGGATTACTTCGCTAAGATAGCAAACAAAGTCATTCCTTTAAGGCAAAAAATCAACATTTAAAAAAAATGTCAATATTTCACCGTCCGCCCTCTCAAATTAGAGACACCAGTCACAATTATACGACTTTGCTAAAAAACAAGGTAGATTAAGCGATTGTCGAGGAATTATAGTTTGGGACTCAAGCAGAATCTCTCAATATCAGGACATCTATCGATAAATAATCAACGATAACTCTACACCCAGCTATAATTGCGGTTTCGTGCAGAGTGCGTAACTTCTATTATACATAAAATTCAATACTAAGGTTACGCCATCACCCAACAAAGCTCAAAGTTTATTTATACTCTGGATCAACCCCAAACCCTTTTACATCAATAGACTTACCTGCCACGTCCATTTCATCCAGATCCTTAATCAATGGTAAATACTTCAATAACTTAGCTTCAGTAATAGGGTTTGATGTACCATGATCCATCGCATATCGCTCCTTAGCGGTTTTCACCATTAAAATAAAATTTTCCCGAGCCTTGCTATCCGCAACTTCTTTATTTTTAGTAAACGACGGGATAGCAATAGCCGACAAAATTGCCAGAATTGCTAAAACAACCAAAATTTCCACAAGTGTAAACCTTCCCATACTCTTTTTCATAAAAGACCTCTACACGTATATGATTTAAACAAAAAAAGGTTCTAGCATAAACTAGAACCTTCTGTCTATAAGCTACAGCAAATTATATATCACATATATTCATTGAAGCTCTAGCTTAGCAGGGCACAAACCCACTAAATTATTACTCATACTTAATTGAAGCCTCTACAGCCGGTTTATAGCCTGCATCCCCAGGTTTTCCCACAGCGTCTTTAGCCTCAGTTATCGTAATTGATTTACCACCGACCTTTAGGTGTTCAAAGTCTTTTGGAGCTTTTCCTGTCTCAGGGTCAATCAACTGTGTACAAATTTCAGCCATACCCACGTCCTCAGCTGACACAGTGGGATTTGCAGCCAAATATGAAATAATAGCTGAATTTACCATTTTAATGTTTGCCTGTTTTGTCTGCTCCATTGCCGCCTCACGGTTTTTACCAAGCGCAGGTACTGCGATTGCTGCTAGGATTGCGATGATTGCTACAACAATCATGATCTCGACGAGTGTGAATGATTTCTTTTTCATTTCATTTCTCCAATATATTTTTAATGTCTAGTTTAAAAGTCCGATTAACAGCCCCGTTAATCGGCACGTTTCATTTTACCAAGAACATCTTAGATTTTCAAACTAAAATTTCCAAAATACTACAATACTACTGCATAACTGTCTCATTAGTGACACACCAATTTTTCTATCACCACCACAAAACGTCTTTATATTAGTGCGCGGTAAGCAGTACATGGTATACAGAAAACAAGTAAACCACGGGGACACGGGGTACTCAGATTGCTGCGCAATCTTCCGTTGTGTAACACCTCACGCAGAGGCGCAGAGCTCACAGAGTATTCGAAGGCTACGTTTTTCAGGCTGTGGACAAACCTCATGTTTTTACAAAAAGACATCAGTAGAGCCACTTCTCCGAAGTGGCATTAACCTCGAACAGCACCATCCATTTCGGAGAAATGGAGTTACTTTTGACTTTGTCGACAAGCTGA